>CAXUIS010000050.1:0-24448 GCA_964250915.1 uncultured Ktedonobacteraceae bacterium | reverse complement strand
TCTTGTTCACCTCCTCTCGGTTCTCTGTTCTTTTTATTAGAATTGGAAAGCCCTGACCCAACCTCGCCAAATTATTTCTTTATGTACTATGCTGTAATGTCCCTTTTCTAAGTTATCTATGGATAGATTAAGGGGTGTGCAAACACTACCTTAGTAACATAACCCACCATTTGCTTGTTCACTCGGTGGTTGACGAAGGCTTGAAAGATTGGGTGCAAACACTACCGTAGTAACATAGTCCTGCATCGGCTCCGTCACTTATTGTATTATTTTAAGCCAGAGGTTATTCAACAGGAGCTCAACTTTTATCTGCTCCATCACCCAACACATGTTGCATTCTCTAGGGGTCATGCGTAGTAGCATCCTCGCATCAACACCTATAAGAAATTGTCATCCTGGGATGTATACAAGTTCTACTTCTAAGAACTTATAATTATCCTATATGGAAAGAGGGACAAGAGTTCTCAAAAGAGAGAACTGGAGCAAAGACACGTTTTGATTTCTCTAGTAATGACTGAGCATAAAGTACAATGAAAGCCTTCGGTAGAGGCACCGAAGGCCCTCATTGGGTTAGTGACGCCTATTACAATGCCTCGAAGCATCTTCTGTTTACGCTTCTGTCATGTTCCTACATTTATTGTATCAATCCTGCTGTATAGAGTTGAACAAGCATTTGATAAGGTAGAATGCTTGCCTTCACCTCCTCCAACCTCATTTCAGCACCAACGATAGTTGACTCCGCCATGATAAGTCGCTCTTGTAGCTTCGTTAGCTTTGGACTGGTGACAACAGATCGGCTATTTCTTGCTATACGACGCTCAGACATAGCTGTAACGTGGCCAGCACGACGAGAGAGGTTTGCGGCATCTCTTTCAAACTTCTTGTTTAAGCAGTTTTCTTTTGCCTCCACAAATTGCGGATGACTCTTCACAAAAGCAGAAACCGTCGCTTCGGTTACTTTATCGCCTTGCGGCGGGTTGCGTCTATATTCAAGTTCAAGACGACCTTTGGTTTGCTCACACTTCATTTCAAGTAACGCCAATTCATGATCGAGCTTGATCAACGTCTCCTGAATGGACTCGCTGTCCTGTTCACTGTTGCCATTAGCATCCTCTACTGGAGAGAGGCTTGCCTCTTCTTCCTCGATCTGCTCGTTAATTCGCTCAACTGCCTTCTCTGCTTTATCAACAGCCTCTAACGCCTCATACAAACGGCGAGGGTAAGACTCAATTGCAGAACGCAACTCTTCAATCTTCAATACTATTCTTCCTCCATTACCTACTTAACGCACTACCGATCATTCACCTGATAACGACAATATACTTTTGTATTATACATTTACTCCTAAGCTTTCACACTACAAACTCAACCTTCTCTTTGCTCCTTTCCTAGTCTATCATTACCAATACTCTCTATATCCATGAGGTCGTGTGCCAATCCATATCCACGCTTCAGTTTCATCATTTTCAAGTTTTCATTCTCGCCATTGTAGCTTTTGAGTCGTCAAGAACAAAGCATATGTCCGAGCATATTTCTCCCAGCCTACCACAAGCTACTTCATCTTCCTTAAATCCTCCATCTCTCAACGTGTAAGAAAAAGGGCACCTCTTTCTCTCGTAGCCCATTCCTTGATGTCAAGACACTGCCGTGCCATTGTGTCAGAATTTTGTGCTACCCTGAGCTTACAAGGGGAAATGATGCTGGTATTCTTCAAGTCCAAGACGCATTTGCTGGTTTCATGTTGAGATGTTCATTGGCAAAGAGTCTGAGAGCAAGTATTTCGAGAAAGTTCCTACATAGTTCTATTTGAAGGAGGCGCATCTCACCAAATTCTATGCTGTTGTCCTACCCCTTGTCTCTCGGTCGCATATGTCCTTACCAGGGCAATGCTCTCTTTGTAGGATTCTTCCCTTTTTCTCTTAAAAGCCCTTTGTCTTAATACTAGACAGCCAAGATGTGAAAAAGCATAGAGCGACGTGTGAGAGGATGAAATAATGAAGAGAAATGAAGTCGGAATTTTGAGTACCTCCACCTCCATACTTGATGGAGAGAATGTGACGGAAATAGCACGGCAGTTACACCAAGATCGTCTACTGACAAGACAATTAGGGAGTATTGCCTCAGAAAGAGAGAACGACCTCAGTAATATGTCCCATGTACTTGATCTCGCATGTGGTCCTGGTGCAGGGTGGTTACTGGATGTTGCCTATGCCTATCCCAAAATCGAAGTGATAGGTGTCGATAGGAGTCCTATCGCGGTACGGTACGCGAAAGCGATGGCGAAGGTACAGGGACTGTCCGAGAAGGTAACATTTCGGGAAATGGATATTCTCTCGCCTTTAGAATTTCCTGATGCAACCTTTGATCTCGTGAATGCCCGTTTCCTTCAAAGCGTCATACCAACTCATGCCATCTGGTTAAAGGTTGTTTATGAAGCTCTCCGTGTGCTTCGGCCTGGAGGCGTTCTTCGGCTTACTGAGGCAGAACTTCCTGTTACAAATAGTCCTGCACTCCAGCAACTTGCGGCCCTCTTTACGCTTGCAATGCAAAGAGAAGGTCGAACGTGTTCGCTTGAGAGTCAGTCTATCAGCATTACCTCTCTCATAGAACACCTCTTACACCAAGCTGGATTCGAGGGCATTCATCGGACGATTCACAGTATTGATTTTTCGGTAGGGAGTGACGATGTCTACGAAGGTATGCGACAGAACATAATCATTGGAGTTGCGATGACATTGCCCTTCCTTGTCAGGACAAAAGTTGTTGCTCAGGATAGTGGCATTCTCTCACGAGAGGAGTTTGACGCACTTGTTCAACATGCTGAATACGAAATGCTTGACGACAACTTCTCTGGGAACTGGCACATCGTGACGGCCAGTGGAAGTAAATCGTTCACAGCAGACTCATTGAACGTGCAAGAGTACGCGCAAAGAATGGTTCATCATGGAGGAAGGGAAGCAGTGTATGCATAATGCTGCTCGCCAAAGCCTACAGTCGTGTTCTACTTCCCCGAACAAAGATGGAAATGAACTAACAGCTTTGAATGCACTTGGTGCCTTTACCTCTCTGCACATGATCCTACGTAACAATTTAGGTTTGATTCCTGAAACAATTAACATGAATAGCATGTGCCATATCCTCAATATCTATAGTAAAGGGGGTGTATGGGAGCAGGATATAGCACGAGCCTATCCACACATTGATAGAATACTCGGTACGCATCCCATAAGGGCTGTTGTTGTCCCTGCACAGTCTCTTCTCAAGGATGCACCTCTAGGAAATGTCGTATTCAGCGAGGAGACGCTCACCTTAAAAGGACAATCATCTGACACGTTTGATCTCGTCTTGTTGCAGTTCCTCTCTCCCTTCATTTCACCCCTCGACTGGCAGGAGCAACTCAATGCGTGTTACCGGGTCCTCCGTCCCGGCGGGTTTCTGATATGGAGAGAGGCCGGGCGGTTACAGACAATCAACCCTGCCTGCATCGAATGGCACGATTTGCTCAACCGCGCTCTTGAAAGAGCAGGATACGTATTTGATATGACAGAAATTATGGAGGTGTTTGTAGAAGAAACGGGACACAAGCAGATACAAACGTGCCTCTTCCCACTCGACCTCTCATCGGGAACTTCGGCTCACGGTTCTCTCGCAATCCATCTCTCGACCTTGTTAGATGCAGTTCGTTCATTCCTTCTCAAAATGCACGTGACAACTGATGACTACCTCCATCAGCTTTCTCAAGAGGTAAAAAAGGAATGTCTGTTGCAGACGTTTTCGGCAGTATGGCATATAAAGACAGTCATTGCAAAAAAATCAGAAAGAGGCTAATGCGGTACCTCATAATAACGTGAAAACACTGTTCAAACAGTTCATAGTGCTCTCATAGAAAGGATTTTTATGCAGGAAGTACCAGAAAATCAAAGTGAGGTTGCTCGATTACTTGCCCAAATTAGTGCCGAGTATGAGTCAGCTCAACGGGGGATGACAGGACTTGCATATGAGACGGCCCAACACAGATTTATTACGGCTCGTATGGAAAATATGGGACACCTGCATACCCAGTTAAAGGAGCTTGTTGGCGATGATGCAATGAAGCTCATGGCAGAACAGTTAGAAGCAACTCCCGAAATACCCAAGCAGAATGAACATCTCTCATAATATTTTCTCTATGTGAAGTAATGAGGAAAGCAAACCAAATGGCACAGTACTTTACTCATCCTCAACTCACGCCAAACGACACACAGCTTTTCCTAGATGAGAAAGAGTACACGATTTCGCTCTTACAAGCAGGTGAGCTGGTAACATCTCAACAGTTCACGAAGGGAGAGTGGCAGCTTTTACGCCTTTTCTTTCGAGAACATCGGAGTAGCTTCTCGTTTGAAGAAGGGCTTTCCGCACTGACAGGCGAACCACTTGGAATGTGTTATGAACGCGTCCTTGAAGCAAAAAAGCATGATGAGTTTCATGAGGATATGAAACACAGCACCGTTTTTGCTCTCATGCAGCCTGTGCGTGAAGTACTTATAGCATGTAAAGAACGGCTTCACATACTTTGTTTGCAGGTGAGTAGTCTCCTTGACTTTGGCTATTGCATCATTCCCTATAGACAAAATAAGGTATGAGAAGAGCGAAATGGACGTAAGGATACAGGAACAAAAGTATACTTCAAATAAAAGGGAGAGAAGAAAATGCCACAACGTTTTCTTATGGCGGCTCCAACCATCCGTGTCTTTGGTCGCTATACGTACTATCCTATTTCGCTTAAGGAGAGCGTTCTATGGCTCACTCGTGAGAAATTCATCACTCTGCTTCGTTCACACATTCAATGTGAGGTCCTCAGCAATTTAACCGGACAAACGATTCATCCATCCGAGAAGGGAACAAAATTTCCCGGACTTGAGCCTGGGGACGAAGTTCTCGTATTCTACATCCCAACTTCAGATGCTTATCTTCAACTACAGTCAATGCCCGCAAAATATATGCTTGAACACTACGAGCTTGGATTGCTTCAACGCATTGATGGTACTGTGGAGGAAACCGCAAAAGAAAGATGAACAGAATACGTTTGAGAACAGCTGTTAACACTAAATCCTATTGCTCTTATACTAAAGCAAAATAGTATAACTAGGACCTCAAAAGGAACCTCAGATACTCGAAAAATTGGGGCTTAGAGCATTTGTAATACTTAGAGAAGCATATTTCTGAAAACGTGCATACTCTCTGTTTTACAATAGAAATATTTCCGCTTCTTTGTCCGTCATATACTTATACAAGGTAAATACTTAAGGATGAGCAGTTCGTTCAAAACTGCTCTCTCAATACATCGTTTCAGCACACAGCCAGATTGCATCAAGAATTCCAGCCCTCTACAATATTGATGAGTTTGTACACCGTACCTATGGGGTTGTGAGACCAACCCTCTATCTGGTTCGACTAGACGGGTATGTTGGCATACGTGTCTCCCCCATCATATGCAACGCCTAAAGGACTAAGCTGAAAAATGGATTCCGATGAACGCGCTCGCACCGATAGCTATCTCAGTGAGGTAAATAAACAGAATTTTTCTCCAAACTCTCTATTCTTCGTTCACGGCACGTTTGTAATCTACGCTGTTGAAATAGTGCTTCATCAACGAGAGGTTGAGTCTGTCGCTCAACCTCTATCAGTGAGGATAGAAGCATTTGATATGCATCGCGTATCTCATGGCGCAACGTCATTCCGGAAAGATGGGATGGATAGAGCCGATAGTGTTCAAGATGGAGGATCAACGTACTAGCATATTCCCTGACAAAAGATAACCTGGAGATAAGACTGTGCCGAAGAGCATAAAATACAAGAGGAATACTTGTATCATAGAGGAATGAATGAACTTCTTGAGTCTTTTGACGAATGTCCTTAAGATATGTAATATACCTTTTACACTGAACAGGACGTATGTTTCCTTCCTCTAAAAAAGGAGTATGGATAACTCCCAGGGCCTGTCGTGTAGAACTAACTGACTCTAAAGAGTGTTTGAGTGATACACCGAACTTTTTCACCATGTCAGCGTCCGAAGAATAAAACACGGACTTCATCTTGCTCCTCCTCATATCCGCTAACAGGAACTCTCTCCCTAAAGAGTACCCTATATTGGTTGATAAGTAAATGAATTTCTACGTCAAAATCTTTGAGCAATCTATTTTTGACATCTTCAAACGTTTATGAAGTTCTCCAAGTTGATCTTTAAAATCAGCAAGGAGGCGAAGACGCCGTTGTATTGTTGTCGGAGCATCGCTCCTATATATTGTAGCCACCTCTCCAATCTGTGAGGCCCCTGTGTTCAGGATGCTATTAATTTTTTCTATATCTAACTTGTTTCCTATAGCTTCCCCATACGAAATAGCTTCCATTACGATTTTTAACTCTGTAATTGCTTCTTCAAATAATTCTATTTTTGCTTTATCAATAGAAAATGGTGGCGTTTTTATAACTTTCTTATGCCATTTATCTATACTATTTTTACAGAAACAAAATTTTGTAACATCATTTTTTTCTGACCTTAATGCATTTATTTTTTCCTCAATAACGCCTTTTTGTTTGTAGTTTATTTTGATGAGAGATTCAAGAGAACACTCCAGTACGTTGGTTGGATCAATCGAAGCACACTCAATATCTTCTCCTTCCATAGAGTCAAAAATTTCTTTAAGCTGATCACATAAGCGATAAATAAATAAGATGCGGCTTCCCACCTCAGCCTGAGTGTTATAGATGTTTATGACTGTTCCAGCTAAGGAAATGGCTTCGTTAAAGAGAATATTGATTGTCTTCATTTTATTGTCGGTAAGTATCTCTTTTAAGTGTTTTTTCTTAGAAAGCCTATGCATATGCCCGCTAATCTCCCATATAGCTTCTGCTTCTGATTGTATAATCTCTGCCGTTATTGTTTTTGGCATATGGACAAGTAAAGATTTATGCATCAACCAGATTGCTAACTTGCAGACATAGAATAGCTCCTCATCTCTAGCTGCCTTCGGGTTAATCTTTGCATCTTTTACTGCGCTCAGAAGTACATTTGCTTTGAAGCTAGGCATATGAGTAACACTGCCTTGTTACACGTATTTTCTTCTTACAGATACCTGTTTCATCTTCAAAAGAGTTTACCTCAGTCTCTTTTGCCGTTCATAACTCGTTGGCTCTAACAGGGCTTTACTGAGCCTATTGAATGCCTTTTCTAATTCTAAAAAAGAGGCTTGAATTTCCAGACGTGGTTTGGGGTCTTT
Source organism: uncultured Ktedonobacteraceae bacterium (assembly GCA_964250915.1). Classification (GTDB taxonomy): domain Bacteria; phylum Chloroflexota; class Ktedonobacteria; order Ktedonobacterales; family Ktedonobacteraceae; genus JBBQVS01. The sequence continues at coordinate 17,189 of CAXUIS010000050.1, read as the reverse complement.
AAGAAGTTGTAATAGTGCTGTGAGATGAGCATTGACAATACTAATATCTGTGTCAAGAGTCTCCCTATCGGGAAAGTATGAAGGGAAATGAGTACTACTGCTGAGTAAACTTTTCACATGCTGTATATGCTTTTCGTCTTCTTGGAGAATTTTGTATGCATTTTTATACTGATTCCTTCGTATACTCCCTTCACTCATAAAAGGGGTTCGAGCAGTTTGTATGCTTAGAGAGAAGGCATCTAAGGCTAATTTTATCGTCTCTGTAAGTGAAGTAGGTACTATAACCACGGTTGTAGATTGAGGGAAGACAGAAGGCACTATTATTTCAGCAGACTGCTGATGAGTACAGTGTGATGGAGAAGGAGATGAAAAAAGAGCAGAGATGTCAGATGTCTCAAGAGCTAAGAAATGTAACTTATTTCCTTGAATCAGCTTTTGTAGAATAGCTACGAAAGGAATTCCTTGATTGTATTGTGGTTTTTGAGAAGGGTCTCCCGCATGATGGAGAGCAACGAGTTCAAAGTTTTTAGTGAAACACGGACCACCAGAAGATCCCACTTCTGTATTAGTACGGTACTGTACCCGTGTCTTATTGGAATTTTCGCCCAGAATAGTGCGTGTATCCATCGAGAATTTGAGCGACACTTTGGATGCAGACGACTCATCCGGTGCTAGTTTGGGGTAATGTAGAATATAGAGAGAGGTATCCCTTTGGAACTCATATCTCTTCGCATAGGGCTTGATCCAACCTCGTTCTAGTAACCTAGGTGGAGGTGGGTGAGAGTGAGCGTTCACAGGTGCATCCTCAAGTTTCAAAAGTGCATAATCCAACTGGTCTGTGGACGGCTCTACGTCATACGTGGTAAATTCCAATGGATGATAGGGAGATTCATCAATTCTCCAAGCTTTTTCGTTCAGGCGATATTCTACACCTTCCCTTACGGTAGTACCATCTTTCATAACTCTACTATCAAATCTGCACGTAATCTCAGTTGGAAGAAGCATTCCGTTCAAGAGTCCTTGGACGACGTGGTAGTTAGTCATAATGAGACAAGGTCCTATCAAAAATCCAGTTCCAACATGTTTTCCTCTCTCTTCAATGCTACAGACCTGGTGCAAAAGTGGAAGGAGTCCGTCAACCAGTAGTTCTGGATCAATATACACGTTTTTTTCGTCGATAATACGTTCCATCTCTGGTGGAGGCGGAAGAGTTATTGGAAGACCAAACTGTTGAGCAAAGGAAAATATACGAATATTCTTCGGGCACTCTTCAAGTGCGGCGTCTAATAATTTGGGAATGTTACCTAGACGATCTACCTCCTCGATGACTTTTTCAAAAAGTTCTTCACGACCAATATGATGTTCAAGTATGATATCCTCACGCTTTACGGTTAGATATTTATAGAGCATTCTGTCGAACTGTTCCAGAGTGAAGACATCACGTAAAAGTGCATTAAGGTGATCTTTTTTCTTTCCATCAAGCAGTATCGTAGGCTGTTCCATCGAATACCCCTTTCAGCTAGATGGCTAACCCGATATCCCCTATGAATAAACATGATCATAAAAACGCCTCATCAACATCACTTGGGATACCAAGCTCTTATAAACTGTTTATCATTTTGTGAAAGTGCCGTATTCATTCGCGCTTCAAAGCCGTTCAGGGTCCACTCGCGGAGTATAGGATAAACCATAATGGAAGCAGGGTCGAAGGTTGTATAATTTGTCTGCTGGTGTGTATAGCGACGAAACACATTTGCCTCTATCTTAGCCCTATCCCAATTGTTAGGAGGACCAGAGAAAAATTGTATGACCGCAGGTTTGTTCCAAATAATGCCGCTGTCTGGACTTTGATGTTCATGTATCATACCAAGCGCATGTCCGAACTCATGAAGAACTGTAATAGCAAGCTCTTCATCCTTTTCAGTAAGCGATCCATCAAAATTCATGGTTGGAACATCAGAGGGGTAAAGCAATGCATTCGTCCCAAGTTCTGACCAAGAACCTCCGTGAAGCTCAAATGCAACACGGATTTCTGCTCGAGCACTTTGGTCAAAGAGGAAGTCGATATTCGCATACTTACACCATTGGAGAGCATGAGACGCTACTTTTTTGTGGAGGGTAAAATCGCCTTCCAAAAATGTTACATGGAGTACACGCCCAGGTTGCCAACGAGTCGTATAGAGTGCTGCACCTTCAAAAGCTGACTGATTGAACCGATTCTCTTTGATGGCCTTTTCGTAAGCAACATCCTCGAATTGAGATGGAACGATACGATCCACGCAAATATGCCTTGTTGTCTTTTGCATGCTACATCTCTCCCAGATAGAAATAATGGCAAAGAGAATGCCTTTACCTCATACCTCATAAGATATAGTATACACTATTTTTTCGTTTGTTATCATAAATGATGTAATAAAAAGTAAGTGACTCTGGTGCCGATAATGATACTGATTGCAGCATCCCTCAATTCTGATTTGATTCTGTCTCTTCAACATCTCTTTGATTGTATTAGAACAAATGTTATAGAAATTAGCTAAATTATAGAGATAGTCTTAGCCTCAATTCTTAGCAGTAACTCTTCCATTTTCAAAAAATGCAAGCTAGACTTGTATCCTTTGCTCGGCTGAGTGTTGTTACAATCTTGATTCTCGGTAAAAAGTACAACTACCTTAATATACACATTGAGCTAAATATACTCACGCATGGTATGCACATTCAGCGTAAAAGGCATCTCTCGTCTTAGCCTTATCTTGTGTTTGGCTTGTTTATTGGGCGAGTCCATATTGATAGAATATGGACTCGTGGTAGGTTACTAGGCAACTATCCACAAAGGTAAGGGGCGAATGGGTCTTCATCAAAGAAATTGAGGTGAATGTGATGCTTACTGAGTGCTTCTTGATACTGCTTCACTTTTGCTATTCGCATCTGATCGTCGTAGAGATGACCAGGATTCTGAAAAAACACGAATGTGAGTCCCGTGTACTCTATCACCCTGAACCCAGCTTGTTGCTGATCAGCTGCTCCATGACCTTCCTTCCACAAGAGTGCTTCTACATATTTCTTATACTGAGCATCTTCTTCCGCTAACTGTCGCAAAGATTTTTCCATAACCATCGCTCTTTTCTTATTTTCAAACAATGCGCTCTACATCCAAATTTTGCTCCTCATCACACGAACAAAACCACTAAGTGAGGGTGAACAAGGTAGCAAGAGAGGAAGTGGTCATCCTGCCTCACCGCCTTGTTTCACTTCTTGAGGAGATAGGACGGAAAGACTCCTCCCTCACTCAGACAGCATGAAGAGGGTGAAAGCGTTTCGTTACTCATATACTCACACCTTTGTCCTTCCCTTTCTGATCTTTCACTTGATACCCTTTCCGCCTCGTCTCTCGCGGTCCAGGAATAGTGCTTGGAAGATGGTCACCAGGACTGTACTTGCGCTTCTGTGACTGAATGGTCTCGTCATTCATGTGCATGTAGAGCTTGACCGTCGTCATATCTTCATGCCCCAGTAATTCCTGAAGGCTGAATGGGTCATTTCCGAGCACAAGGTAGCGAATGGCGAAGGTGTGGCGGAGAATATGCGGACTCACACGCCTCCCTGTAATCCCCGCTCGTTTTTTGAGTCGTGCGAATAACAGAGTAATACCATTTTTCGTCAAAGGGGCACGAGTTTCTGAGAGGAACAGGTGGTCTTCATCTCCACTCCGCCATTCGGCTAACTCCTCCTCACTTGGACGATGTCGATCCATGTAGTACAGCACATTTCGTAAGCAATTCTGTCCCAGAGCGATACGTCGTTCTTTCGAGCCTTTGCCTTTGACAATGATGACGCCTCGCTTGCGATCAAGGTTATTCACACGGAGATTGGTAAGTTCGGAAACACGAATACCTGTGTCGTAGAACACCCAGAGAATAGCACGATTACGTACTGCTGCCCGCTCCGCTATCGGCCCTGTTTCGTTTGGCGCGGCACACGCAAGCAAGAGATGTTCAAATTCGTCTTCCGTAATCGTCTGGATGAGCGGCTTGCCCACTTTGGGAAAGACCACACGCACAAAGGGGTTATCTGTCAGCGTCCCCTGACGCACAAGCCAGTGAAAGAAGGCACGAGCAGAGCGTGCATACGTCTGGATCGTCCGTTCAGACCTCATCTTGCCATGAGCTCCCGGCACCTTACGCATGTGAGTAAACCAGGAACTAATATCGGGGGCATCAACCTCTCCAACCAGCGTGATTTCCCGTTGCTCTTCCAAATACGTTCGTAGGAGTCCGAGTGCAGTTCGATGCCACTCTAACGTCTTCTCGCTATGATTCCCGCCCTCGTGATCTTGGAGGTAATCGTCTATCGCACGTTCTAGCGTCGTCCCAGCTCTCCGCTTCGCTTGAAGGCTCTGCTGTTTTCCCCCTTTCTTTGGAAGACTCAGAACCGCGCCTTCCTCAACAGAAAGCACACGCGTTTCTGCCTGGGTATCCAGTTTCGTTCGTTGTGCCTTTGCACGGGCTTCGGTCACATGGGTCTTTTTCGATGAACGCTTCCCAGTTCGGGACCGCTCCTGTAGAACATCTTTCGTCTGCGCTGGTGCTGGTATTTCTTTCATCCCTTTTGCAACCATGAGTAGAGTACCTCCTTTAGATACATAACCAACTGTTCATTCACACATATGCTGATTCCAGAATACCTGCTCAAGGTGGGTAGCCTACGGGTAGGTCGTGGGTAGCCTACGGGTAGGTCGTGGGTAGCTCTTAATACCTTCGCGTGATGAAGTGAGGAAAGGAGGCAGATAACTCGTTTTTGGAGAGGCAAGGTGTTCCATCCTGACCAGAGCAGGATGTTTGTCAGTGACACCCGAATTTTGGGCAGGCTTTTCCTTTGCACGAAGCAGAGTGTTGCCCACAACCGGAACAGGATGTCATTGCACCCTCCCCTCCAAAAACAAGATCGTCTCTCTGGGAAGACCCTCCACAACCACTTCGGGTGAAGTGGCTCTGGAAGCCATCCGAGAGAGACGATGCACAGGAGACAAGCGGGAGACGAGGCTCGAACTCGCGACAGCCTGCTTGGAAGGCAGGAACTCTACCACTGAGTTACTCCCGCATAAGTCGGGGTACACAGACTCGAACTGTGGACCTCCTGGTCCCAAACCAGGCGCGCTACCAACTGCGCCACACCCCGTCTAATACGTCTGAACTATATCATTCTTCTTTCACTCTGTCAAGTACTTTCTTGGCAATGAGACACATCGTTCCTACCCTACCCTATCCGCCGCTACGTTTGCGATAGCGCATCTTGAGCATGAACAGATTCCAACGAGTCCTGAACGTGTGGAAAGGCCCTTTACGTAAAGGAGTAATGGTCGCGTTACCATAACGTATCGATGACGGACGACGCGGCTTGAATATAAACTGTGAGAAGGCGACCAACAGAATACAAACCAGACCCACAATTGCAAGAATACCAGTCACAATTGTTTGACCGTCAATAAATGCATATCCACCCGCAACAAGCGCAACACCAATCGCCGTAATCAGTAACCAATCTGAGATGGTAAGGGTGAGCGAAAAAGTACTGCTGGGCCGTGGACGCACACGTGGCGGCGTAGGCTTTCGTCGAAGTCGCTCATTGAACTTCTGACCCATACCCGCTTTCGGCTCTGTTTGCTCCAGGTTACGCAGAATCTCTTCGATCTCGCGTTCGTATTTATTTGGCATGATCGTACTGCTTCCTTGAACTTGCCAGGACACTCTTGCTTGTAATGATACCAAGTTTTGAGCGTATAGACAAGTAGTTTGCATCTCAATTTTCTATTTTCTTTACATTGAGCAGAGCTTTGACCTTTTCTATAAGATCAAGTGGATGAAAAGGCTTTGTGATATGCTGTGACGCGCCAACATCTTTACTTATACGCTGATAAATATCTTCGGCGTGTGCAGTCATAATCATAATAGGTACATCTTGAGTAAGAGGATTCTGCCGCAAATAACGGCAGAGGTGAAAGCCGTCCTCTCCTGGCATCATGACATCCAACAGGATAAGATCGGGTACACGGTGCGATAGCACTTGCTGAATTTGTGCTCCATTGCTCGCAAGAATCACCTCAAAGCTATTATGTTTGAGCACAAACGAAAGAATTTCTCGCACCTCTTTGTCATCGTCAACTACTAATATACATTTATTCATAAAACATGTACTATCCTCTGAAATCTTTCTTCATTTATCAAAGGTTGACGCATAATAGCACCTCTGGTATCATGTGCTTATCTATTGAAAATCATACACGTAAGGTAAAAGAGGTGGCAAGCATGGCTAACGAGCCTCCTGCATGGTCGGTTGTTTTACAAAATATTATCAAATCAACGGCTGAACGAAAACGCCTGGCGTCAGCACTTGGTATGTCTGATATGACTCTTATACGTTGGGCAAATGGCGAGTCCAATCCCCAGAGACCGCACTTGATCCATTTAATACAAATACTACAACCACGTCACCGAGAAGATATGATAAGTGCTTTTGAAGAGTACTACCCTGAAATTCATTCCTGGCTGAAAGGCGATATCACAGAAACGATTGCCCCTGAGTTCTTTGCGCAGGTCTTAAACGTGCGCACTATGACAACAGAGAGTCTGCGCTTTTGGCGTATCAGTGACATGGTACTCAAGCAAGCACTGCTACAACTTGATCCTAATAATATTGGTATGGCAATCAAACTCATTCAATGTATGCCTCCTAAAGATGGTAAAATCCGCAGCATCCGCGAATGTGCAGGGAAGGGAACGCCTCCATGGACTGCTGACCTGGAACATGATGTACTTTTTCTTGGCCTTGAATCCATGTCAGGCTATGCAACTGAGTCTCGCCGCTTTGTCAATAACAATGATTTACGTAAAAGTAAGATGGTTCCCGCGTATCAAGGTGAATTTGAAATTAGTGCTCTCGCATATCCTATTCATCTCGAAGGACGTATTGCAGGCTGCTTACTTGCCTCTAGCACACAAGAAGGATATTTTTCACAGCAACGTGTCGCGCTCCTAGGTGCATTTAGCGATCTTATTTCTCTCGCCTTTGACAAAAAAGACTTCTACAAACCCTCTCTACTAGAACTACGTTTCATGCCACCACCAGAGGTACAGAAACCGATTATCGCAACATTCCGCGAACGCGTCACAAGGAAGTTTCAGACCTCGACCCGTAACGGTGCTCGCCTCACTAATCCAGAGGTTGAGCTTGAAGTGTGGCAAGAGATTGAAGACAAACTTCTTTCACTACGCGATGAGGATATGATGCCGTACGCTGAATAACATTCTCCTTTCTTACACGCTAAGAACTATATCTGATCTATGCCATGCTTGCGCATAAGATAGCGCAACTGATCAACCTTCGCAAAACCGAGTAGCTCTGAAGCTCTTGTACGATTATACTTTGCAGTCTCTAGTGCCGTACGAAGCATATGTTTCTCTACACGCTGACTCACCTCCTCAAACGAAAAGGGACCGATGGGTCGTGTCTCTAGCCACTGTGTCAGTGGATCACGTGTGTGTGTTGTATGGACGCTTGCGGAATCAACAATTTCGTAAGGCAAATGACTTGGCAGCAATTCATCATTGCTACTTAAAATCATCGCACGTTCGATCACGTTCTTTAGTTCACGTACGTTACCGGGCCAGCTATAGGTAAGCAAAAGCCGTTGTGCTTCAGGGTCTATACGCCGCACGTTGCGTCCTAATGACTTATTGAAGTCTTCTATGAAACGCGAGGCAAAAAGCAGAATGTCGTCAGGACGTTCTCGCAGTGGTGGCAGTACAATCTTAAGCACAGCAAGACGAAAATAGAGGTCGGAGCGGAACGTTCCGTCCTTCATTGCCTGTTCAAGATTGCGATTGGTTGCCGCAAGCACACGCACATTAATCGTTACCTCCTTGTTTCCACCAAGGCGAAAAAACGAGCGCGTTTCTAGCACACGTAAGAGCTTCACCTGCATATCTGACGGCATCTCACCGATCTCATCGAGAAACAGTGTGCCGCCCTCTGCAAGTTCAAGCAAGCCACGTTTCTGCTTTTTTGCATCGGTAAAAGCATACTGCTCGTGTCCAAACAGTTCACTCTCCAGGAGATGGTTGGGAATCGCTGCACAATTCAATGGGTGAAAAGGACCAGAAGCACGTTGACTTTGCTCGTGAATAGCATGCGCAACAACTTCTTTTCCTGTTCCACTTTCGCCAGTAATCAATACCGAAGCGGTATCGCTTCTTGCAACTTTTGCCACCATCTCAAATACGTCCCGCATGCCTTTGCTATATCCTATAAGATATTTGAAGTGGTAGTTGTCGCTTCGTTCGCGTCGCAACTGCCGCAGTTCACGCGACATAGCACTGGTTTCGAGAACACGCTGGACAACAAGCAAGAGTTCCTCAAGATCGAATCCCTTGAGTAAATAATCTGACGCACCTAGCTTCATTGCCGCCACAGCATTTTGCACGTCGCCATATGCGGTCAGCATCACAACAGGAAGGTCTGGTTCGAGTTTGCGAATACGTGCAAGAACTTCCAAGCCACTCAGCTTTGGTAAACGTACATCAAGCAATACGAGGTCTACTGTGTATTTTTGCAGTTCTCGCAATCCAGCCTCACCATCTGCAGCCGTATACACTTCATAGCTACGTTTGCGTAGGTAGCGTGCAAGCTGATGTGGTAAATTTGGTTCATCGTCAACAATCAGGATAACAAGACTCACCCTTTCATCCCCCCTACAAACATCTCTATTTCTCTTCCTCTATGCCGCTCGTTAACAAGGGAAGGTACATCGTCATAGTTGTTCCCTTGCCGAGTTGACTTTCAACGTGCAACGTGCCGCCATGATCTTCTATGAGACGACGTGTGATAGGCAATCCTAAGCCAATACCATGTGCCTTCGTAGTAAAAAATGGTTGGAAGATGCATTTGAGTGCATCAGAGGATATACCAACGCCTGTATCGGTCACAGTTATAGCAAGTCGTTGTTGTTGAAGTTCGGTAGTCTGTTTTCGTCTTTGTTCAGCAACTTGCTCTACTACGTGACATGTGATGGTCAATTCACCACCTTCCGGCATCGCTTGCAGCGCATTCGTGTACAGATTGAACAACACCTGTTCCATCTGTCCCGCATCTACCCAAAGTGCTGGAACGTCATCGTATACACGATGAATCTGTACCTGTGCATCAATATAGTGCTTTTGCATAAGTTGTAAGACATGATCGCTCAATGCGATCATATTGCAGGTACTACGATGCAGCTGACGTGGTTTCGCAAAGAGCAACATATCACGAACAATGGCATCTAAACGCTCTACCTCTTTCAGCATGACCGTTGTTGACTCCTGTGCCAGTTCTACACGTGATGGTATTTCCTGTACTTCACCTTGCTCATCATTTTCCATAAGGTCATCCATAAGCATTTGAATTGAGGTTTTGATTGAGGCAAGAGGGTTGCGTACCTCGTGTGCCACATTCGCCGCCATCTCGCCCAGTGATGCCAAACGGTCCAGACGACGCTTTTCTTCCTCCAAACGATGAACAGAAGTCACATCAGTAAATGTAATTAAAGCTCCAACTTGCTTGCCTGCATCATTACAAAGTGGCTGTATATCCATATCAAGAACAAGTTCTTGGCTCCGTTGGTCTGATGAGAGCAATGTTCCTCGTTGTGCCTCGCCTTTTGACAGTACATGGTGCAACGCATCTTTGTGCAATGGAGACGACGCGACATTCAGAAAATAGTGCGATCCTTCATGTGTTGAGGTAGAAGGGTGTACGTTGAGCAGTGCTTTAAGCGATTTTCCCATTACCTCTTGTGTTTTATAACTAAGAATAGTTTGTGCCGCCGTATTGAACGTGGTAATACGCCCTTGCATATCTACCGTGATTAAGCCACTGGGAATGCTTTCAAGAATCAAGGCTTTCAAACGCTGATCTTCCAAGACACGACGCAGCAGTTTGCGCGCTTCGTTTCGTGCCTCCACAACCTCTGCGACAAGTTGCATATTTTCTAAGATGGCACTCGCCTGGTTTACCACAACCTGCAAAAGCATAGCCTCTTCGCGGCGCAGTTTCCATGCTTGCTGATATCCCCCTACAACGACCCCAAGCACACGTGTCTCAGCTAGACGTTTTTCACTTTGTGTTTTACGTGTTGAACGCCCCTGTCGAACGAGCGAACGTGATCCCATGAGAGGAAAGGCAAAAAATGTCTTTATTGTTGCAGGTACAAACTGTAATATATCTTTTGAATGTATCAACTTGACATCACTAGGACGTTCAAGAATGAGAGGAAGAGAAGAGGATTGCTCGTTAAAATACGCTAGAAGAGCGGCACACAGTTCTGGTGTCATCCATGATACACGCACTTCGGACGATGAGAAAACAACCATATCACAGACATCAACGCGTGCAATTTCTCGCATACGCTGCATTACAAGAGTACGCAAACGCTCAGCCTCATAAAGCGTATAGGTCATCTGGCTATTCATTGTAGTGAGGAGTGACAATGTGGATGTACGCTCGCGGTCACGCTCTAGCAAACGCGTGTTTTCTAACAGAAGTGCTACCACGTCCGCAATTGCCGTCACAGTTTCCACGTCATTGAGAGTCCAGGACGGTGCGGAAGAGCACTTTTCGCGTTCATCAATACTCCTATCAGTACTGCCACGAATGGCAACAAGCACTCCTATACAACGTTGCCTGTATAGAAGTGGCGAGGCAATATGAGTGGGTATGGGCGATGGAAAGGCAACAGAAGTTTGTGTACGCCATGCTTGTGCCTCTGGTACATCGCTATTGAGTTCAATAGGATTGATGTGTACAACAGAAAGCAGAGCTGCCGACCATCCAGGTTGCTCGTCGTATGTGCCAGAAGCGAATTGTAGTGTTTCACCCACTTTTTGATATAAGAGTACACAACGACACTTGAGGAGATGTGCTACTCTTTTGGGCAGACTATCACGTAGTATATGGTAGTCAGTAATAGCTCTACACTCGCGTAAAAGTGTTGACACACTATCAGCTAGAGAAATATATACGTCCGCTTGTTCCACTTCCAACATCACCTTACCTCGCTCTTTCCTCACATGCCACCACTTCCACCAACAAAAGCACAGCACAAAAGTGTTTTGCTTTCTCTCATACTATAGCAGATATCGCTTTATATTGCAGCAAAATTAGTGAACAATGAGAATATTGTCACGAAAGCAAGAGGGTAATACATAGCATTAGTGCTATAAGAAATGCTTGTAATACTTGCAAAGAAGCAAGGTATATGAGAAAATGCAGCCACTAGAATAGTCACATAGCTTGCTTTAAGGCATAACCAAAGTATTATTCATCTATCCAAGAGGATTTTTATGAAAGACATACAACAAAAAGACGAGAGCCAGGAGATTCAAGAGACGAAAAAGCCAGACCCACTCCTCGGTTCACATAATAGGCAAAAGGTGCTTCGAGGACTCTTAATACAACGATGGGCAGCAACATTAGGTATTCTCTCGCTTGGAGTGCTCTATTTGTTTTTGTCGGACAAGTTAATACCTGCTTTCATTCCAAGATGGCTGCCACTCTTACTCGATGGAATTTTGGTACTGCCGCTTATCTATTCACTGATTACACATCGTCATCTTTCTCATAGACTAACTCGAACTCTCGGCTTTCTCCTGGCGAGTATCGCTACACTTGCCGTTGTCGCTAGCATTGTACTTCTGCTTGCCACTCTTCCAACAAGGGCATCAAAGGACTCAATAAGCCTCGTCCGTGACGCCGCCATTTTGTGGATATCAAACATTCTTGTGTTTGGACTGTGGTATTGGGAGCTTGATGGTGGGGGTCCTCTCAAACGTCATAAAGCAAACCACAAAGCAATAGACTTTATGTTTCCACAACAGGTAGATGGAGATACCAATGGCTGGGCACCACATTTTATTGATTATGTCTTTCTTGCATTCAACACAGCCACGGCATTCAGCCCAACAGATACACCACCTCTAAGCCGTCCTGCGAAAGTACTTATGATGGTTGAGTCGCTCATTTCACTTATCATTGTTGCAGGAATAGCGGCACGTGCGATTAACATTCTCGGTGGCTAAGGTCGGAATGTCACTTCACCACTTTTACTATCGTCATTTCGCATGACCACGCTATGTGAAGGCGTTGTCGAGGCTATTTCGCGTCCAGCTTTGAAGACATGAAGACGAGCGGGAAGAAGACGCAATGCTTCAAATGCGGAGGGTGCATCAAGTACGAGAAAGTCCGCAGGCTTCCCCTCTTCAATACCGTAACGATCCTGAAGACGCAGTGTTTTCGCGGCACGTATCGTAATCAGGTCAAGTACGTCGTTGATCTCTTCGGAGCCGCTCATGTGACACAACAGAAGGGCTAGTTGTGCAGCCGCAAGCATATCGCCTCTTCCTAGCGGAAACCATGGGTCCATGATTGAATCATGACCGAGCGAGACATTGACACCTGCCTCCAAAAGTTCTTTGACTCGCGTGATACCTCGTCGTTTAGGATAGGTATCGAAACGGCCCTGCAAGACGACATTATCAAACGGATTAGCAACGACATTGACCTGTGCGCGTGCTAATAGCCGTATCAGCTTAAATGCATAGGCGTTGTCATAGGAATGCATAGCCGTACAATGACTCGCGGTCACACGTCCCTGCCATCCTTGCTCTAGCGTATCGGCTGCCATAACTTCCGTAAAGCGTGATAATGGATCATCTGTCTCGTCACAGTGGCAATCAATATCTCGGTTGAACGCTTTGGCAAGTTCAAACACAAAGTGAACATCCTCGACGCCCATATCGCGGGTCGATTCATAGTGTGGAATACCGCCGACGATATCGCAGCCCAATTCCATAGCCTCGCGCATCAATTCGCGTCCATGAGGAAATGAAAGAATACCATCTTGAGGAAAGGCAACAAGTTGCAAATCACAGATATCGCGAACCTCTTCGCGCACCTCTAGCAGTGCTCGTAACGCCGTAAGTTTGGGGTCGCACACATCCACATGACTACGAATATGCAATGTTCCCTGAGCCACTTCCCAACGAATTGCTTCGAGCGCGCGCTGCTTGACATCCTCATGCGTAAGACTAGGTTTACGCTCACTCCAAATCTGAATGCCTTCTAGCAACGTGCCACTTGTATTGTAGCGTGGTTGTCCCACGGTCAACACAGCGTCGAGATGCACATGAGAGTCAATCAATGGCGGAACAACAAGTCGTCCTGCAACATCAAGCGTTCGTGTTGCTTGTTCTGAGGAAAGGTCAGAGGCAACACACACAAAGCGTCCACCTTCGATAGCAATATCTACCAAACCTTGATGACGGTGCAGTTGTACATGTTGAAGCAGCAGGTCATACGACATACAGTATTCCTCTAAATGAAGATGATACATTTTTACACGACAAACACTTACGAGAGGGCTACCCTGCTATATTACCATACCTACTACGAAGATCGTGTAAGCCAGAGAATAAATAGGTAGTGCTGGACGTAGTATGAGAAAGTGTGTACAATGACAGTACAATAAATATGTACGTAGTATCCACACGCAAGGTAAACGCAATGAAGCGACCGACGCGATGACGTGAAAATCATCGTGTCGGTCCTTCTTATTATCGAAGCAATCTTTACTTGTTTCTTGCACACTATTGGAAAGCAAGGAATGTGTAGAGAAGCTACTTGTAATTTGTTCTTCCTTGCGCTTTGACTGGAGGTTGTATGTCTTCTAAAGCCGACACGAATCAGCACTCTCTCGCTGCAACATCACTGGATGAAATGGTAGAGCAGCTTCGGAAGGAGAACGCTGAGTTACAGCACGCGCTTGAGATACGGACACAAGAAAATATCTTGCTCAACGAAGTACTCTCAACTGTCGGCTCAACGCTGAGACTAGATGACGTGTTGCATCACCTTGTGGACATCGTTGTCCGCGCGACCCAGTGCCAGATGGCATTTATTTATATGTACAACAAGGAAAAAGAACGTCTTGTCCTTGCGAGCACTACACAGCGTCATAAGCATCTTGTGGGCAAGATCGAAATGGCTTTGGGTGAGGGTATCGCGGGGTGGGTTGCCTTACATCGCACGCCTGTATTTTTAAAAGATGAGGCAATGGACGATCCACGCTTCTACTATTTTCCAGAGCTAGAAGAGGAAAAGTTTCAGTCTATCTTGACGGTACCTATCATCACAAAAGATCGCAATCTGATTGGTGTGATTACATTACAAGCTGTCGCTCCACACGAGTTCACAGAAGAGCATCATCGGTTTGTAAGCAATATCGCGGCACTTGTGGCGAGTGCAATAGAAAACGCGCAACTCTATGAAAACACACAAGGCAAGTTGCGCATCTTGACCTCGCTATCTGTACTGAGTCAAACCATTAGTTCGGGCTTGTATCTCGACGATATGTTACGTTCACTGTCAACTCTGACTGTTCAAATTATGGAGATTGATCTGTGCGTCGTTATGCTTATGGATCAGTCACGTGAGCGTGAGACAGAAGCCACACGTCATGTTCGACGACTTGTGGTTCGTGCGACCTCACCGAATCTTAATGACCGCGCGAGTTTTCAGTCCATTGATGTTGATCGAACTATCTTGGAGCAGTTGAATGGACTACATGAAGTTTCACTCCGTCCAGATCGAGGGCAGAGTAGTGACTACTCTACCATGAGCGAGTATGCACTTTCGCGTCTGAACCCTGTGCAAGATACACCATACAAGACGCTTATCTCGGCTCCACTTGTCGCTGGTACTGAGCAGCTTGGACTTATCAACTGTTATTCGAGCAAGCCACGCCGCTATACTGCAGAAGATCAGACACTGCTCACGACCATCGCAAATCAGGCGGCGATGGCGATTAAAAATAGTCATTTGGTCAATCAGTTGGCACAGAAAAATCTTGTCAAAGGCTTCTTTGATGACCTTCTTCATGGCACACCTGATACAGAAGATTCGCTCAGACAACGTGCGAGTTTTCTAGGCTGCGATCTCACACGCTCTCATGCAGTCGTGATTATCGAGACTACACACGTAGAGATGCGTAAGAGTGAAAGCAAAGCCTTACTGCCCTCGGAAGGAAAAGAAAGCAAGCGCGCCCAAGATGTTGTAGGTGAAGATGGACATACACAGGGTACACATGTTCAAACGATGTATAAACGTATCGCAGGCATCTTTCGCCGACGCATTCAGGATACCTATCCCGGTTCGCTCCTCTACGAACATGAAAATTTGCTTACCTGTATTGTCTCGTTGAGTAAGGACCCAACCGGAACACGCTTGAAGACGTGGTTACTAGAGCTAGCACGTCAAATGCACAATGAATATGGCGTTCAACTCGCAATCGGCATCGGCAATGCATGTCAAAACACAAGCGATTACAAGCGTGGGTTTGCAGAGGCAAACGAAGCGATACAGATGGGGCAGAATTTGCAGAAAGAAGAACAAGGGGAGACGCGCACACAGCCACTTGTTACACACTTTAACGATCTAGGCGTGTATCGCTACCTGTATAAAATCGCGCGTATGGACGATTTGCGTGACGTATATCAAGATCAGATTGCCCTTATCGACAACTACGATTCGCGCAAAAACACTGATCTCCTCGATACGTTAGAGGTCTATCTGGAATGCGCGGGCAATTTGACCAAGACATCCGAGCGGCTCTTCGTACATCGAAACACGCTCATTCAACGTCTTGACCGACTTCAATCACTATGTGAGGTTGACCTGCAAGACCGCGCCAACTGGCTTACTCTACAGATCGCTATCAAGGTCTACAAATTGCGTTCCGGCGGGATTTAAATAGTTTCAGGAACATGCAAACGGTCTGGTGGGTCATGATCCCCCCGACCGTTTTGATGTTGCTGAAAAAATTTTTTTGTTTAATCCAACCCCTAAGCGTGGGCGTTGTCCAGGAGTTGGTTCTAGCGTTGGTCGTTCCTCGATGAGACGTACCGCTTCAGCGATGGCACGGTCCAGTTGTGGGTCAACATTGTTAACGAAATCTTGTGGTGCGATATCCACGTCGATATCGGGGTCGGTCCCGTAGTTTTCTACGTTCCAACCAACGTCTTTGAACCAGAAGGAATATTCGGGTTGCGTCGTTACTGTATTATCCACCAACCTATGACGCGGTGAGATACCAATAACACCGCCCCATGTGCGTTTACCAATGAGCGGTCCCAAACCCATGAGCTTAAAGCTATGGCTAAAGATGTCGCCATCGGAACCTGCATGTTCATCGGTAAGGGCAACCATCGGTCCGCGTGGTGACTCGGATGGATACGGCTCTGGCTGACCCCAACGTGAGAAGTCATAACCAAGACGCTTACGCGCCAGCTTCTCTAGGAGTAAGCCAGAGACATTACCACCACCATTCCAACGCACGTCAATCAGGAGCGCAGGATAGTCGTATTCCGCCAGATAGCCCCGATGGAACTCGGCATAGCCCACACCTGACATATTGGGAATGTGAACATAGCCCACCAGCCCTTTCGAGACGCTGTGCACGGCACGCCGATTGCTCTCGACCCACTCACGATAGCGTGCAGGCCGTTCCTCTGACAGAGCCTCCACTGTGATAACGCGTCGCTTGCCCTCAGCATCCTCAATAGTCAGCTGTACCTCGTTGCCTGCTTGATTGACGAGCAATTCCTGTGGGTGACGCGTCGCACTAACACGCTGCCCATTGATTGCCAGTACCGCATCACCTACATTCACATTTAGGCCAGGACTCGTCAGGGGCGAGGTTGTTTTCTCGTTGGAGGTATCCCCTTTTACAATACGGGCGATACGATAACGGTCATGTTCCGCGTCATACGTCCAATCAACGCCGAGAAAGCCCTGTCGGTACTGTGGGCCGCGTCGGTATTCGCCGCCCATTTCGTAGGCATGCGAAGTTCCTAATTCGCCTTGCAATTCCCACATCAAGTCGGACAATTCAGAACGCGAACTGATACGCTCAACCAACGGCGCATATTGGGCATAAATCGCGTTCCAGTCAATACCCGACATATCCTCAGACCAGAATTGCTCGCGTTGCAGTCTCCATGCCTCGGCGAACATCTGCTTCCATTCTGCCGCAGGTTGCACAGACACCTTAACGCGTCCAAGGTCAAGCCAGCCACTTTCGCGGCCTGGTCCCTTTTCATCTTCCG
>CAXUIS010000049.1:2701-24471 GCA_964250915.1 uncultured Ktedonobacteraceae bacterium | reverse complement strand
TAGTGCTTGTAGTTGACGAACTGGTTGCAAACGTGATATCAGTGAACGTACCTTAGGTCGAGACCCAAGGCTTCTACGTCGTTGCTGACGTTGGACGCGCCCCGCCCGAAAGCTGTTTCTTGCCCTTGTTCAAGATGTTGATAGCAGCATTGGTATCCCTGTCTAGTTCAGTGCCACATTCGCACGAATGCCACCGCTCTGATAGGTCCTTTTTGACCACTGCTCCACATCCTGAACACAGTTGTGATGTCATCGATGGGTCTACAAAGATAATGGTGCGTCCGGCCCATGCTGCCTTGACGCTCATCGTCTGAGTAAATGTACTCCATCCGGCATCAAGAATACTTTTGTTTAATCCTGCCTTTGCCGCCGCTCCGTTGGGAAGATACTTCCCGTTTTCATTTTGTTTCGGGGCAGGTGCTTTCGTGAGGTTTTTGACCTGCAAGTCTTCAAAGACGATGACTTGATAGTAATTGACAAGCTTGTGCGAGGCTTTGTGGTGAAAGTCTTTGCGCTGATTGCGTATTTTGCGATGGCATTTGGCGACACGCTTCACGGCTTTCGTGCGCCGATGACTTCCACGCTGTTTACGAGAGAGAGATTGCTGTGCTTTGGCAAGTTGCTTTTCCGCTTTACGGAAATAGTGTGGATGCTCAATAAATTCTCCAGTGGAGAGAGCAGCAAAATGAGTCACGCCCAGGTCGATGCCCACATCTTCGTAACTCATTGGCAAGGAGTCGGGTTTGCCAATGTCGCAGGTAAAGATAGCGTACCAATGGTCCCCTTCCCGCTTGATGGTCAGGGTTTTGATGGTTCCTTCAATACTGCGATGCAAATACATCTGCACGGTGCCAATCTTGGAGAGATGCAGCTTGACCTTGACCATGCTTTGCTTGTCTGCTGGACGTTCCCTGCTATCGAGTTTCCACCCTTCACCACTAGGGTACATAAACGAGTCATAGCGAGTGCATCCCTGAAAGCGCGGATAGCCTGGATGGTCGCCGTTAAGGACACGCCGAAAGAAGCCCTCAAAGGCGCGTTGGAGCCGCAACATCACATCTTGCAAGACCTGTGAGGCAATTTCCTGGTACTCTGTCCGAAGAGCTTTAATATTGACTAATTCGCGTTTCTGCTCATAGTAGCCAACAGCATGCACTTTGATTAGGTGCTTCCGTATCTCATTATCATAATAGTTCGGATGCCGCTTGACTGCTAGCTCATAGACATCACGACGTTCTTGCAGTCCTGCGTTGTAGAGTTCACGGCATCGATCAAGCACCCACTGCAAGCGTTCGGTAATGAGCGGAGTGGCGGAGAGACGATATTTGAACGCTTTAATACTCATCCTCGTTCCCTTTCAAAGTGAACAAGGACAGGCACATGTGTCTATCCCTGTTCACTGTTATGCAACCTTATGCAGCATGAACGACAGAGGCAGACACGTGTTTGGTGTACCGCTCGTACCGCTCTACCCGTGCGTCCCGTTCCTCTGCTGTTTCAGGAAGCATGGGACCACTCATATAGCCAAGTGTAAAGCCCAGAATACCTTCCACATCGTTCGGGTTATCGTCGAACTGGTATCCTCCTTTGCCATCGGGAATAGCGACGAGTCGCATTACCTGGTGGACGGTCATTGCATGAATAGAATGTGGCTCGTCTTTTATGGTGTCGAAGTAGTGTTCGCGTCCCATCGTGTAGGCGCGTTCAAAGCGGTGCGTGTCCAAGGTGATGGTCAGTGTTCCCCATTGGACCTGTTGCTGTACTGTTGTCATGATGCAAATTCTCCTTGTGCTTGACCAATGACCTCTCTACCGCTATCATGCGACGTGGAGAGGCTACATGTCCTTTACCGACTAGCCTCTCTGTGCTGGCTCTCTTAGTGCAACAAGGAGAGTCAGCATGTCTTTGGCTTGTCCACCTACTCATACCCTAAATTTGTCAAAGATATTTAAATATCTTTAATATTAGCTTACTAGGCGTTGCTTCTTTTGTCAAGGGCATTTCAAAGAAATTTCAAAGGTGCTACATTGACGGGTGCGTAAGTTTCAGGTATCATTAGTACATCTTTGAATACTTGTAAAAAGTGAGGTATAGAGTGTGTCAACTTTTAAACAGCTAAGGGAGGAGGCAGGGCTAACAGTTCAAGCTCTTGCATCTGCAGCAGAGGTATCACTCTCGACGGTGAACCGTATGGAGTATGGGACCACTCAAGTAACAAGACGTATCGCTTATCAAGTACTCAACGTGATTAGTTCAAAAATTGGTAGAAGGATTACTCTTGAAGAGGTTGAAGGGTTACAGGTGAAATTATAGTAGGGGCTGCCTTACTTCTTCCTAAAAAAGAGAGGGGAGATGTAGCGGTATTCAAGCCAACAACGGGTCTGGAGGTGAACAAGTATTATGGCAAACAAAGAGCAAAAGAAGACGCAGAAAGTTGCGCCTAAATCAAACAAGCAAAAGAAAGAGGCTGCTAAAGAGAAGAAAGCTGCCAAAGAGACTGGTGGTGGCATTTCGCTTAAGAAAGAATAGCAGCATTTCTGCACAAAAAGTGTCCCCATGCAATTGTGTGGGGACACTTTTTGTGCAGAACGTTGTATAGATATTGCTTGCAAAAGCTTGACACTCTTGTTACAATGCGGGTAAGATACAATGCCTTGTATTGGCGTACACGCCTGCTTTCTTTCTTGAAGGCAGGAGTTGAGAAGATGAGGGTTGCATGCAGCCAACGTCCCACGATGCCCACGATAGTGAGCTAGCCCAGGAACAATGGGTAGAGCGGGCCACCAGCAACACACGACCCGATGTGTACGAAAAACAAGAAGACCAGTGGGCCGTACTCCGGCACGAGGTGGAGGAAGCAGGTATGAATCAGCAAAACGAGCGGACACGACCAGACTGGAATGTGCGTAATACTGACGGAGCCGCGTCACCCCAATTTGTACAATCACCTTTTGACCCCCAGATGCAGGGACAACATGCCGTTGATATTGTTGTTGTTGGCGTCGGCGGCGGCGGTATGAACGCGATCAATCGCATGATGAGTGCACGAGTGCGAGGCGTACGCTTTGTCGCCATGAATACTGATGCACAGGTACTCGCCCTATCACCTGCCGCAGACCGTGTAAGCCTCGGTCATCAGCACACAAAAGGCTTAGGTGCAGGTGGCAATTCTGCAATTGGCGCACGAGCCGCAACCGAAAGTACAACAGATATTCAAGCAGTACTAGGCCATGCTGATCTCGTCTTTATCGCGGCTGGTATGGGTGGTGGCACCGGTACTGGCGCGGCACCAGTTGTTGCCTCTATCGCGAAAAAGAT
Source organism: uncultured Ktedonobacteraceae bacterium (assembly GCA_964250915.1). Lineage (GTDB taxonomy): Bacteria > Chloroflexota > Ktedonobacteria > Ktedonobacterales > Ktedonobacteraceae > JBBQVS01. Next base: position 21,153 of record CAXUIS010000049.1, on the reverse strand, counting down.
GGGCGCGCTCACGGTTGGTATCGTCACACTCCCATTCACGTTTGAGGGAACACGACGCCGACGTATCGCGCAAGATGGCATCTCAGAACTCAGTGCGGAAATCGACGCACTCATCACCGTGCCCAATGATCGGCTTCTTTCGACAGTGGGACGAGACCGTAATCTCTCCGACGCGTTCAAAATCGCGGATGATGTGTTGCGGCAAGGCGTGCAGGGTATTGCTGAGGTTATCAACGTACCAGGAATGGTGAATGTTGACTTTGCCGATGTGCGTAGCGTCCTTCGAGAGGCTGGCACAGCCTTAATGAGCATTGGACAAGGACAGGGACGCAAACGTGCACAACAAGCTGCTGAAGAAGCTATCGCGGGTGGCTTCCTGAACGTGACTATTCGGGGAGCCAAGCGCGTGCTCTTCAATATCAGCGGTGGCGAAGATATGACGCTCTTCGAGGTCAACGAGGTCGCTGAGCGCATTGGGCTGGCAATCGACGATGCCGCCGATATCACCTTTGGAGCTGTCGTAGACCCTTCCCTGCATGACGATAGTATTCGTGTAACGCTGATCGCGGCAGGCATGGAGGAGTTGCACACGGTACGATTGCAAGCGGTCCGAACAGAACAGGCGCAACAGCGACCAACACAGCCAACACAACAGCAACAACCCGCACCACAACAGCGTCCCGCCGCGTATCAACGCCCAACGCCACCTGCGCCACAACAACCTCAGCAGAACGTGCCAGGAACACCGCCTGGACGCCAGCAACGCAGTTTAGAAGACTTGCGTGGACTGCGTAGTCTTGGTCGTCGCCAGGAGCAACAGGCCGAGGAAGAAGCTATCGACCTTCCACCTTTTTTAAAGCGGCATGACTAGATTTGAAAATAGAAATGACAAGAGGAAGGGATGAGCCAACTCATGAATTGGCTCATCCCTTCCTCTTGTCATCTTTATACTCAATCGTCGGAAGCTTCGGCTACCTCAGGAGAATCAGCTGTACGTCCGCGTTCGCCACCCTTTTTCCCAATCTTGGAATAGAATTCTGAGCCTTGTTGACGCTTGGTCGATTCGCCGCCTTTTTTCCCAATCTCGGCGTAGAATTGCTGACCACGCTTCTCTTTTACAGACTCGCCACCCTTTTTCCCAATCTTAGAATAGAATTCAGGACCATATTTCTCGCGTACTGCCTCGCCTCCGTGCTTCGCCTTTTGCGACCCCGGTTCAGGACCACGCTTGTTGTTCGCCATTGAAAGTCCCGCCTCTCTTAAACTCCATACATCCCATGTACCCAACTATCAGCGGTGAGACATCCTGCTACATCCTTTAGCCTCATATCAGGAACATCTCGCTGCTTCCTTACTGCGACTGATGCTCTCGTCGTGCCAGCGCTACCCGGTTGGCAATCAACGCCGCCGTGCTTCCCGCGCCAACTCCATTATCAATATTGACAACAGAGAGACCTGGGGCGCACGTCTGCAACATCGAAAGCAACGCGGCAACCCCTTTGCCGCCCATGCCATAGCCAATAGACGTTGGAAGACCGATAACAGGAACTGGAACCAGCCCTGTGACAACTGAGGGTAATGCACCATCCATACCAGCGGCAACAATGATTACATCTACACCGCTAGCCAAAAGGTCCCGTAGTGGCGGAAGCAGACGGTGAAGTCCTGCGACTCCCACATCATAGATTGAGGTGATCGTACATCCCATTTCCTCCGCAATGAGGGCTGCCTCTTCCGCGACAGGCATATCTGAGGTGCCTGCGCTAATAACCCCTACATGACCACCAGTAGTATGGCGTTCATATGTTGGCGTATAGATCGCCATTGCTCGTGCTGCTTCACGCATCCGAATTGGATAATCGTGAAACGCCTCTCGCACAGCCACAATGGATTCTGGACGCAGCCTACTAAGAATTGCCCGACCTGATCCCGCAAGCAATCCTCGCGCCATTGCCAGGATTTGCTCGTTCGTTTTTGTCTCGGCGAGAATGACTTCCGGTATCCCTTTACGCCGTTCTCGCCCTGCATCAGGACGGGTCTCAACCGGAGATGTACGTTGATCCCGTTGTATGTAAGAAGAGCCTTGCTTAAATTGCTCAGAATCAAGCAGTTGACTCAAAAGTTCCAATTGTTCATCAGCGCGATAGTCCACGAATATGTACACCTCGGAAAGAATTTTCCACAATTACTAGTTACTGCACGGTTGCCGTCTGTAGTGTAGCACACTAGCAGGCAATCAGCAACCTTCACGGTAACAGAAGATAACAGATATTAACACGATTTTCACACGCACTACAAGCACAATGTAGAGCTTGCGTGCCTATAAGGGGTCTATGTTATACTATACGCTGGTTTACAAACAATGTTTTGTGGGGATGATTTAAAATGACACGTTTTATGAACAATAGATATCGCATGCTTTTTTCGCTCCTTTCGTTAGGACTACTTCTATTGCTTGCGGCATGTGGCACAACAGCTACGCAGCTAAAACCACAGCAGCCAATTGTTGTAAGTAAGTCGTTTCAATCGAAAGTATCACCAGTGCCTACCGTACCTACATACCGTTGTGGAGCATGGTCGGGCAATAATGCGCCTGGGGCTTATAGTGTGCTGACGGTGTATGCCAAGCTTACCAAAAATATCACGGGTGTTGCTGGCGCGACTGCAAGTGCAACAGCGCACTTTAGCACATCCGATTTCACGCTCGATCAGCAACCTGTAAGTGATAGTGGTGGCTATGTCACGTTCACACTTCCTTTACAGGGTCGTCAGCCGCGTCTAACTCCTGCGACTGTTGATGTTAGTTTCAACGTTAGCGGAAAAACGGTTCAATGTTCGTCCGCATTTTTTACTCCGAACTAGACTTTTGACAAGTGGGGCAAAAGTGTGTACTGCGTTGCGTCACAACAATACGCTCGATGAGCGTACCACAGTGAACGCACGGTGTGCCATCCTTTTGATATACACGCACATGGTTATAGTTATCGCCAGCCTCACCCCATAGGTCTCGATAGTCGTTGAACGAAGTACCACCGTGTTCAATACCATTTGTGAGAACAGTGATAATTCCTTCGTGTAGCAGACGTATCTCTTCTGGAGTTAATGAATTAGCGCGGCGCAACGGGTGCAAACCAGCATAAAATAGAGCTTCGTCTGCATAGATATTGCCTAGTCCAACTACAAGGTCTTGTGTCAGGAGAGCGGGCTTGATAGTCGTCTTACGACGACTTAAAGCCTCAGTAAATTGCTCTATCGTAAATGTTCCGTCAAGCGGCTCTGGTCCAAGTCCAGCGAATGCCTCTGCCTCCTGGTTCTGAGACCATAGCTCGACGCGTCCAAACTTGCGTGGGTCCGTAAACAGCAAGCGTTCGCCATCAGTAAAATTCAGGCACATGCGACAGTAAAATGTTTGTGAAAGTATAACTGATCGTGTTGCTATGTTCACACTCCCATTTGCCGTTGGCTCTGACGGCTTGAAGGATGGTCCCTTTACATTCCATACTGAAAGGTCAGTTTCACGCATATGTGTGTCAATCTCCCAGCCTGCTGGCAATAAGAGGAAGTTACCTGTCATGCGTCGATGAATGGATAAGAAAAGATTTCCACTCAAGTCGAGCAACAAAAATTTACCACGTCGTCGTACCCCCTTGATGGTACGTCCTGCAATCTCGGCAAGAAAATCAGCAGGGTCGGGATGACGTATGGTACGTTCCCAAAACACGTCAGCATCTTGAATAGTTTTTCCAATGACCGTAGCACGGAGTTGACGTGCCGTATATTCGACTTCTGGTAATTCTGGCATAGCTTTTTCTCGCTTCTCCCTATCTGCTATACTGTATGCCTAAGAAGATAATGTACATAACGAAAGGCGTAGCAATGCGGCGACGCTTCCAGGCATGGCAATGGCTAATACTCATTTTTGCAATCTTTTGGGTGATTTTTGCCATTGTGATGATTATTGGCGATTTTCCCTTTTTTATTATCAGCATCGCCTTGACAACGATAGGCGCGCTTTCCGCGCTCGTCGTTGCGCTAGCATGGGCATTTCAAAATAACGTGTAATCAGGATACAAGCATGATCGACATTTGTCTACTAGGAACTTGCGGCATGATGCCACTGCCGAACCGTTGGCTTTCATGTGCGTTGATACGCAACGGCTCGACGCTCACACTTATAGATTGTGGCGAAGGTACACAGATACCATGGAAATCATTGGGCTGGGGCTTTCGTCAGTTAGGCGCAATCTGCCTGACACATATGCATGCCGATCATGTCGCAGGTCTTCCAGGAGTCCTCTTTATGGTTGCTCATGCGGGACGAACTGAGCCACTCGACATCTATGGCCCAATCGGAACAACGTATGTGATCGAAGGACTACGGCGCATAGCAGCAGAGCTTCCCTTTCCAATTTCTATTCATGAATTCAAAGGTGGTGAGACATTTGACCTACCTGGCGACCTGCACGGCTCATGTGTTGCTGCCGCACATGGCATCCCCTGCCTTGCCTATCGAGCCGAACTCGCACGCCGACCCGCGTTTCAGGTTGAAAAGGCGAAAGCACTTGGTCTACCAGTGCAACTCTGGTCACGCCTACAACGAGGCGAGACGCTTGAGTACAATGGTCAAACTCTTCGACCAGAGCAGGTGCTTGGCGACCCAAGGCGTGGCATTTCGTTCGCCTTTATTACCGATACCCGTCCCACAAAAGCACTCGCCGGACTTGCCCACGACGTTGATCTCCTCATCTGTGAAAGTATGTACGACAATTTGGAAGACCTTCCGCTTGCACGTGCTCATGGTCACATGTACGCCGAAGAGTCCGCTAGCATAGCGCGCGATGCCGCCGCTCATGCACTCGTGCTGACACACTTTAGCCCAAAGATTAATGACCCATCACAAGCCGAGAAATCGGCAAGACGCGTCTTTCCCAATACAAGGGCTGCGAGAGATGGTATGGTCATCACGCTAGACTTCTTTGATGAATGAATAGAACACATAACAAATACATGTGAATATTCTGTAGGGGCAAGGGCGCCCGCAAGGGGACGCCCCTCCCATATGCGAACGCGCATGAGGAGCCATGTCATATGGGAGGGGCGTCCCCTTGCGGGCGCCCTAGTTTCGGTCCCAAATGTACTTTGACAGACTAGTAGGGACCGATGTATCGCGTCCTCTTAACGTATCACTACCCAACGAGGACGCGATACATCAGTCCCTACAGTTTGTTAACTTGCTTCCGAAAATTGTGCTTGTGACACATTCTCCCTAAGGTTACGGTCCAGGAAACCAATGACGCGCTCGATATACCTCTGACGATCTTCAAAGTAGATACCACAATGATCGGCGTTGGGGTCAAGCCACAACTCTTTCGGTTCGTGTGCGGCTGCATACAAAAGTTTCGCATCTTCCGGGTTTACAAGGCTGTCCTTTAACCCGTGAATGATGAGTACAGGACGTGGCGCAATACGTCCAATATCGCGTAATGGCTCAACCTGGTTAAAATGATACCCTGCACGAAGCCAGAGTAAGAAATCTGTGAGCCAATCGAAGGGTGCAAACGGCAGATGAATAGTGCGCCGCACTGAATACTCGATAGCACTTCTATGAGTTGCGAAACCACTATCTGCTACCAACGCCTCTATTTCTGGTGTTCTCGCGGTTGCCATGATCGCTATCGAGGCACCCATTGAGTATCCAACGGCACCTAACCGCGTTTGAGGGGCACGTTGTTTAGCATAAGCTACTGCACCAAGAAAATCGTTCATCTCACGATAGCCGAGTGTGACGCGCTCACCCACAACAGTTCCATGACCATAATATTCAAAGGCCAATACATTGTAGCCTGCTTTCCACAACTGCCCGCTCATCCCCAATACATCGGAACGACGCCCACGATAGCCTGGACATACAAGAATAGTTGCCGTTGCCTCTGGATGCACAATGTACCAACCAGTCACTTGATGCTCAGCATGTAAAGAGGGGAATGTTACCTCCTCAGCGGGCAGGTTCAGTTCAAATGGTGTGAAGGTGTACATGTCCGCAAAATTATCAATGCGTTTAGGACGCGTCAATGTGTTCACAATATAGGCCGCGACTCCTAATAAGACGCTCACCACTCCAATACTTCCACCTAAACTACCAACAAAAATTTGTCTCAATGAAGGACGAGGAAATCGTATATGAATAGGAAACATACCTATCGCCAACCTTTCTACTACGTAGTTGGCACTATAACCAAGACGTATATACTACTAATACAACAACAAGCATAAGTCTTTTATGCCTTCTCGTTCATTGGAACAAGCTCTTTCATTCATCACATGCTAATGTCGAGTTAATATTCTATTCTTTTTAGTTATTGAAATCATAGAATCCATATATTGGACTTATGAAACGAAACACCATATACTTTTGCTATGGAGCTGTTTAAAAAGTGCAGTTTCTGCCTGACCTGTTTCAACGTACAACCTGATGAGGCAAAAGACATGACGACAACGCATTCATCCAAATCTGGCTCTCCTACTCCAGAAGAGGTACAAAAACGGCAACAACAAGAAACGAAAGCAAGTGTGTTTGCAACCAAGGCCATAGGATGGGTACTTCAAGGTGGCGTTATCATTAGTGCTCTGGTTATTATCATTGGGCTTGTGTTGCTCCCAACTCAACCAGGTGGCTTATCACCAGAGCGACTACTTAGATTTCCACAAACACTCTCTCAAGTCGGTGCAAACTTGCTCACGCTACGACCACAAGGCATTATTGCTCTTGGTCTGCTGCTGCTCATTGCAACTCCGGTCCTTCGCGTAGCGGTTTCTGTTGTCACATTCGCGCTTGAAAAAGACCATAAGTATGTAATCATTACGCTCATCGTCCTCGCGATTCTCTTGTTCAGCCTCTTCTACCTTGGTAGTACAGCTATAAGTCAGCCTCAAAGTGAGGTACAACATTTCAATTTCTCGCTGCTGATACTCTCGCTCATCTTCGTCGGCTCGATTGCGGCGGGACTACTTGGATCACTTGTAGGATTAGGTGGGGGTGTACTCATTGTGCCCTTACTCACGCTCGTTTTCAAATTGCCTATCTCTTTTGCTATTGGAGCAAGCATCATCTCTGTTATCGCAACCTCTAGTGGCGCAGCTGCGGCGTATGTACGTGATCATATGACGAATATGCGCGTCGGCATGTTCCTGGAGTTAGCCACTACGATTGGGGCAATCAGTGGCGCATTCCTGGCGGGCTTACTTGCCCCTGGATTGCTCTCAATCGTCTTTGGTGTCATTCTTCTCATCTCCGCAGCACCACTCCTTTTTAGAATTGGAGAGGAATTACCGCAAGGCGTGAAAAATGATCGTTGGGCCAACTGGTTGCGTCTTTCAGGCTCGTACCCCGACCATCATCTAGGTAAGGACATATCCTATCAGGTCACACGTACTCCCTATGGTTTAGGCATGATGTATGTTGCGGGCCTCATCTCAGGGTTGCTCGGTATTGGTAGTGGCACCTTCAAGGTACTCGCCCTTGACACCCTTATGAGACTTCCCCTTAAGGTTTCCACCACAACCAGTAACTTTATGATTGGTGTTACCGCAGCAGCAAGTGCAGGTATCTATTTCTCGCGTGGCGACATTCCGCCACTCGTCGCAGCCCCTGTTGCACTTGGTATCCTCATTGGCGCGTTAGGTGGAGCACGTTTGTTAGCACACCTGAGCAACAAAACGCTCCGTTACATTTTTTTGCCTGTCATAGCAATTAGTGCGATTGAAATGATTTTGCATGGAGCGGGTATTGGTTTGTAGCCCGAAGGGGTAGATACGTTACAATACTCTGCATCTCACGTTTTATGCTATGAGAGGCTGAAATCGTCTCTCACGACGAAACGGATTTCGTAGTATTGAAAACACCGTAGTGCTTGCTCGTAAAGCGTTTTGCGTAGGCAATACGTATTCGTAGCATAGTAGTTCGTAGTTCGTAGCTTATTTCGAGGTCGCCGAAGCAATTCGGCGACCTCGTTTTTTATACAACTGCCTCAACTTGATTCACAGCCTGTAACACAACACCTGTCATCATGAACCACCTAATATCGCGCCTCTGCTCGATTCTGAATCCTGCCTGTTTCACGGTTCTTTCAGTATCGCGGTTCCAGTGACAGTTGCCTGCTACCAACCGAGTCATAGGCGTAATAATGTTTTGTATAGTCGCAAGGATAGCTCCATTCGCACGCACATGTTCGACCATCAGCAGTGTACCACCAGGCTTAAGCACGCGCTTTACCTCGGTCAGACCACCTAGAGGATCGCCTACAGAACAAAACACTAACGTGACAACGGCACTGTCGAAGCTCTCGTTCGCAAAGGGTAGACTCTCCACAGGAGCCTGTGTGAGATGAATTGGTACTCGTGCTGCTTCCGACCGTGTACGCGCATAACGTAGCATAGTACCACTAGGCTCGATGGCTTCTACTCGCTCGACGGTTTCAGGATCATAGAAAGCAAAGTTGAGTCCGTTGCCCGCTCCTATTTCCAGCACCATTCCATGTGCTTGCCCGACCACTTCCTTGCGCAGAGGCTGCATAAAGTTCTGTTCTTCATCATCGCGTGACATGCGCTCATAAAAATTAGCAAAAAAACGCCGCAAGATAGAGTTGTGCTGTGTTAACGTTGTAGTTTTAGGTCGCTGGCTCATGGCTGATCAGTCCTACTTTCTGTACGTTGCGACATAGATATTTTTCATTTTTCTACTGTTATATTACTATGTCAGATATTTGTGTCGAGATAGTGCCCAAGCATTCGCTCTCGTTCGCGTTCCGCACCATTCTGCAACCACTCAAGACAACGTTCGTTATCTTTGCCAGGATTTACCCAAACAATTTGCTTGAAAACAACCACTTTGGGCGCGACTTCTTGAAAGTATGAACGTACTGTTTCATCCATAGAGATAATAGTTTTGAATTTCTTCTTTCGGCATTCCTAAGTAAAGGCGGTACTTTTCTTCGTCAAAACCAAAGACCGTCTCCTCGACATCGAAGCCTTTGCCAATATTCTTACTACGAATAAAAACAGTTCTAACCGTTGCCTCGGAACCTACATTAATACCTACGTGAAAACTGTCTGAAGCCTTCTTATTTTTTCTGTGGGATAACAACTGATCTATCAGAGTAAATCGTACATTTGGACCATTCAACAAAAGCGCACCAGGTTCATAGGTTGCATCTAGTGTTTGTTTAAGTAACAAGAGCGGTTGCATAATACTAGACTTACCAGAACTATTTGCACCTGCTAGAATAGTAAGTGGTTTAACCTCAATGCTTTGTTCTTCGGCGATAGATTTGAAGCCGCCAACAGTAATGCGTGTAATACCTTCATGGTGTCGCTCTGGTTGATGTTCATCTTTCGGCTTTTGTTTAGCCATGTCTGTTTTATCCTTACAGCTTATTACTATTATTTCTCGTTGCAGAGATTTTATCACGGAATCAATAGCTTACGCTATTGTGATGATAGCGCAAGATATGCTATACTCATGGAACAAAATGGAACCGTTTGGTGTTCTCATATACGAGGAAACCAAAAACAACTTGGCAATTTCGATATAGATAACAATTTTCAGCAGAAGAACAGGCGAAAGGGGTCTCTCACAATGCCTAAAAAGGGTGAACTTTCAAAGACAGCACGTGCCTCACTTGCGAACCGCGAAGAGGTCAATCACTTGACCGCTCGCATTTGCTCAAAGTGTGGCGAGGCCATTATGCTTAAAGAACTTCAACCAGTGAAGGTGCTTGGCAAAGGCATGGTCTATTATCACAAAGGACACTACAACGTTCAGTAAGACGTTGGAGTAGACCTAATATACACGAAACAAGCCTCGATTATGAGGCTTGTTTTATTTTTGGTTTCTACTCCATATTCTACTTGCTTGACAATATTCGTACAAGCTGGCACAATCGACACAGCATTTAAATGAGGAGAACGATAACGCGTGGTACAGTCAATTTCTTCACACGAAGAACAACCCGATTCTACATCATCCACACAAGCGCACAGCGTTCGTGTCGCCTTTCAAGGCGAACGGGGCGCGTATGGTGACGAGGCAGTACAAGCATATTTTAAGAAGACTACTTCAACACTGCCAGAGCCACTTCCCTATCGTGGCTTCAGCGAAGTCTTTCACGCTGTTGCAGCAGGTGAGGTTGATTTTGGTCTGGTCCCTGTCGAAAATTCACAGGCAGGTAGCATCAACGATGTGTACGATCTCTTGCGGCAACACGACCTTTTCGTGATTGGCGAGATCAGCCATCCCGTTAATCACTGTCTACTGTGCTTACCTGGACAAACACTGAGTGATATTAAGCGTGTCATCTCGCACCCGCAAGCCTTAGCACAGAGCGATGTGTATCTGCGCGAACTTGGCGTTGAGATTGTCGCCACCTATGATACCGCAGGCAGCGCGAAGATGATTCGAGAAGGACAACTTGAAGGAGTGGCGGCTGTCGCGGGCCGTGGAGCCGCTGAACTCTATCAACTAGAAATATTAGCAAGTAACATTCAAACCATTTCTGATAACTACACGCGCTTTATCGCACTTGGCCGTGAACCTGCACCACGCCGTAGTGGACACGCGAAAACGATGCTTGTTATGGCAACCGCACACCAACCCGGTTCGCTCTATCAATGTCTCGGCGTACTTGCACAAAACAAAATCAACGTGCTCAAGATAGAATCGCGTCCCTCGCGTCAACGTGCCTGGGAATATGTCTTCTATCTCGATTTCGAGGGACACCGCGAAGACAGTGCTGTTCGTGCCGCCCTCGCCAATCTTGCAAGCCACACAACCTTCTGTAAAGTGCTCGGCTCCTTTGAAAGTAGCTTATAAATAACAGAAAACGGGTGATAGGTGCCCATGCGAGACAACGCCTTGCATAAGCACCTATCACCCGTTTTCTGTTATCTTTTTACTTTTAGCGTGTTCACAAAGTTCGCAGCTAATGTCTCATAACCTTCAGCATAGTATTCTTCGACACGACCTGAGTCGCAGAGCACTGTCAGGCTAGAGTCGATAGGTAGTTGCGCCAGCAGAGGAGCATCTGTCATACCCACGAGTTCGGCTCCATTGCTTGGTCCGAAAATCTCGTAGCGTTCGCCAGCCGGAGTCTCAAAGTACGACATGTTCTCGACAACACCGACAATGACACCCTTAAGTTGACGTACCATGTTGATACACTTCATAACAATCATCGTCGCTAACATCTGCGGCGAAGTCACAATAACTATACCGTCAACGGGCAACGACTGTAACACGGTCATAGGGGCGTCAGATGTACCAGGAGGCAGGTCTACCAGGAGGTAGTCAAGATTGCCCCAGGACACATCGCTATAAAACTGCTTGATTGCGCTGGACACCATTGGACCACGCCACACCACAGGATCGCTATCCTTCTCAAGGAACATGTTCATTGACATAACCTTGATGCCGCCCTTGCTTACCAACGGCTCAATACCACCGTCAGCCGATTTTCCAGGCTGACCCTTTGTGCCAAACATGCGCGCAATGCTTGGGCCTGTAATATCACCGTCAAGAATACCAACACGCTGCCCCTGCCGCCGCAGTGAGACAGCAAGCAAGCCTGTGACAAGCGACTTGCCAACACCGCCCTTACCACTCATAACGGCGATCACCTGCTTGATTTTGCGCTCTGCTGGTGCAGGCGACATCTGTAATGGGACGCCACGCCCAACTGGAGCTTTCTTAGGCGCAACTGAGATAGGCTGGTTGTTGATGACCGCGTTGAGGTCTTTCAACAACATATCCTGCTTCTCTGGTGTAAAGCGATGTGTGCGCGCACCACCTGCCACACTTTCACGTGAGCCAACCGCACATGCGGTACATGGTAAACCATGTCCGTGAAACACCTTGACTGTCGCTGGGTATTTGCTCACGACATCGTGAATAATCATATCGGGACTAATTGTTTCCGCCATGTCTTATCCTCACCGATAGCACAAAAAAAGATATACTCGTGCTACTCTTCTTTCCTTTGTATAGTTACACATATGCGAGATAGTATGCTAATTCCTACTTCTGAACTCTGATATATTATAGCATAGACGCTTGGGGGATGCTAGAAGGGAACAGGGAGACCACAGAAGAAAACTTTTGAGAACCTACATGATGATATACTGGTAACGATTGCGTTTGTAGGATTACAAGAAAAAAGGTTGGTACCGCTTGTGGTGAATCGCATACACTTTACAGACATGGAAGTGGCCTTTATCCACAAACTGCGCGTGGGACGTTTAGCAACAGCAGATGAGCATGGAAGTCCATATGTTGTGCCCGTCTGCTATGCCTTTGATGGTATCTATTTCTATATCGCGCTTGACGAGAAGCCAAAACGAGTTGAAAAAACACAACTACGCAGAGTTCGTAACATCGAGGCACGCCATGAAGCCTCGCTACTTATTGACCAGTACGACGATGATTGGTCACAACTTGGCTATATCTTGATTCATGGAAAAGCCGAATTAATTAGCGGGGAACAAGAGCAACACGGAAAAGCCCTGGTACTGCTACGCGAACGCTATGTACAATATCGTTCGATGGCTCTGGAAGAGTATCCAGTGATCATGATTACCCCCGATAAGATTACGGCATGGGGACCTGCGCTTCGTGATAGTATGCTTACTTGAAAAACTGCCCTTGTACAGATTGCAACTGAATCAGTCCTGTTGGAGAAACCGCAAGCATCACAACCACTTTATTTACAGGATCATTATTTGCACCAAAGGCGATCCGTCCCGTAACACCCTGAATAGCATTCGCGTCTGTTATCGTCGCAAGCGAGTCTCTTAGCTGTGTTGGTGTAATATTTGTAGTTACGATAGCATTGTTATTTGCGGTTAACACCTTTTGGTACGCTTTCAATAATACCACGGTTGCGTCATAAGAGAGAATAACATCGCCATCAGCACGGCTATAACCATATGCACCCGTACCATGTTGTTGATAGGGATCAAAAAAAGCAGGGTAGTCACTGAAGAATGGTGGCTGTGTCTTGGCTCCTAAGTATCCCCATGTATCAGCATAGGCAAATGCAGAGAAGCAGAGACGATGAAAATTTCTCTGCACGACAGCATCTTTCGAGTAACTACCGATGGAATACAAACCGTCACCACCTACCACTTTTATTTGAGCAAACGGTCCTTCTGTAGGTAGATGCGCGAGTACTACGTTTGCATCATCCGCTAGCCCTGCAAAGTAAATAACGTCAGGCGTGTGCAGAAGCGCATCTTGCAACGCAGTAGTCACGGTTGTAGGCTTACCTACTGTGTAATGCTCCTCAATGACACGGTTTCCGTCACTCTCAAATCTCTGCTTAAAGGCATTGCCAATGGAAACGCTATAAGCGTCTGTTGGATCAATAAAGAGTGCCGCTGCTTTCGCATGAAGTGTATCTTCAGTAAATATTGCTCCTGTAGTCGCTTGTGTAGAGTCAGGTGGCACAATTCTAAAGAAATACGGAGATGCACCAGTGAGCAAGACACTGGATGCCATTTGAGAAACGATAGGGATATGTGCATCAGTCAATGTTTGGACGACATTTAACGTTCGTGAGCTATAGGGCCATCCCATAACACCGGCAATACTGGAATCACTCTTTGCCGCCTGTACAATCTGCTTTGCCACCACATCCGCGTATGCCTTGTCATTGCCAGTACTGGCAACAAGTAAACGAACGAGAAATTTCCCTGCGAGTTTCTGCCCGCCGTTATACTCCTTCTGAGCTATGTACGCACCTTGTAAATCATCGCGCCCAAGGTTTACATACGTTCCCGTATCCATCGTACCCACAACCAGCGTCACATACGGATTACCAGAACTGATGACGCGCTGATTTTCCAGATAAATAAGTGCCTCCGCATCATTTGTATCCCGTGTCACCGCATCATGCCATAGCGAAAGGGCAGTACCAACATCACCAGCACGAAGTTTTTCTGATCCCTGCTGCTTCGTAGCACCATCAAGTCGGTTTGTATCAAAAGCGAATGAGCCATCAGAAAGACCAATATACTCTCCATCCGGTGCCTTCTCTACTCCTATTCCATGAGCAGAGGTGAGGGATATTGCGGTAGAGGCTGGTGTACTGTGCGCTTGCCTTCTACTTGCACCATTTAATGAGATGAGAATTCCTCCAACGAGAAGGAGGAAAACGAGAACAGCAAGCGAGACAAGAAAGGCCATTCGCCTATAGATTGGTTGATGCGGTATGTTTTTGTCCGACAAAGATGTGTGAGTAACACTTCCAAATTCCCTAGCAGATTGAATACTATCATTTTGTACTCTTGCATCTGCATAGTCAGGACGTGCTTCATGCATGGGAGATATTGCACCATTTGCTTTGTTTTGTGAATCAAATATAGAAGATGTAGAAGGAGCGAAAAATGTATTTGATGATTGCTTGTTATCAGGCATAGTGCGTACGTCTTGCACAGGCAAAGCAGACCAACTTGGCGGATTACTCATATACGATGGTAGGAGTACGGGTCGTGTGTTACTCGTAGGAGCAAATGATGGGTTACTAGGTGGATTGCTTGGATACGAAGATATAGGTCCACTTGGTACACGAGACGCGGCCGAAGCTTCCTGTGCAAGAGCATCTACGCCTTCACTCAATGCGGTATACACTGGAAAACCGGCACGTTTCGCCTCGTTCATCAGCCTGACCCCAGCAGGAATGATAAAGAAAATCGGCGTGTTATACTCTCGCCTTAAACGGTCGAGAACACTAAAGGAGTCTGGTCTATAAAATGCTTCTATATGTTGCAGGGGTTGATTGGGCAACTCGATAAAGACAGGAGAGTTGTACATCTTCCAGAACTCTTGAATTTCTTCGACAAGAGCTTGTGGGGTCGTCGTTGAGGTCACTCGAATAAGCTTTATATTAATACCATTTACTTGAAGCATATGAATACTGCTCCTTTTTGTCTACTTGACAGCATTTCCTGAATGTCGGTTACTTCGTACACACAAATACCTATACATTAGCATATAAATGACACGTTCTTTAAAAAATGTATATTGCCGGATTATCTCATTGATGCTAAAGAAAATAAGCGCATAGTGCGACTAATGATGAACTCCTTAATCGTTGTCATATTTAATTATGAAGTTTATTTCGCTGTAGCAATGATAATGCATAAGCTGTAAAGATACTCGTATTTGAGCATAAATGTAGTACGAAAGTACCTGATTGAGGAGGTTATGGTGGGCAGTAATTCAAAAACAGTGACTAATTACGAATGTTCATGACGTTTCTGCATCAGCTTTGCAACTCCTGTTGCATTGACGCCTAGCATGTCTGTATGCTCTTCTAATGCTGCAATAACGCGCTTTTGATCGGTGGCTGAGCGATTCTGACTCAATTTGCCTTTGCCTTCAAGTCGAACGAAGTACGCTTCTTGATAATGGCCTATAATTTACGTAGGCAAGCGTTTGGTTATATGTAACTGTTCAATAAAATGCTCGAAACCGAGTCTATCCGCAATGGAACGCACACGCCGATAGCCCTCGCCGTAGACAGAATTAGGGTTACGCTCAATGTTACGTGCGTAGTAGAGATGTTCAGGAGTGTTCATCTCTGTATGAAAACGCTGTGCGAGCAGTTCGCAGAAGCCCTCTTCGGCCCACATGGGAAGATTGCTAATTCCTTGTACAAGAAGCCAGACATGCCCTAGTTCGTGAATGGTGACACCTTGAAACAGTGGTGCAGGCAAACCTTGCAATACTGCTACACCACCTATTTCTGTCCGTACTACACGACCATCTTGTACGTAGGTCGAACTCATGGTTGCGCCAAGCGCATGTGGTTCAGTACGCATACTAAGATAATGCGCAAGTTTAGTACGGTCCACCAGTTCAAGACTCAACTTCTGATTATTGTATTTCAAGCCCTGACGACTGACCCATTGCTTGCATTGTTGGAACAGAGGCTGAGCTTCATTAATCGTCTCAATAGCCGTAGAGCGACAGGTAGGGCAACGCATACTTTCGACATTACTTCCACGCTCCTGCTGCTGTGATGGAATCAAACGCCCACAAAAGTCGCAGTGAGGATATTGCTTTTCATGCTCTTTGTGAAACTTTGTGCCCCACTGATCGACTAGATACTCGCCTGTAAGCGGTTGATCACAATAGGCGCAGCGTGGTGCAATCTGGTTGCGAAAACATGCTGCATGATATGGTTTGCCATCCTGCACATTAAAGCTTTGATCAGAAATGGGCAAGCCACAAGCATCACACACAAAATGTTCAGGATGCCATGTGGAACCTAACGCGGTAAGCACGTTTCCATGAACAGGTTGATGACAATAGGCACATAGAGATTGTTGCATAGGTATTCCAAATTGATACAAGAATCTGTTTTCTCACGGAAACAAACTATAATAATCATAAAGTACGTTCCATAATAAATACGATTATTGAAACATGAGGTTGCGTATGGGGTCTAATTCATTACACCCTCGTGCCATACCAGAAGCTGAACGAGGGTGTAATGAATTAGACCCCTACGTTATTCCACTTCGATCAAAACATCACCGTCGTCAACAAACTCACCTTCTGGCACCTTGAGTGTTTTGACAGTACCGCTTACGGTGGATTGCACGGGTATTTGCATTTTCATTGATTCTAGTGTCACCACATCCTGATCGACTGCGATGGTATCGCCAGGCTTGACAAGGTATTCCAGGACAACGCCTGCCATATTTGAGACTACATGCTTCATGCTAACTCCTTAAAAAAGAGGGATGACAACGATTATACTGGATAGATTGGGTTGCGGCGCTCGGCGAACTGTTCGCTTTTGGTTGAATAGATGCTGTAACGAGCAATGAGTTCGCCGCGCAATGACTCGAACGGCGTAATGGTATCGACGATGAGTTCGGAGGCGAGGCGGAAAATGTCGATATCCTCAGCATAACGTGCCTCCATCATTTTGCGGAATGGTTCGCGTTGGTCTTCGGGTAGCTCAGCAATTTGATTGGCAAAGACGGCGTTGATGGCGGCTTCAGGTCCCATCACAGCAATTTGTGCGGTGGGAAGCGCGATTACCGAGTCGGTACCAAAGGCTGGGCCAGCCATCGCATAGAGACCTGCACCATAGCATTTACGCACGATAACCGATATCTTCGGGACAACGGCCTGTGAGACTGCCGCGATAAACTTTGCGCCGTGCCGAATAATACCCGCACGTTCAACGGCGGCCCCAATCATGAAACCAGATACGTCGGCAAGGAAAAGTAAGGGAATGTTGAAGGCATTGCAGATGTTGATAAACTTCGCAGCTTTATCCGACGAATCCACAAAGATAACGCCGCCTTTGACACGCGGTTGATTGGCGATCACACCAACGGCCCGTCCGTTTAAACGTGCAAACCCTGTGATAATTTCGGGGGCAAAAAGTTTCTTGATTTCGAGAAAGCTGCCTCCATCGACAAGCGAGTCGATGAAGTCGTACATATTGAAAGGTCTGTTTTGCGCCTCAGGCACAATTTCACGCAGTGGACGAGTGCTAGAGGGCTGTACAGGCTCGGCGTCTTCGGGTTGCTCAAGATAGTTTTGTGGCATGTAACGGAAATAGTCACGAGCAATCTGAATAGCGTGCTCTTCGCTTTCCGCGAGAAAGTCGCCAAGACCAGAGACACTACAGTGCATGCGCGCTCCACCCATTTCTTCGAGCGTGACCTTTTCACGCGTAACCATCTCTGCCATACGTGGTGAGCCGAGATAGGCACTGGCATTACCATCAACCATGATCGCAATATCGGCAAAGGCAGGAGTGTAAGCAGAGCCAGCAGGCGAGGGGCCAAACATAAGCGAGATCTGTGGTACAACGCCAGACATCTTGATTTGGTTGTAGAAGGTGCGTCCACCATGATTGCGTCCAGGAAAGAGACGTACCTGATCGGTGATACGCGCCCCTGCCGAGTCGATTAAATAAAAGAAGGGAATGCGCATTTGCATCGCCATTTCCTGGATACGCAGACTCTTCTGCACCGATTTCTCACCTGCCGCTCCTGCCTTGACCGTCGAGTCAGAGGAACTAAACGCAATGGGTCGCCCATGAATGCGCCCAACACCTGTGATAATGGCATCGGCAGGGAGTTCAGGATTCTGACTTTCGGCAAACATGCCATCTTCAAATTCTATCTTGCCATCATCAAGAAGCAATTTGAGACGATCACGGGCGAAGAGACGATGCTGCTTACGGTTGCGTTCGTGATATTTTTCGGGGCCACCTTTTTTGATACGTTCGATTTCCGCTTCTACACGTTCTTCGTTGGTTGACATATTTTTTATCTATCCTTCTTTGATTTTGGATATTGTAGGGATCGATGTATAACGTACTCTTTGGGTATAGACTGGCGACGAGGGGGGACGTGATAAAAAGATACCTAAAGGC
>CAXUIS010000049.1:0-2691 GCA_964250915.1 uncultured Ktedonobacteraceae bacterium | reverse complement strand
TCTACCACTCCCTCTTGGCTAACCAACTGCCCACGTGGTAGCACGTAAAAAAGCTACCCCTACAGGCGACATACCCTAATGAATAGAACATCAATCAATCGGTCTCCATTGATACCCTCCACGTCTATACCTCGATCTCCATCCTCAATAATGCTGACGAGAGCGATTTTCCAAGTGAATCGCTTCTCAACGAGCGGGATGCGCCACCGTTGAGAGCACCGTGTAGAACGAAGTTGAGGGCAAGGACGTTGGGAGCCTCGAAGCGTTCGACTCTGCCTGTTGCAATGCCCTCAAAATGGTGCTTGACACGCTCTACGGTGACTTCTCGTAATAGGATGTCATAGGTTGCGCGGTCAGGAGCAAAGAGGGCAATATTGGCTTTGTCGCCTTTATCACCTGAACGGGCATGAACGAGGCGCACAAGTTGTGTTTTCACGCTTCCACCTCCTTAACGCTCACGCGCACATATTCTTCGATAATACCGCGTGGTACAAGTGTAGGCCAGATACCGAGTAGGCCACGAGCAGGAGTGATACCACCCGCGCCACCGATAAAAGGGGGACCACTCAAGCCCAATGGTGTGAGTAAACGACCTAATTTGTCGGCATCGCGCTTCTCAGTACAACGAATGGCTATACGCAAATAGACTTCGTTAAGGTGCTTGGTATAGGTAGGATCAGCTAAGGGGCCGTGAATAGAGTTGTAGCCAATGTACTCGACGAGCGTTTCTTCTGGCTTGAGACCGATTTCACTCATCTGCTGCTGCACAATTTGAGCTGCCAGTTGCGCTTTAGCTAGAGCATCGGGCCATGCATACCCAATAGTGGCTTGTCCCATGTAGCCATCTTCATAGCCCGCAACGACTTTGAATGTTGCGGGTGCTGGATGGCCTGTAGCACCTGTAACGCGTACTTGATCAGGGCCGATCTCCTCCATGAGCAAGGTCGTCATGTCCACATCAACATCGGGCGTGAGATAGTGTGCCGGATCGTGTACTTCATACAGCAATTGCTCGCGTAGAGTATCGAAATTGACACGCCCACCCGTATCAGGAGCTTTTGTAATTATTGCATCGCCGTTTTCTGAAACTTCAGCGATGGGATAGCCGATATGAGCAAGATCAGGAATACTTTGCCAGTCGCCACCGAAGTTACCTCCTGTAGCCTGACCACTACATTCCATCAGGTGTCCTACAACGATGCCTTGTGCCAACTTGTCCCAGTCGTGCCACTGCCAACCTAGCTCATACACCATTGGAGCGAGAAAGAGCGCGGCATCGGCAACGCGTCCAGTCAGAACGATATCAGCACCTGCGGCGAGAGCTTCGACGAGTGGACGTGCACCAAGATAGGCACTGGCGAAGAGCAAACGTTCACGCATAGTAGCAATATCCTGCCCTGTATCCATATGAGCAAGTGATACGCCCAACCCTTGTAATTCGTCGAGTCGCTCTAGTACGGAGTCACCCAGGACAACGCCTACATTGAGTTTGACGCCAAATTTCTTGAGTGCGGTTAGAAGTACTTCACGTGCTGCCATCGGGTTAAGTCCGCCTGCGTTCAAAATGAATTTGACGCCTCGTGGCAGAGCGAGTGGTAAGAGTTCGGCAAGCATAGGCACAAGGTCACGCGTGTAGCCCAGATGAGGGTCACGTTGCCGATCCTTTTGCAGGATGGCTAGCGTGAGTTCCGCAAGATGATCGGATGAGACATATTGTACGTTGCCACGCTCGATACTTGCTTTGATGGGTTGCCACGAGTCACCGTAAAAGCCAAGCCCGCCTGCGATGCGTACTGATTTCATGTGATTAACCTCGTAACCCCAATAGTTCACGTGCAATTAAGAGTTGGCGTATTTCGTTGGTGCCTGCACCGATTTCACCGAGGCGTGCATCGCGCCACATACGTTCAACCTCAAAGTCGGTCAGGTAGCCCCAGCCACCATGAATTTGTAGGGCTTCATTGGCGGCACGCGAGGAGGCACGTGCGACGAAGAGGAGAGCCGCAGCAGATTCTTTACTGACACGTTTACCCTGTTGTGCCAGCCACATTGCACGATGAGCAACGTGTCGTGCCGCCTCCAAGTCTGTGTACATATCGGCGATTTTAGCTTGTATCAATTGAAAACTGGCGATGGGATGTCCAAATTGTTCGCGCTCTTTGGCGTACTTGAGTGAGATTTCGAGTGCAGCTTCGATACCACCAACACCACTTACGGCATAAAAGGCTCGCTCGATATCAAGGCCGCTCATAACCACCTTGTAGCCTTCGTTGACCTTGCCAAGCACACATTCATCTGATACAAAGGCGTCCTCAAAGACAAGTTCACCAGTGGGTGAGCCGTGCATCCCGACCTTTTGTAGTTTGCGTGCGACAGAAAAGCCCATTGTCTTTGTCTCGAAAATGAATGCTGTAATACCTCGGCTCCCTGCATCGGGTTGAGTTTTGGTATAGAGAATCATGACATCAGCGATAGGGCCGTTAGTGATGAAAACCTTTGCGCCATTGATGAGATAACCGCCATCAACTTTACGCGCTGTAGTTTGAATGCCCATCGCGTCGGAACCGGCATTTGGTTCGGTGAGTCCTAATGCACCGATCATTTCAGCACTGGCTATCTTCGGAAGATACTGCTGTTTCTGTGCCTCGGTGCCATTGCGTAGAATATTGTGTCCGCAGAGGTTAAGGTGCG
>CAXUIS010000048.1:12699-24513 GCA_964250915.1 uncultured Ktedonobacteraceae bacterium | reverse complement strand
ATGGGAATGATTGGCGTTCCGACGGAAAATGTTTCGCGGCAACGCAGACAGTAATACTGGCGACGACCTTCATCGTCTAAATATGGCATACTGTCTGTGTCGATATCGACGTGAAGGCGCGCCGACTGCTGGCAGTGGGGACAACGATAATACTTGATGGCCTGTACATCCTGTGAAGTAGAAAAATGTTCGTAGTGCATACTGCATTTCCCCCGTAAATTCCCCTGAACGTGTACGTTGGCTGATAATTATTTGCTCCCGCACAAAACGATACCATACCTTCCAACATTTTTCAAGTAAAATACGAGCACATTTTACACACATGTTAACATCACGAAAACTGATTATGTTACATCATGACATAGTAATGCACATTGCAGAAATCTGTAATGCATGATACGGCTTGATATGTCCATCGCAGATTGTGTTCTCCCTACCATACTCACATCATACCGTCCAAAGGTGCGTTGCTTAGTCGTACAAGCCAGCAACTTCTACCCAAGAAAATCAGAGAAGAATTGACCACAAACGCCCGAAAAAACAGGTATTCTTTAGTCAACTAATGAGTAGAGTGTACTCATTAAACACTGACTACGCCGCATCTCGAAAGGACGGGTACGACGCATGAATCTGATTATCAATCGCTGGCCCCAAACCATTATCTTCTTTGTTATTGCCTTATTAACGCTCCTCGCCATCACGTTCATTTTACTTTCAACATTTGCACATATCAATGTTCTGCATCTACTTTCAAGCTTAGGTGAAGCAATTCCTAACATTATAGTTCGATATCCGTAATCTCACCCTATCGCATAACATGACAGGTTTGGTGGCTTGCGTATAGTATACTTGAAAGGACTTTGGCACATGTCACATTATGACTAACTGCAAAGCAGAAATAAACGGCTCATTCCTATTTGGAATGAGCCGTTTATTTCTGTTATTTGTATCGTGGGACCAACTTTATACAGCCACAAAGAGCATTTCGTCTAGTTTGGAACCGTCGATGGTTTCAACCTGAATCAGATGCTCGGAGATGGCAATGAGGCGATCTTTCTTCTCGGTCAGGATGTTCAAGGCCGTTGCGTATGCTTGTTCAATCAGAGCACTTACTTCGGCATCAATCTTCGCCGCTGTCTCTGCACTGATTGAGGAAGAGCCGTCGGCCTCAGCTTTGAACGCCACGTTGCCAAGTGGACTCATGCCAAACTCACACACCATACGTCGTGCAATACCTGTGACATACTCGATGTCCTGGCTTGCACCAGTGGTGATATCGCCAAAGATAATCTCTTCGGCGGCACGTCCACCCATCGCGCCTGCGAGCTTTGCCACGAGTTCAGAGCGACGGAACAGATAGCGGTCCTCGGCTGGTGCTTGCACCGTGATACCAAGTGCCATACCACGTGCGATAGCAGAAACCTTCTGCACTGGATCGGCACCGGGCATGGAACGCATGACGATGGCGTGTCCAACTTCGTGATAGGCGATAATCGACTTCTCAGCCTCGGTAATCAGGCGACTTTTGCGCTCTGGTCCAGCCATCACGCGCAGAATAGACTCATCAAGGTGTGGCTGACAAATGGTGTCATGTCCGTTACGTGCCGCAAGCAACGCAGCCTCATTCAAGACGTTGGCGAGATCTGCACCTGAGAAACCTGCGGTCTGACGTGCAAGGTCTTGCATGGTGACATGTTCAGCAAAAGGCTTATCTTTGGCATGCACTTCAAGAATAGCTAAGCGTCCACGAATATCAGGTTTGTCAAGCATCACACGACGGTCAAAGCGTCCTGGACGAAGCAGAGCCTGATCGAGGACATCGGGACGATTCGTTGCTGCAATCACAACAACGTTGCTTTGCTTGTCAAAACCATCCATTTCGACGAGCAATTGGTTCAGCGTTTGTTCGCGCTCATCGTTTCCGTTGCCACCCGTGTTGCTACGCTGGCGTCCAACCGCATCAATTTCGTCGATAAAGAGAATGCATGGCGCATGGTCTTTCGCTTCCTTAAAGAGATCGCGCACACGTGCGGCACCCACGCCAACAAACATCTCGACGAACTCAGAACCATTGACGCTATAAAAAGCTACACCCGCCTCACCTGCTACCGCACGTGAAATAAGTGTCTTGCCTGTGCCGGGTGAGCCAACGAGAAGGACGCCTTTTGGAGTACGTGCACCCATCGCGGTGAAACGTTCGGGCGTTTTTAGAAATTCCACAATCTCCTGTAGTTCCATCTTGGCCTCTTCAACGCCTGCAACGTCCTTGAAGAGAACCGAGGGCTTTGACTCATTGAAACGTTTCGCTTTCGAGCGTGAAAACGACATTGCCTGTCCATTCGCGCCGCCGCGTCGAATAAAGAAATACATACCACCGACAAGCACCGCTATTAGGAGCACGTCAGCTAAACTCTGCGCCCACTGCAGGTGTTGCCCGTTGTCGATACTCACCGAGACACCGTCGCGCCGCAATATCTCGGTCACTGACTGTCCCTGTTCTTTAAGAGCATGATATTGCTGACCTTTGAGGCCCGTTGCTATAACATCGTTATTATTGTTGATCGTGACCGACTTTAACTGGTGATGATCGGCCATGTTCAGGAGGTCACTGATCGGCTTCTCTTGCACAGTAGCACTACTCAGCGAGAAACTCAGCGTATGTGTCATAGCCAGTGCGAGCAGAAGTATACTCGCTAAAACAAGAGTTACTCCTATACCATAGCGTAGAACACTTCTTTTTCTCAGTGTTTTACGCAATAAGCTCTGAGGCTTTGTTGATTCGCGGTTATCTTTTGGAAATATTTGCATGCGGTACCGTCAGACCCTTCTATATTTTCAAATATTTGTTTCTACCTACAGTGCGTAAGTTCTATCTTGCTTGAGCATTCGCATCCTTAAAGAATGCTGAGGAAAAGTGTTATGCACGTAGTATAACGTACACTTTCAGCTTTATCAAGGTAAGACTACACTAAGAATGCTGAGAAAGATTAGAATTTAGTACCAATGTACTTTTACTAAGACAACAAGGTGTTTGAAAGTCGAAGATGAAGGAAAGGGTATCAGCACGAAGATGCTTTCAACAGAAGGAGGTTGCAGACAAGACGAAAGAGGGAAGTAGCGAAAATGTAGAGGCCATATAATGCGGCTTCACAATTCCATGAGGACACGAAATGCCTGTAGAGTGTAATAGAATTCGTTGAGTCTAACTAACTCATCCATCAGCTTGGTGGGCGACATGACAGGGGCAGAGCACCTGTCATGCCTCAACTCACTTCATAAGCTCAGTCGTGAATTAGTTGGACTCAATGAATAGAATTAGCCCCCTACAGGCATTTCGTGCCTGCGTTATCAAGCAGTTACCATTTAGGCATAATTATGGCGGGGTATCGGCTGCCAAATGACCCATGCGGTAGGATTTGATGCACACGATCAAGATCGGCTGGGCTGAGTGTTACATCAACGGCTGCGATGTTCTCCTCCAACCGGGTTGAGTTTCGTGTGCCAGGGATTGGCACGATATCCTCGCCTTGCGCGAGCAACCACGCTAGTGCTAACTGGGTTACAGTGATGCCCTTAGACTGCGCTAGTTCGGTCAGTTGCCCGATGGCCTTGACGTTTGCCTCGTAGTTCTCGCCCTGCCATCGCTCGTCGAAGGTACGCATATCACCTTCGGGATATTCGTTTCCTGGCTTGACGGTGGAAGTGAGAAAGCCTCGTCCTAATGGAGAGTAGGGGACGAAGCCAATACCGAGTTCGCGGATCGTCGGCAGGACGGCGATCTCGACCTCGCGTTCAAAGATGGAGTACTCGGTTTGCAACACCGACACCGGTTGGATAGCGTGGGCACGGCGGATGGTATCCGGTCCAGCCTCACTGAGTCCGAAGAAACGGACCTTCCCAGCGTCGATGAGTTCTTTGACCACGCCAGCAACATCCTCAATCGGCACATTCGGGTCTACACGGTGCTGGTAGAGCACGTCGATGTGGTCAGTTTGCAGGTAGCGCAAACTGTTCTCAGTGACCTCGCGGATGTGTGCTGGTCGGCTGTCCAGTCCCAGACCAATTTTCTGAGGGTCGGACAGGTCGAACCCGAATTTAGTGGCAATCACCACGTTGTCGCGGAAGTCCTTGACCGCCTGACCAAGCAACATTTCGCTTGAACCGGTTCCCATACCGTAGAGTTCGGCGGTATCGAAGAAGGTCACGCCGAGTTCATAGGCATGGCGGATCGTGGCAATGCTCTGCTCGTTATCGCTGGGACCGTAGGCCATCGTCATGCCCATTGTGCCCAAGCCGAGTGCTGAGACGTCGAGGCCCTGTTTGCCAAGTGTGCGGTGCTTCATGGTTATCTCCTTAAAATTGTAAAACGTATTTTTCTATTCATCAGTTTGATTCTCTCGTGTGATAGAATTATGCCATCCCTTGTGATTAAGAACCAGAACTCAAATTATCCTGGTATAAAAACTGTCAGCCATAGGAATAGAAAGAAGCGAACAATGAACGAGAAAAAACGACGGCAAGAACTGGCGCAATTCTTACGAACGCGACGAGAACGGCTCTCGCCAGAAGCAGTGGGGTTATCTGCCGGTTCGCATCGTCGCACACCAGGATTGCGGAGAGAGGAACTATCACAACTCGCGGGAATGGGAGTGACATGGTATACCCGATTAGAGCAGGGACAAGATATCATCGTTTCCCCACAGGTGCTAGAGAGCTTGGCAAGGGTCTTTGACTTGAATGCTGCCGAGCGAAATCATCTCTTTGTCCTTGCGCGAGAAGAGGTGCCAGCCGATCCGCACCCCTTAGCAAGCAGAATTAGTCCTCAGCTTCAATCTGTTCTCGACGCCATGAGCACGCCTGCCTATGTCATAAATCCACGCTGGGATATTGTGGGCTGGAATCAGGCAATGTATCGCGTCTTTCAAGACTTTAACACAAGCTCAACATACGAGCGAAATATTCTACGTTCTCTGTTCACCGACCCTTTGCTGCGATGTGGTTTCAACGACTGGGAAAAAGAGGCGCGAGGGATGCTAGCTTTATTTCGTGCGAGTAGTGAACGATACGTGAGAGAGGCATGGTTCAAGACTCTGGTAACAGAGCTTGAGCAGACAAGCTCAGAATTCCGAGAGTGGTGGCCTCGACATGATATCCAGTCAGCGTACACGGGACACAAAGAACTGAATCATCCTCTGGTTGGGTGGCTAGTCCTTCAAACAAGTACGTTTCAGGTTGTGGATGCACCCGATCTGCGAATGCTCATTTTTACAGCAGCAGAAGCTGAGACAGCGAGGAAATTGATCCAACTCATAGAGCCAATGGAGGCTCAGCTAGTCAGTTAAGGAGCAAATGTATGAGTCTGTTACAAGAGAATGAAACGCTAAACGTCGGTATCGTTATTTTTGATCAGGTCGAGGTGCTCGATTTCTGTGGTCCCTTTGAAGTCTTTTCGGTGACAACAAACATAGTAGCAGAGCAGCGTCCGAGCAAAAAAGGACCATTTCATGTCTTCACAATTGCGGAACAGAACCGCTTGGTGACAACACGTGGAGGCATGTTGGTACAGCCTCACTTCACTATTGTAGATCATCCACACGTTGATATCGTCATTGTTCCAGGAGGCTTCGGGACCCGCAAAGAGATTGATAACCCTGTATTGATGGAGTGGCTAGCGAAGGTCACGCAACAAACGAGACTCAATACCTCTGTTTGTACGGGTTCGTTCTTACTAGGAAAAGTGGGCGTGTTAACAGGTCATAGTGCAACAACACATTGGGCAAGCCTTGACCGCTTTGCACAAGCGTTTCCACAGGTTCAAGTACAACGCGAAGTACGCTGGGTAGACGATGGCACCATTATAACCTCGGCAGGTATATCAGCAGGAATCGATATGAGCTTGCACATAGTTGAGCGTTTGCTAGGAAGAGAGCAAGCAGAGCAAACAGCGAAGCAGATGGAATATGTATGGCAGGAGAATGTTCATGCCTAAAACAAATAAGAAAAATGCTTCACGTAAACGTAACAAGGTAAGGAAACCGGTAAAAACGTCACTGAGGAGAGGACAGCAAAGTAGCCATCCTCTCGGTCTTAGCATCACACCTACTTTACCAGAATATATAGCCCCTACAGGCATTGCAGCTAGTATTGGAAGATTTTTAGGCTCCCTTGGCAAGCCTAAGCGTTAATATACCATAAGCGAGAAACCGTTTTTACGTGTAAGTGCTGCATCTTTTCTGAGCGCACGCCAACCAGTTTTGCTAATTATTGCACGTCTTTGCAACTGACTGAGTTGCTCGTCGGTAAAGTGCTCTGAGGCTACAAGAACTGCTCTTCTCAATTCAGGACGAAGCGAGTTAATACGTTTTTCGATTTCTGTCAGGCGTCGCTCATTGTAAGGCAAGCCTCGAACGTCTCTACGCGCAAGTTCGGCCCATTCCGAGGCAAGAGGTACCAGGATGATCCATTTTTCAACAATATATGAAGACAATCCATCAAAGTTGGCTGCCGAAGCATAGCTAGTCATACTCTGTATTTCCCCCGTCATAATAATTGACACTATTGTCATTTTTCAAATCCAAACATAGAAGCAAAATGTAGTTATTGTCCGTCCTACTAGAATAGACGGATGTGTCCACTCAAACGAAATTTGATAGATATGGTCCTTACCATATACAACGCTAAGCAGAAAACTTTGGATCACATATATATAGTACTTGGGCATAAGCAACGCTCTAACTTTTCTAGCAGCCTTTCGTACATATAATGAGCTAGAAATATAGCATGCTTATAGAAGAAGGACGGAAGGGAATCATGGAGGAGCCACAAAATAACGCTACTACCACCAAACTTCCACAAGAGAATATAGGAAGCACGGTCAATACAACGCCATCTCCAATAAATACCGCAACGAGCGGCTCAAGTAACACAGTTATGCAAAACGATGTGACACAAATACAAGAACTTCAAATAACAAATGAGTTACAGTTAACAGTTATTGAGGGATTTCAGGTTGCACGTGGCGTCGCACGCATCGACCCTACAGACATCGCACGCATGGGTTGTCAACCGGGTGATGTTGTGTTGGTGACAGGTGGACGTACAACCGCGGCAAAATTGGTACCGAGCGGTACAGGAGATAGAGGTCGTCAGACGATCCAGATGGATAGCCAGGTACGGCAAAATAGTGCATCCGGCTTGAGTGAGCGGGTCACAGTCCGTAAGGCAAAGGTGCGCAATGCAGAGAAGGTAACACTTCTTCCCTTGAGTGCAGGAGCACCTATTCAAGAGAGCGACCTGCAATATATTGCCCGCTATCTCGTTGGACTACCTGTCGTCATTGGTGATCTCTTACGCGTCGGCACACCAGCACCCGGTTCTGCGCCACGCGAATTTCTGATTATCGGCACAACACCCTCAACTCCGGCCTATACACTTCAACAGAGAAACACCGGCGACCTGCCATTACCGCCCTCTCAACCCATAACAGATGTTGAGGCAGTAGTAGTGCAACCGGGGACTATTGTACGCGCACAGGCACGTGGAGCGAGCAATAACACACCGGGGCGTGTAAGTTACGAAGATATCGGGGGTTTGGGCAAAGAGATGCAGCGTATTCGGGAGATGATCGAGTTACCCTTGAAGTATCCCGCCGTCTTTGACCGTCTTGGTGTCGAGCCACCCAAGGGAGTCTTGTTGTATGGACCTCCGGGAACTGGTAAAACACTTATCGCTCGTGTGGTTGCGGCAGAGACGAATGCATCCTTTTTTATTATTAATGGACCAGAAATTATTAATAAGTTTTATGGTGAGAGTGAGTCACGTCTACGAAGCGTCTTTCAAGAGGCACAACGCAAAGCACCAAGCATCATTTTTATTGACGAACTAGATGCGTTAGCACCAAAGCGCGCTGAGACAGGCGGCGAGGTAGAGCGCAGAATTGTTGGACAATTGCTTGCCCTGATGGATGGGATGGCTTCGCGTGGACAGGTTGTGCTGATTGGAGCGACAAACCAACCAAACGCACTCGATCCCGCTGTGCGTCGCCCAGGCCGCTTTGACCGCGAAATATCGCTCCGTGTGCCCGATGTACGCGGACGTACAGAGATATTGCGCATTCACAGTAAGGACGCTGCACTCGCAAACGATATTGACTTTGCGCGTCTAGCACAACTTACCCCCGGCTTTGTCGGTGCTGATCTTGAGGCATTATGTCGAGAAGCAGCGATGATTGCCTTGCGCCGCGTGTTGCCACATATTGACTATCAGAAGGGCTATATCCCCTATGAAACACTGGTCAACCTGAACATCACAATGAGCGACTTTCAGGCCGCACTACGAGAAGTTGAACCATCAACAACACGTGAGGTCTACGTCGAGGTAAGCGAAACATCCTGGGACGATATTGGTGGTTTACAGGATATCAAAGATACACTCACAGAGGGTGTCGAGTGGCCTCTGCGCTACCCAGAGATTTATGCTAACGCAAAAGTTGAGGCTCCACGTGGTGTTCTCCTCGCTGGCCCTCCAGGATCGGGCAAAACGCTTCTCGCGCGCGCACTGGCCCATCAATGTGAAGCCAGTTTCATCTCGATTAAGGGGCCAGAGCTGCTCTCCAAATTTGTTGGCGAGTCTGAAAAGGGTGTGCGTGAGATATTCCGTCGTGCGAAACAGGCGGCCCCATGTATCATCTTTTTTGATGAAATCGACTCGCTGGCACCTCGTCGCGGCACTGGCAATGATGGAAATGTTGGTGATCGTGTCATCGCACAACTCTTAACCGAGATGGATGGCATCGAGGGACGTGAAGGTGTTATTGTGGTAGCGGCGACGAACCGTCCAGACATGATTGACCCAGCGTTACTGCGTCCTGGTCGCTTTGACTTGATTGTCGAATTGCAATATCCTAATGAAGCTGAACGTCAGGCCATCTTCAAAGTGCATCTACGAGACAGACCACTTGCGTCAGAGATTACCGTGGAGGAATTGGCTCGTCTCACTGAGGGACGAAGCGGTGCAGACATCGAAGCTATATGTCGTCGTGCCGCCTTGCTCGCGTTACGTGATTGGATTAGTCCTAAACTTGCTCTTGGACGTGTTCAGGTGACAGAAGCTCCAGATGGCGACGAGTTACAAGAAACTACACTGCAGGAGGATGTTCCCCCATCTACTGCACAGGGGCCAGTCATGCCTTCTACACGTTTCTTCATCCGGCCAGAGCATTTCGCCCGCGCCCTCGACGAGCAACGCGAACGGTACGCGGTCCAAGAGGAAGCCGAGGAGAAGCGCGAACGTCAGGACCGAGGACGCCAACGTCTCATCGAGATGGCAGCAGACCAACAAAGCGACGAAAAACCGCCTCTCAGAGGCTTCCGCCTCTGGCTCGCAAGGCTTTTCGGGTTTGTTCAATAACAGACTAGTTATCCTACACATGAAGAGAGGGTTGGTGTAGATACGGCATGTACACGCCATATCTACACCAACCCTCTCTTTCCCGTTCAAACATGTTAACATATGTGTGACAATATTAACAATTGTTTTGCAATATGACCATTTGATACGATAAACACTTACAAAATGCAGGTACCTATGGTATAATTGTATATGGTGAGCGTAGTAAAAAGCGAAGGGAGAATCCTTATGCCACCACTATCCGATAACACTTCTCCCGTCTCTCGTAGGCAGATCACCGAGGCGTACCTGAAGGCACTACGGTTAATAGACGAGCGTGTCGCCCCTTTGTTGGGTAAAGCAACAACACGCATCCTGGTGCAGGTTGCCGCTAAACGTGTCATGGATGACCACCCTTTTCTCTCCTTTTTTATGACCATGCCTTATACTGAAATCGACCCTTCAATCATCCATGAACAACTTTCCGGCACAACTTCACAGGAACTTTCAGATGGATTAGACGCCCTTTTGAGCGCATGCTTTGCAGGTCTCACTGAATTGACAGGCAACATCATTACGTCTCCACTTCATCGTGAGATATATCATCATTTACAACAAGCACAACAAGCGCAACAGTAGTACAGTATGGAGAGCTATGTGCAGTATCAAGGTACGAAGAACTTGTATCATACAGAAAACACCTATGTTTATGAAAAGCAGCGTACAGCAGTAGGAACTATGGATGGCATAGAACATCGACTTTCAACAATCAGTTCTGAATTGGAATTTCTCAACATCATAGGAAAACGCTTCGTCGCGGCACTTGACCGCTTCGATGTTCATCGTGCTCTTAGGACCACGCTGCAAGATATGTACAGTTTTTCGGCGTGTTGTATTCTACTCAAAGGCAATCCGCATCAACTGTTCATCATTCCGTGTCAACCATTAAGTGCCTCGTTCATTGAAGACATGATTCGACGTATCACGAACGCAGCACAAGTACTAGATTTTCCCTTCGTTGAAGCAGAACAGCTTGCACAAACCGCTTACTTTGACGCACCTGACGAGGTAGCACAGTTTCGTACACAGGAGGCAATTGAAGGAACCGAAATCCTTTCCTGTCTCAACATTCCTCTTACAATTGAAAACCGCATTATCGGTATATTAAGTTTGTTCGATGAGCTCGTAGGAACATTTGATAGCGATTTGCTAAAACTCACAACGATGATTGCTGACTACGCTGCATTCGCGTTGGAGAACGTTGGATTACGTGAACGTGAGCATACGTTGTGGCGACAAGCAGAACATGAGCGTCAGCGCCTTGAACTGATCATTAGAAGTATGACAGAAGGTCTTCTCATTACTGACGAACAAGGGGCCATTGTCTCGATGAATCAATCCGCGCAACAGTTGCTTTCGCAAACGGTTGGAGACTTGCCCTTATATATTCCACTACAACATCTTGCACATGCTCAGGAGATACAATGGATTCATACGCTGGCTACAAGTGTTGATGAAGCATTACATGGAAATACCATTAGCAAAGAAATAGTTGCGGGCGATAATAGTGAACAAGTACCCTTGACGCTAGGAATCAGCGTTGCTCCGCTCGACGATGGGATCAGTAGTACTGCACACCCAACCGGTGTTGTTATTGTACTCAACGATATCACAGCTAATAAGCAAGTCGAGCGTCTCAAAGACGAGTTTGTCTCCGTCGTCTCACATGAATTGCGCACTCCGCTTACAAATATTAAAGGATACACACAGCACCTTGTGCGCCGTCTTGAGAGGCGTATACGAAAAATTCAGGAAACGCAGCAAGCACAGGATCTTGCATCTCTCGATTTACCTGAAAGCGTTGATCTCCGTAGCGTACTCATTGTACAAAGCCAAACAGACCGACTGGAACGGTTGGTCAATGACTTACTGGATCGCTCACGCGTCCAGTGGGGGCAGCTTACACTTGAATACGAGGAGTTTTTTCTCGCCGACGTATTAACTGAATGTATACATTCGGTACAGGCAAGTGCTGAACAACATACGCTCTACTTAGATATTCAGGTACCAGATACGCACATTATTGCAGACAAGAACCGCATTTGCCAGGTAATCGGCAATTTGCTTGATAACGCCGTAAAGTACTCGCCACAAGGCGGACAAGTAACGGTGCGCCTACAAGAGCAAGATGATATGTATCTCATCAGTGTGATTGATCAGGGCATTGGCGTCAATCCAGAGCACTATGAACACATTTTTGAGCGTTTCTATCGTGTCAGCAATGCGACAACGCGTCAATATTCAGGAGTTGGTTTGGGACTCTACGTTGCTAAAGCGATTGTCGTCAAACATGGTGGCAATATCTGGCTCTCAGAGAATAAAGGCATTGGTGGCACAATCTTTTATGGCACCCTTCCACACACACCT
>CAXUIS010000048.1:0-12599 GCA_964250915.1 uncultured Ktedonobacteraceae bacterium | reverse complement strand
GGGCTAAACCCAAAGTGATCGTTCAGATACGTATGTCCAAACGGGGTAAAATGAATTTTTGTCCAGGTTACACGCAAAAGTAGAATGGTGCGTAGGATGCGCGCCTCGCCCCAGAGAGGGTGGCGTACATCTCGGAACGCATTCACAACATCAAGTGTGCTGGTAAGCAACACACCACAAGCAATAGTGAATATTTGTACAAGTGGATGATGAGAGAGAGAAAGAGGTGCCAGGCGTGTAAAAAGTCCAAGATAGAGTACTCCTCCAGACACACACGCAGGAAACAATACGTCGAGCCAGATATAGAGAAGTGAGGGTTCACGCAGCGACATCACGGACACGCCAAGAGGACCAACGGCCCAACCAATAAGCGGATCGTGACGCAGTAGTGGCAATAATATATGTGTACATTTAAAAAGAACAATCCAGAGAATCAGAAGGACGACAAGACCAACTGGATTAAAGATGTGCATAGATGCGATGAAACCTGACATACTTCAAAACTCCTCACGCTCCGACGTTCCATGATAGATGAAACGCCTACCCTACTCTCTCTATTATAAGCCGTCCATCTATTGTTATGCAATTCTGTATACTATACATCCGCGCTTCCCCTTTTGTACTATTCCAGATTATATGTACACAGTACATCCACGCTCTTCAAGTTGTGAAAGCCACTCAGGGAAAAATGCTATTTTGTTCCAACGAACGTCTATTTTTTCAAGCTTTGGGAGGTCTGCAATACTCCCTGGAAGAACTGTGAGCCTATTTCCTCTCAAATCAAGATGTGTAAGCCGAGTCAATTGCCCAAGCGACTCTGGTAAACGCATTAACTGGTTGTTTCTCAGATCGAGCCGTGTAAGATGCGTCATATTTTCCAGTGAGTCGGGTAATGTAGTCAACTTGTTGTTCATCAGATGCAATTCTTTGAGTTGTGTCAGCTTTCCTAGTGACGTAGGCAGAGTAACCAAACGATTATTCATCACATGCAATTCTTGTAGATTACTCAAGTTACCAATAGATTCTGGCAAAGTCATCAATGCATTATTATATAGCCTCAGTTCTTTTAGATGAGTAAGATCGCCGAGACGTTCTGGAAGAGATGTCAAAGCATTGTCAGTGACATTGAGATACCGAAGGTTGACAAGCTGTGTCAATGTGTCAGGAATAGAGGTTAAAGTGTTGTTGCTGATATACAGAAAAAACGTGAGGTTGCTCAATGCGCCAAGTGACTCTGGCAGGACTGTCAACATATTATGACCTATATCAAGGGTATGAAGATGCGAAAGATTTCCAATATGCTCGGATAAAGACGGTAGCTGGTTTTCCGCTATATTCAGGAGATGCAGGTTCTTTAACAGCCATAGTGATTCAGGAAGCGACGTAAGCCGATTTTTGCCCACACTGACTTCTGTCAATTGCGTCAAAAGGTTCATTTCTTGAGACAGTGAGACAAGCCTATTACTATAAACACTCAAAATTCTAAGCTTTGTAAGCTGATATAAACACTCAGGAAGAGACGAGAGAGCATTTTTATCAACGTGAAGCTCTTCGAGATGCTGCAAATTTCTAAGGGATTCGGGAAGCAACGTAAGTTGATTACCATCCAAAAAGAGCTTCTTAAGGTACATAATGTTTTCAAGCGACTCAGGAAGCGACGTTAGGGAGTTTCCGGTCATGTCTAAAAAGCGCAAATAAGATAGTTGACCGAACGATTTAGGAAGCGATGTTAGTCCACAGTAGCGCAATGCTAACGCAACAACTTTGTTGTTTTCAACAGCAAGACCTATGTTTCTCTCGCCTCTCTCAAGTGCGTCTCTTGCTATAATAGAGATAGACTCACCCTCGGAAAGGAATCCATTCGCATGCAATATTCCCTCTATTGCTTCAAGTATATTGATTTCAGTTTCTGGAAGAGCAATACTATTGTATAACCTCTTTTCGATCTCTTGCGCCATGTTCCCTCCTCTAGCTTATCAAAAGAATAGCATAGAAGTACACAAATGTCATATTTTCATGCTACTCTTTAGAACTTATGTGCTATTATTACTATGTAAAATTTGTCGTATTCTACCTACAAGGAAGAGGAGAAAAAGATGAACCACCTCATGCAAGAGAAATGGCCCTGGATTGACGGCTCACACAAGATGCGTACTCAGCTATTAGACCTCATAAGCGATACTGATCTAGCCTTTAGTCCTGGTGGACAAAATATGTCATTGGGTGCGTTGTGCCGACAGATGAGCGATACCGAATATGCCTACATTCAGTCGTTGAAAACCTTTACGCAAGATTGGTCATATCACAATACAGAAGCAGGTTTAGAAAGTAGCATTACTCAGTTGAAAAACTGGTTTCAGACACTTGATGAGGAATTACAATCGACGATCTCAGCCTTCTCGGATGAGGATGTAGCGAAGACGGTAGATCGAGGTGGCTACCCCATGCCGATTAGCCTGCAACTCGATGTCTATCTCCAAGCCTTGCTGATTTTCTTTGGCAAAACTACCATCTACCTCAAAGCAATGAACAAATCACTGCCAAAGGAAATTCAAGAATACATCTGATAGGACATGCTTACATGATAAGTTTATGTACGACTCGACTTTTGAGGAACAATTTTCATAGTAGCGATTGTTGTCTATAAAAAGAGCATAACCGTATACTACATTTTTTGTTTCTCAAAAAGGACACGGTACATGAACATTCCACTTTCCGTTCTTGATTTGTCGCCAGTCGATGCTGGTAGCAACAGCAGGGAAGCACTACAAAACACGCTTCGCCTCGCACAACTAGCCGATACATTGGGCTATACGCGCTATTGGGTGGCGGAGCATCATAACTCAAGCATGACGGCAAGTTCCACCCCTGAATTGCTGATTGGCTATATTGCACAAGCAACTGAGCATATTCGCGTTGGTTCAGGAGGAATGATGTTACCCAATCATTCCTCTCTAAAAGTGGCGGAAACCTTCCGTTTCCTGGAAGCAATGCATCCAGGCCGAATCGACCTGGGTATTGGACGTGCGCCAGGGACCGATCCTAAAACAGCACTCGCGTTACGTCGCTCACGCGAGGTATCCGCGACGGATGATTTTCCTGGGCAGTTGATGGAGATGTTCGCGTTCGCAGGAGAACGTGGCGGATTTCCAGTCATGCATCCGTTCAAGGCAGTACGGGCTATGCCTGGAGACGTTACGCTACCGCCTGTATGGTTATTAGGATCAAGCGATTATAGTGCACAAGTTTCTGCCGCGTTGGGTCTCGGTTTCGCGTTCGCGCATCACATTAACCCATCGCTCGCAGTGCCTGCGATAGATTTCTATCGGATGAATTTTAGACCTTCTGAACAATTGCAGCAACCAAAAGCAATTCTTACAACCTCTGTTGTCTGTGCGGACACGAATGAACGTGCCGAAGAACTCGCGACATCAATGGGATTGGCGTGGGTACGACTCGTAAGTGGTCGCTCTGGTCCACTTCCAAGTCCCGAAGAGGCAAAGGCGTATCAGTACTCAGTAGCTGAGCAAGCCATTGTACGTGACTATCGCGCAAAGCAAACGGTTGGTACACCTGCAGTGGTACGTGA
Organism: uncultured Ktedonobacteraceae bacterium; assembly: GCA_964250915.1. Lineage (GTDB taxonomy): Bacteria > Chloroflexota > Ktedonobacteria > Ktedonobacterales > Ktedonobacteraceae > JBBQVS01. The sequence goes on along the minus strand of CAXUIS010000048.1, from coordinate 9,010 downwards.
GCATCTTCTTGAGTTGTTAGAGCAAACAGGTGCCGACGAACTCATGATTACCGCGATGATGTATGGTTACGAGAACCGCGCAAGAACATATGAATTGTTAGCTGAGGCGTTTGAGTTGCAGAGAACCGATGTCTTTACTGAACATGCTGAGCTAATGTCTACTATCTAAAGGAGAAATGCATGCGCATCCTCGCCATTTCCGGTAGTCTGCGGGCCAGTTCCACTAACACAACGCTGGTTCGCGCCATTACCAGGATTGCGCCAGAAAACATGAAATTTACCCTTTACGATGGACTAGGCGAGCTTCCACATTTTAGTCCCGATATTGATGTTGAAGATGCGCCTCCATCAGTTGCCACTCTACGTCGGCAATTACAAGATGCTGACGGGGTACTGATCTGTACCCCAGAATACGCTTACGGTGTACCCGGCTCGTTGAAGAATGCACTCGACTGGACGGTATCATCGGGTGAGTTTGTAGGTAAGCCAGTCGTTGTTATTAGTGCCTCTCCATCCCTCATGGGCGGGGATAAAGCGCATGCATCACTCCTACTCACCCTCACTGCACTCTCTGCAAATATCGTCGAAGGTGGAACACTTATCATTCCGCTTATCCGTACAAAACTGGATGGAAATGGTGACGTGTCCGACTCCGCAACGGTCGATGCACTTCGATCCGTCCTCGCGGCACTCGCCCAAACTATCAGCGTTGAAGTGTAGCATAAATTCAGATCATTTAAAACAAGAATGTCGGTAGGGGCAGCAATTCATTGCGCCCAAAGATGGGGGTCGCGGGGTAAACATTTCCAACATGCATCTCGTGGAAACGCGAACCCCTCCAAGCCCATCTCTGGGCGCAATGAATTGCTGCCCCTACCGCGATGAATGTAACACACTTTCTCCTAAGCGAGTTCTATATGCTGCCGTACCTGCAAGACCGCAATCATTGCAGTCACAAGCAAGCATAGGCCACCACTTAGTGCTAGCGTCATCTGAGCACCAATATTCTGGGCTACCCAACCAACAAGTAGATTGCCAAAAGGAGCAAGACCAAAGGTAATTAGAATTCTAATGCTCAAGATACGTCCGCGCATTCCATCTGGCGTCATCATCTGTATAGCTGTATTTGTCACGACAAGTGGCAAAACAGAACAGACACCGAGTACGACTAAGGCGGGTAGTGCGAGCATTATGTTATATGCAAAGGCAAAGGCAACACAAGCACTACCACCAATCATACATAATATAATCATAAGACGTAGAGTACGTTGTAGACGATGACTCATAAGCAAGAATAGCAGGGCACCAGTAAGAGCACCAATGCCAGTAACAGCATTTAGGACCCCTAAGCCCTCTGCACCAACATGAAAAATGTTTGCGGCGAATATGGGTAAAAGTGTCGCAAAAGGGAACACAAGAAACGCAAGCAAAAATTGCAGCAACAAAGCCAGTTGGAGTGCTAGATGCTGACGTACATAGGCAATACCTTCGCCCAGTCCTTGCCACACGCTTTGTCGCTTTGCAACGAGTTGTTTGTGCTCAGCATGAACAAGCAACAACGAGAGCAGCACCGCGATATAGCTTACACTGTTCAGATAATACGACCCTGCAATACCTACCAGTCCAACCGAGATGCCTCCTAGTGCAGGACCAACGGCGCGAGAAAGATTAAACTGCATAAAATCCAAGGCCACACCTTGTCTCAACTCTTTCGATGGCACGAGGTCAGTCACAAAGGTCTGCCACGCGGGTAAGCCAATCGCGCTCACAACTCCGTTGACGAGTGCCGCGACGAGAATCTCCCAGACGACGATGAGATGCAATGTTGTGAGAACGCCTAAGAGTAGGGCTGTTGTCATATAAACCGCTTGTGTACAGAATAAGACGGTACGGCGGTCCCAGCGATCAACAAGCACACCGCCGAAGAGCGAGAATATAAGGTTTGGAACGGTCGCGGCGAGCGTTACTAGCCCAAGCAATAGGGCGGATTGCGTTAATTGCAACACTTGCCAGCCCTGCCCAACTGTCTGAATCCAGAAACCAATACTTGAGAGAAAAGAGCCAATCCAAAAGATGCTAAAGTTTTTTTCAGAGAGTGGATGAAGAGTAGATGCTAATGTACGTGAACGTTCTTTAAGAGAAATCGAAGAAGACATGCAAAAGTAATCCTTGCTAGAGTCAAACCATATCAAGGAATAGAAACACAAAAAGTGATATTCATGCGACGACGAATGAAGAATCGGAGATATGGATGAAACGAGAGGGGGCAAAAGACATCCTTGTCTCTGCCCCTAATACAATACAGGTATGTGAGCGTTTCTTACGCAATGCTCATACCTTCTTCCTTTAGCCTATGACATAAGGAAGGGAAAGTGCAACGTATATTTTAACCGTAAAACATAAGATATATATGTGCAACGTTATTTCGTCACACTATAATAGAACAAAACAGCGTTGCCCATTCATTCCTTACAACTATACGAATTTTTGAGATAGATGTGATACGATAGAAACCAAATGCAGTTTTACCTATCCTTGAGAGGAAATTCACGATGCCAGAAATCGACGGCGATCATGTCTTCGGCTTTGATACATTATCTGTTCACGCGGGGCAACGACCCGACTCAGCGACGGGAGCGCGTGCCGTACCTATTTATCAAACAACCTCGTATGTGTTTGACGATACTGAACATGCGGCCCATCTCTTTGCACTACAACGCTTCGGCAATATCTATACACGCATCATGAACCCGACCACATCTGCTTTTGAAGAGCGGATCGCCGCCCTAGAAGGTGGAACAGGAGCGGTCGCCACAGCATCTGGTATGGCGGCGCAGATGGCAACGATGACTACGCTGCTTCGTCCCGGTGATGAAATCGTGTCTTCGAGTAGCCTCTATGGAGGCACGTATACACAGTTTGACCTGACCCTACGCACATGGGGCATCAACACTATTTTTGTCGATAGCACAAATCCCGAAAATTACCGTAAAGCCATTACGCCCCGTACTCGTGTCCTATATGGCGAAACCATTAGTAATCCGCAAGGGAACGTACTCGATATCCGTGCAGTTGCCGACATCGCGCACGAAGCAGGAATACCGCTCGCCGTTGATAGTACTTTTACGACGCCTTACCTTATTCGCCCATTTGAACACGGAGCAGATATTGTCATTCATTCCGCCACAAAGTTTATCGGCGGACATGGCACCTCTATCGGAGGTGTGCTGGTTGAGAACGGGAAGTTTCCGTGGGATAACGGCAAGTTCGCGCACATCGTCGATCCCTCGCCTGGCTATCACGGTGTGCGCTTCTACGAGACTTTTGGCGATTTTGCGTTCGTAATGAAGGCTCGCACGGAGACATTACGCGACACTGGTGCGTGTATCAGTCCTTTCAACTCGTTTCTGCTCTTACAGGGCTTGGAGACGCTTTCGTTACGCATGGAACGACACTGTTCCAACGCGTTGCGCGTGGCCCAGTTTCTACAAGAGCATCCAGCCGTAAGTTGGGTACGCTATGCAGGATTACCAAATGATCCTTCACACGAATTAGCTCAACGCTACCTACCTCATGGAGCGGGAGCGATCTTCACATTTGGAGTCAAAGGGGGCTATGAAGCGGGCAAAGCAGTGATCAACAATGTGCGTATGCTCTCTCACCTTGCTAATGTTGGCGACGCACGCAGCCTGATTATCCATCCAGCGAGCACAACGCACCAGCAGCTATCACAAGACGATCAGTTTTCAGGTGGAGTCACACCCGATCTCATTCGCCTCTCAATCGGCATTGAAAACGTTGAAGATATTCTGTGGGACCTGGACAAAGCTCTAACGATAGCAAGCAAAGCGGTGTAGGACTATAAAGTATTCAATCGGGTAAAAGAAGATCATCTTGCACGTCAAGATGGTCTTCTTTTGCTACTAATACAATTTGTGATTTCATCTGATTTTTGACCAGTTTGATACACCAGTTTCCTACAATATCGCCAGCCAGTACCGCAACAACGCCTCCTCCGATGCTCAAAAAGAGATAGAGTAGCGCGAGGAGCCAGCGACCATTCGCAAAGAGCAACACGTCACCAAGAGCTAAACTGCTAAAGGTTGTGTAGGCTCCCAGGAAACCGACGTTGATAACGAGGCGATGCGTTGGACCAATCAGAACGGCAGCATCGGCAAGCGTGGTGATACTCGCTAGCACAAACGCGCCAGTGAGATTAATGATGAGAATGTCATAGGGCCAACCCTTGCCAAGATATGTTTGTATAAGCATACTTAGTAGATACCGGACGATGGTCCCGAAGAAGCCGCCACTAAAGACAGCCAGAAGGCGTCGTGGCAGAGAAAGTGTTGTGGACATTAAAGTACCAAGCCTCCTACCACTAGACCTAGCGTGGCGCAGAGAAGGCCAAGTGCTACACTTCCACTGAGATAAAGCATACCACTTGTAGTGCTACCACCTCGCACAAGCTGAATCCCTTCCCAACTCATGGTGCTAAACGTCGTATACCCTCCAAGAAAACCAGTTGCAAGAATAACCTGCTGGCTAGTACTAATGATTTTGTGTCCTGCAAGCGCGAAGAGCAAACCAATAAGAAAAGCACCAGTGACGTTGATAAGCAGGGTGCCAAGTGGAAATCGCGCATTAACCCGTTCCGCGATAAAACGTCCCAAAAGGTAGCGTGATACAGCACCTATAGCACCAGCTAACCCAACGAGAACAATAAAGGACAATGATAAAGGGGTCATTCTATACTCCTACTATAGACAATTTCTACAGGTGTAACGGTTATTATCCCTCGTTGCACCAGATGATCGAGCAGAGGCAACAAAGCTTCTACACGTTCTTCATACTCTACAATCTCTATGAAAAAAGCTTCTACCTCTCTCGACGCTATAGAAGTATCAAGAGATGGTAGAAGCCATTAGCCCTCAGGCGATTATGCGAGCTTCATCGCAAACAAAGTTTTGTATCACGCTGAGTATAGAATATTCTATTCAGCTTGCTTATGTCCAGAATTGCCGACGGTCGCGCCGTAGTCTTTCCCGGTCGTTTTAAGTGTGAGAACTGCTGGTGTATGCTCCTGACTTAACGGGAGCACAACCACTAGCACACCATTACCATAGGTCACGTTAGCATGGAGGCCATCTACCGCATCTGGCAGTTCTAGCTCACGATAATAGTCACCAGCACTCCACTCGTCGATCAAGAGTTCTTTCACGTCTTTCAACGCACCACGTAGACCCGCTTGCAAAAGCAGGTGACGATTTTCTGTGACATCAACCAGGATATCATCCGGCTCGACTCCTGGCATAGGGGCAGCCACCATCAATCGGTCTGCTGAGCGATACATCTTTACCGGAATGCTCTGTACTTTTGGTGTCTCTGTCATACTGCTTACTCTCAATGGATGATCACAAAGATCATCTCTACTCTCTATTTATCGTATCTGCTTTCGACGGACGACTCCAAGGGTCGTCCCTACTATATAATAATACGTTGATATGCTGAATAACTATGCGCCGGGGTTGCGACGATCAGGGGTATCGGTGCTTGACCCCATCTGCTCATCTTCGCCCCATGAGGAACCAACGTCACGTCCTGGAGTATCTACGACCTCTCCTGGTGTATTTTGGGCGTGCCTCGTACCACTATGTGTTGGATCATAACCCCGTTGCGCCATGCCTGGATTAACACCATCCTGATGTGGGTCATAACCGCTACCAAGCGTCTCCTTCAAACCGTCGTTATTGGGTTGCAGATCACCTTGGGCATCACTGTATGTTCCCTGCTGATTGTAGCCAGCCTGATTATAGCCACCCATCGGCTGAACAGAACCACTCTGAGCATCGGATCCAAAGCCGCTTTCAGGCTGCCCATAGCCGCCCACACCACTCGAATCGGACGAGCCACTCGATTGCTGACCAGAAGAAATCGGTCCACCTTTTGCTTGTGCGCTCGCCTGTAAAGCTTGCTCACGTGTTGAACTTGCCATTAAGTCGCTTGGACGCTCGCTCTGATTAGTCGTACCACTGCTCTGTGGATTGTTGTCAACTACACGCTCACGACTGCGACCCTCATTAGGATTATCTACATAGATATCATCTTGGTTGATTTCGTTGTTATTGTTACTCATGTGCTCTATTTCTCCATTCATTCGTGACGAACACGCACATAACCCTGTAATGTGCAAGGAATGAGTAGCGCGGTCACATGAGTTTCACGTATACGAGAAGGGGGAAGTTTCATTGTTGCACCTAGAAAGTATCTTGCTCACTCTTTTTATAGCCTTACTTATTACACTAAGATAGTGTACCTAAAAAACTAAGTACAATACGATTGAACTCATCTGGTTTCTCCATATTTGGCATGTGGTGTGTTTCAGGAATTGTAACTCTCTGCACACTCATAATGTCCTGCTCTAGCTTGTCAGCACTTTTGTGGAGTTGAGTATCATCTTCCGCACCCACGATAACGAGTGTCGGTATAGAGATTTCAGCGAGCCGATCATATGCCAGAGGAATAAGTTCCTGCTGCTCAACACGGTCAAGCACCCACGCAAAAGAGTACTCAGATAATTTTTCTCGCACCCGCTGACGCGCTAAAGGATACGCAGAAGATGGAACAAGGGTTGGATTATTCATTAACACATCTACCATAGCGGGCCTGTTCCGCTCCCGTGCTGCTGCCATAAACGGTCCCCAAAGCTGCATCTGCTTCTGTAACTGTTCTGCGTCAAACATCAGTTCGTTTGGGTATCCACCAACGGGCGAACCTACAAGTAGCAAAGCATCTACTCTATCGGGATACTCTAGGGTGAAGTCGAGCGCAATGACTCCTCCTAGTGATAGGCCAAGGATATATGTTTTTTTGATATCTAGGAATGTGAGTACATTATAGAGGTCCTGCCTATCAGCGTATGTTATTGGTGGCAGTTCTGACTTTCCAAAACCACGCACGTCATAGCGAACTACCTTGTAGCGTTCCGCAAATACAGAAAACTGGTCATCCCACATCCGCCTATCCATATACCCTCCATGAATAAGCACAAGCGGATGTCCTTCACCCATCGTTTCATAATATAGCTTCGTCCCATTTGACTCTACAAAACCCGTTTCTAGTTTAGCCATGATTTTCCTCGTCTTTCTCATACCTAAGAACTTATTAAGGCTTGAACTATGTATCTTCAAGACAAGTATAAAACAACATTTCTTAAAAAAACATCGACTAATAGGACGATATACTTCGTTGTGTATCATCATCCGAATGGCTAGGACTATGAAAAATGCTCTACCCACTCAACGACTTCCGCTACACACACTGCAAGTGGTCTAGCTGTATCTATAAGCAAATGAGGATGAGTAATTAGAAAATTAGCCTTTGCAAGATATTCGCTACGATATGCTTGCATCGTCTCCCAATCAACCATATGATGCGACGGTAGGCCGTATGATTTGCGGGCATTAACACGTTCGCTCCATAAGTGTTCGTCAGAACAAAAACACTCAACAACTGCAAGCTTGGCGGATGTCTCTTGTACAATATGCTGCACACATTCATATGTTATGAGATGTGTGAGTGGACTATCACAGATCACGTCTAACCCTTGTAGGAGCTGGCGACGCACGATGTTGAGCATTACATCATAAGCAAGCCCACCAGCATCAGGAACCTGCTCATTAAACATATCTTTCACATCGTCCTTGTCAATTACAGGCCAGCGCAGTTGTCGGCTAAGAGCACGACTTATTGTACTTTTGCCACTACCTGGAAAGCCCTTGAACATTATGAGTTGCATACAGCACCCCTCTTTTTTGTGTTAGAATGGAGTAAGAAAACTTAGATTTGAATTAGGGAAACCTTCTAATATCCGCACCAAAATCGTTGCAATCCTTCTCCGATATATGTTACCATTAGTGAAGGTAGAAGAGGGTTTCCGTTCATTCCCCATACAGGAGCATTCATGAGCGAAATGATGCTGCGAGTATCACCACCTCGCAATCAGAAAATAGAACTTAGTCCTGAAGAGCGTACACAGTTGAATGCATTTATCGACCTCCTGATTCCATCTGATAAAGACTTTCCACCACCTTCTAGTCTCCATCTCATTGACGCGTTTCTCAATCATCTCTCACCGAGCAGATACAACAGAATGTCTTCACTGCTTAGTGAAAAACGATTGCGTACGGCCTTGCGAGATCTCAACGCTTCAGCCGGTGGAAATTTTTGTGAAGCTAGTTCAGAGCGACAACATGCTATTCTAAGACATTTCGAGCAACGCGAGCCAGCACTTTTCCAGACACTCTGGACGCTCGCAAATCATAGCTATTATTCGCGTTTAGCGACGCTACGGTACTCAGCGTCGATGTCCTAATTGCATCATTTAGTACAACGGACGAGGCCAAAGAGGGCATGAAATATTCGCCTTAATAAGGCTATTTTATTTTTGACCATTCGCTCATCGGTCTTTGTGATAAGGTGAGCAATGCCCTAATATGGGTCCGTGAAAAGAGTGTACGGAGTGTACGCATATGCACACTATGCGAGTTTTCATTGTCCGCTTCAAGAGGGCTGTTCTGTTCGCTGTCCTGCATGAGTGCGGCAAGTAATGCTTCTGCTAGAGCATGAGCATTGGGAAAGCGATGCTCTGGGTGTTTAGCTAATGCCTTCCACACAATCGGTTCTACCGCTTCTGGCAGTTCTGGATGCAAAGCGCGAAGCGATGGGATAGGGTCGTGTATATGCTGCCATGTGATCTCTTCTGCGTTCACACCATCATATGGAGAAAAGCCGCTCAATAAGTGATAAAATAGGACGCCCAATGCATAGATGTCACTTGCAGGACACACCATGCCAAGACTCTGTTCGGGCGCAACGTAGACCGCGTTGCCTTCGTCAAGAAGTAATGCTAATATCTCTCCCTCTTGATAAGCACGCCGCATACTATAGTTTGTCAATACAGCATCATGTCCATTGCGAAGATAAATACTTGAAGGCTGAATATTGCCAT
>CAXUIS010000047.1:0-24535 GCA_964250915.1 uncultured Ktedonobacteraceae bacterium | reverse complement strand
GTCTACAGAATACACAGCAACAACGAAACTTTCTATCTTCGTCTTCTTCCAGAAATCGACGCCAGTTTTGCACCCGAAGTCCATGTGCATCAAGTGCTGAGAGCCAAAGGCGTCAAAGTGCCAGAAGTGGTGTACTACGAGCATTACAATGCAGTTTTTCAGCAATCACTCATGCTCATCACAGAAATTCAAGGGACTCATTTGGGGTATTGCACCTCACGAGAGGACCAAAAAGCTATTCTTAGAGAAGCTGGCAGAGACCTTGCGCTCATCAATAGTATACCCGTAAAACACTTTGGCTGGATTCGTAGAGATCGTAGTCAAGTAACGCAACTGGAAGCAGAGTTCCTATCCTATAGAGCATTCATCTATGAGCATCTTGAGAACGATCTGATTTTACTGGAAAAGAGCCAGATACTAAGCAGTAGTGATGTGGTAGCTATTTCTTCTATCCTTAAACGCTATGATACATGGCTCAACGAAGAGCAGGCAACGCTCGCTCATGGCGATTTCGATGTAACCCACATTTATCAACAACAAGGCCACTACACAGGCATCATCGACTTTGGCGAAATTCGAGGCGCTAACCTATTTTATGACCTGGGCCACTTTCGTATACACGATGGCGAAACATTGCCGAATCTCGTCTTGCCATATCTTATAGAAGGCTACGAAGAGGTGGCAGCTTTACCACCCGATTATGAGCTGCGTATAAGCTTCTCAAGTCTACTTATTGCGATTAGGAAGTTCGCATATGTAACGCAGAAGTATCCCAACCGTCCTCTTCTCAATAATAACCTACAAGCGATGATGAGAGATATACAGATGTTACTCATCGGGTAACATCTCGATGAGTTCTGCAATCTCAACATACAATGCCTGGGAAATTACGAAGGCGATTTCAGGGTTGTGAGTAATATCTTGACAAGAAGTATCATATATGTTACCCTCTCTTTGTGAGATGGGTCGTTGAATATTATGAGCAAGTGGATATGATCCAGCCTGCTGAAGAGTTCGAGAACAGCTTAAAGCGTCATCATAAAAAGCTTGGTGCTAAGTTGAGAGCTATTGCTGCTGCAATTGAACTGTACGGGCCTCAACTTGGTGGGGGACTTATTGAGCCATGCCATGATTACAAGGGATTATGGGAGATACGCACGATCTTTAATGGGTTTCTAGGACGAGAGCTTTTCGGCTTCGATTTCGATGGAGAGCATAACAGAGTTATACTGTTGCATGGCTACGTAAAGCGGGTAGGGCAACCTGCTTCACTAGCTGATCTCAATCAAGCATTCGGTTACTGGAAGGATTATAAGGATACTCATAAGATAAGCCCCGAAGTATTTGAACAGGAGGAACAGTCATGAGCCGATTTCATCAGCGTTTGAATGAAGATTTGAGCGATCCAGAGTTTGCAGAGGCTTTTTATGATATGAGTGCAGAAATTGCCTTGCTTCAGATACTCGAAGAGGCACGTAAGGCACTCAATGTAAGTGAGAAAGAACTTGCTGAGCGAATGGGAGTGCAACGTTCAACCATCACACGCTTGTTTAACGCTACTCATCCAAATCCAACCTTGGACACTATCTCAGATATACTTCGTGCACTAGGGCTACAAGCAGAGATCAAAATTAGTCCTGCATCTTCAGAGGATGGACCTATTCCCATTAAAGCCAAATTTGTTCCTGCATAGGCTTCGTACATGACCTTCAGGCTCTAACTAAAGATACGCAGGCGTTACTCGTCAGGTAACATTTCGATAAGTTCTGCAATCTCAACTTTCAATGCCTTCGCAATCTTCTCAAGCGTGCTCAATGTTACATCCTTCGTCGCATCATCCCAAATGGCCCGAACCGTATTATAATTCAGGTCTGCCATACGGCTTAGCTTGGACATATTTATTCTTTTCGCTTCCGCGATTTCGCGTACCTTCAATCTCACCATGCTTGTAGCCTCGATTCTATTAGTACCATTCTATCATTGACCCACAACCCTGTCTATGTTAACATAGTGGTCTAATCAAAGATATTAGAACAGCACTAGTAGAATTATAAAAATTGAGTTTGGGGGCTATGTGGCATACAAAGATGACGAAGAGCGTAAAGCATATTTTCGAGAGTATAACAAAGGATGGTATCAAAGGCACAAAGACAGGCTACTTGACAAGCACAAGCAACATAAGGAAGAGTTAAAGGCATGGCTCAAAAAATATAAAAGTCAACTTTGTTGTGTAGAGTGTGGCGAAAATCATCCAGCATGTCTTCAATTTCATCATCTAAACCGAGAAGAAAAAAGCTTCACCATTGGTAGCATCATTGCAGGACGCAAATATATGACTATCAGTAAGATAGAAAAGGAAATTAGCAAGTGTGAAGTGCTTTGCGGTAACTGCCACGCACTACGCCACTGGCGAGAAACACATGATTTCGATGATTGGAGAGAAGTGTTGCCCCTTACTGATGAGCAATAAGGAGAAAAGTAAATGCCATATAAAGATAGAGAAAAGCGTTTGGAACATGCAAACGAATATGGCAAGAAATGGTATCAAGATCATAAACAATTAGTGATAGACAGGAAGAAAAAGAGACAGGAAGATATCTATAACTGGTTTAGAAGATACAAGAGTGCTCTTTCCTGTATGGACTGTGGAATAAGTCATCCTGCTTTACTACAATTTCATCATCGAGATAGAACTGAAAAGAGTTTTACCATTTCAAATGTTATATCCAGAGCAAGGAGTGTAAAACAAATAACAAACGAAATGGAAAAGTGTGATGTGCTTTGTGTAAACTGTCATGCGAAGCGGCATTGGCGCGAAACTCATGAAACTGATAGTTGGCTAGAAATAATGCCTTTATTAGAAGAATAGAAAAAGAGACTTCAAGCTAAAAACTTGAAGTCTCTTTTATAAAAGCCGATGAAGAGAGTCGAACTCTTGACCGTCTCATTACGAATGAGATGCTCTACCACTGAGCTACATCGGCTAACCGTTCCTCACGAACGTGCAAATTATAACCTTAACATACGCCGCTTGTCAAGCACTTTTTTATGTTATCTCATCTCTTAACACGACAACTAGCCATATACAAACCTTGTTCGAGCAATACTATTTCATGCATAGCCCAAATTGCGCATATTCAATCTCGACAATCACTCGATGGTATGGTAAGATAGCACTAAATGTTCGCCTTCTGTCTAGTTTGGAGACCTACTTACATGCGTTCCCTGTTATTGGCAACGACGAATCGTCATAAGATCGAGGAGTATCGTGCCATATTTGCTGACCTACCCTTCCAACTCCTCTCACTTTCGGATATTTCCCTCGATATGGATGTCGAAGAAACGGGAACCACCTTTCAGCAGAATGCGGAACTTAAAGCTCTTGCCTACGCCCATGCTTCGGGTATGCTCGTACTCGCCGACGACTCCGGCATCGAAATAGACGCACTCGGCGGTCAACCCGGTATCTACTCAGCCCGTTTTCTCGGACCAAATGTCTCATATGCCGAGCGTTTCCGTGTCATTCTGGAACGGCTTCAAGGACTTCCTGTCACACAACGTACCGCGCGTTTCCGTTGCGTAATCACTATCGCGGAACCATCAGGAGTTCATCGCAGCGTAGAAGGCACCGTTGAGGGCATCATCGCTGATGTTCCACGTGGTGAGCATGGCTTTGGTTATGACCCACTCTTTCTTGTACCAGAATATGGCAAGACGATGGCAGAAATGCAGCCTGAATTGAAACATCGCATCAGCCATCGTGGGCGTGCGGCTGCACTTGCCCGTATCCTACTCGAAACATGGCCCTCAGTGCCGCAACAATAAAATGCAGTACATTGGAGTAGTTGAAAGAGATGTAGAAGGAACGCATAATGGCGAAAAAGCCACCTGTCCGTGTCGCCCTCGATTTAGAGACAACGGGCCTACATGTTGAGCAAGACACGATTCTTGAGGTTGCCGCGATCAAGTTTCAAGGCAACGAGGTTATCGACACCTTTGAGTCATTTGTCGCCCCTGGTCGCTCCATCCCTTATCGTGTGCAGCGTCTCACAAGTATCACCGCTAGTCTGCTTACAAGCGCACCACTCTTTGAAACCATTTCCCCTAAACTGCAAAACTTTCTCGGTGATTTACCAATCGTCGGTCACAGTATCCCGTTCGATGCAGGGTTTCTACGGAAGCGTGGCCTTGCACGCACAAATCCCCTGATTGACACCTTTGAACTCGCTTCTGTCCTCCTGCCATCACTGAAAAGCTACAATTTAGGGCAGGTCGCTGAGGCACTTGGTATTTCTGTTCCCGTTGGTCGGCACCGTGCGATGGTAGATACCGTGCTGGCGATGGACGTGTTTCTAGCACTTCATCAGCGTCTACAAACAATCGACTTGACTCTGCTCAGAGACCTAGCGAATCTGGATGCCCCTCGTTCATGGCCTCTGCTCAATTTTTTTCGACAGGAATTACGGAGCCGCCAGGAGCAAGAGGGCACACAGGCCATACGTGGTAGCCTCGGCGACCGTTTCGCATCGCAATTAGGTATGGACCCACGTATACTCTCGTTTGCAATTGCGCGTGGCAACGACGAGAACGCGACACAATCTGCACTTCCTGTTCAAGATGTCGGGCTAGAGGAAATGCTTGAGATCGAGCAGGTTCAGATACAGGCAGAGAGTATTCCAGAGCAAGAAGTACCTGTAAAACAAGCGGAGCCAACAGGCTATCAGACGGCGCGAGCGGCGGTACGCGACGCGTTCGAGCAATATACACCGCTTATGATAGAAGTTACTGTTGGCGGCAACGACTATACATCAGCTCTTTTACCTGCATTAGAATGGCTCTCTGAGCCTGTGAGAGAGGGCGAGCAACTCCGACGACTTGTCATCGCGTGTAGTAATCCGCAAAGCGCACGTCGCCTGCTTGAAACAGTCCTACCACGTTTACAAGCACATCTAGCACAATCCTTGCCAATGTCATACTGGGCCGAGCGTGGTGGCTATCTCTGCCCACATCGCTGGTTTGGTGTTGCGCTGCGACGAACAAGTGGTGAATTGACAGCAGAGCAAGCGCGTGGACTGGCAAAAGTGGGCCTATGGGCACAACAAACGCTCACTGGTGAACGTGGTGAACTCACGCTGATTCAACAGGAAAATACAGCATGGGAACGTATCTCCTCCGGTGTAGAGCGTATCGCATCGGGTGATAAGCGTTCTGGTACGATGTACGAACGCTGTACCTATCACAAAAAAGGCTATTGTTTTGTCAGCCGTGCGGAAGAGCGCGTACAGGCGGCGCAAATCGTTGTCACCACGCACTCAGGCTTGTTTGATGACCTCTCTAGCTCTCATTCGCTGCTGACTTCTATCACCTATCGTCTAATTCTTGATGCAGACATGCTGGAAGAGGAAAATGCGCGTTGGAGTAGTGCTGATCTCGATCAAGGTCGCATGCTAGCATTGCTCAATACCATTGGTACAGAACTGTCTGAAAACCGCTATCAAGGACTTCTCGCACTTGCAGCACCATCGCTACGTGAACGCGGTCCCGGCGGGCTTTCTACAACGCCGACAATTCCAAAGTCAGAACTTGATGCACGGATGCTCACGTGGTTTCAAGCACTGCGTCAGGCGCGTACAGCTGTTGAGAAGCTATTTGCAAGTTATTCTCGCTTATTGGAAGAATTTATTCAGCAGGGTAGCAATGGAAATGGACGCGACAAGGGGAAGGGCGATAGCTCTGGACGGACACAGGGAAGCCATAACTCGCGTAACAACGAACGTACCGACATTCCCTTACGTCTAACAGGGCAGATACGTACATTGAGTTCATGGGGAGATGTCGAGCGTAGCTGGCAACAAGCAGCAAACCGTCTGCAAGCTGTTATTGACATCGCGCACGAGGCAGAAAAAATGATTCTGACGACGCAACGGAGTCGTCGGCACCTCGATGTTGGTAGCGGTGAAGATAGTTCAGTAGCGGCAGAACTTGTGGCAGCCGCGCAACAATTACTCGACCAGAAAAAGCTCGGACAGCAAGCGATGTCTTTAAATGAGAGTGATACGGTATACTGGTTGCGGATGCCCCCAACACCACCGCCGTTTGTCGCTAATAAGCAAGGAGACGGGAATGAAGGAACGCCAGTACTCTATTCGCAACTCGTTCAGACATCAGCACTATTGCGCCGCCTGCTTCTACGAGAGCACTCTAGCACTATCTTTGTAGGGTCCTCACTGTCTGTCGATAACTCTTTCTCATACTACCGAGGACGCTTTGGGTTAGAGAATGAGACGTGTCCTGCATTTTCTGTTGTCACCGAACATCATGAACAAACGCTGCTGTATCTGCCCAATGATGTACCTGAGCCAAATCAGCCGCAGTATCAACGTCACCTGGAAGAGGCACTGACACAGCTTGTCACGGCACTCAAAGGACAAACCGTTGTATTGTTTACGTCACATGCTGCGTTACGTAGTTCGTATTCCGCTATCAAGCAGGTTCTTGAGTCTCGCGGTATCCTTGTCTTGGGTCAAGGCATGGATGGATCTGCACGTCAACTCTGGCAAGTGTTTCAGAGCCAGGAGCACGTAGTCTTGCTTGGTACAAACAACTTTTGGGATGGCTTGGAAGACATGCAACATTCCCCGACATGTATTGTCGTCACTCGACTACCTATGCCTGTTCTGAATGATCCACCCATTGCAGCACGTGCGGAACATTACTCAGACCAATTACATCAACTGACCGTACCAGTTGCCGCTCTTCGTATGCGCCGTACGCTCAATAAGTTGGCATGGAACGATGCGAAGCGTAACGCTATCGTATTATTTGATCGGCGTATCACCTCAAAAGAATATGGCTCAATGATTCTGCATAGCCTCCCGCGTTGTTCGCAACGCCAATCGAATGTCTCGCACATGTCTGAGTCAATTCTTGAATGGACTACGGGAACGGATGTGTGGGAGTAAATTATTTATTACAGGTAAAGGAATACAGTATGTCTACAGATGTATCTGCACGAAAAGAAGAGCGTCAAAATCTACGCGTTGTGCATGGAGCATGTCCGCATGATTGCCCTGACACATGTGCGTTAGAGACGCTCGTTGATGAACGTGGAAAAGCAGTTCGTGTACGTGGTCGTGCAGATCATCCCGTCACGCAAGGCTGGCTATGTGTCAAAGTCAATCGTTATTTGGAACGCGTCTATCACCCCGAACGTTTGCTGTATCCCATGAGACGAGTTGGTCCTAAAGGAAGCGGCGAATTTGAGCGTATCTCCTGGGACGATGCGATTGCGGAAATAGCGATGCGCTGGACCGATATCATCGCACAACATGGAGCGCAGTGCATTCTACCCTATAGCTATGCGGGTACACTTGGCCTTGTACAAGGGAAGGTCACTGACACCCGTTTCTGGAATCGTCTTGGTGCATGTCGGTTAGAACGTGCCATTTGTGGGTATGCGGCAGAAGAAGCGGTTAAGCTCACCATCGGTGGTAGTTTCGGGACCTCTCCTGAAATGTTGCCGAAGAGTAAACTTATTCTTATCTGGGGTAGCAATCCGGCAAGCACAGCTCCTCATGTTATGCCATACTTACGTAAAGCACAACATGCAGGCACCCGTGTTATCGTGATTGATCCTATTCGTACCCTGACAGCACGTTCCGCCGATCAGCATATCCAGCCACTTCCTGGGAGCGATGCTGCACTCGCACTGGCAGTGATGCATGTTATAGTGCACGAAGAACTGCACAATCGTGCATGGCTTGCGGAACATACCATTGGTTGGGAAGACTTGTTAGAACGTGTTCACAAAATGCCTCCCGAACGCGCCGCAGACATCACAGGTTTAGCGGTTGAAACCATTATTGAGCTTGCCAGAAGCTACGCGACGACAACGCCAGCTTTGCTACGCATCAGCGATGGTATCAATCGTCATACGAATGGTGGGCAAACTGTACGAACACTGGCTTGCTTACCTGCCGTAGTAGGACAGTACGGTATCCTTGGTGGTGGACTTATGTATAGCACAAGCGATTGGTTTAAGTGGAATAGTGCAGTCACTGGACGCGACTCTGAAGCACCATGTCCACCTGCGCCACGCACCCTAAACATGAATAGATTGGGCGCGATTCTAATGGGAGAGGCTAAGCCACCCGTGTACTCGCTTTATGTCTACAATGCAAATCCGGTTGCATCGACGCCAAATGCGAGTAAGGTCGTTGAGGGCATGCAACGCGATGATCTGTTTACCGTTGTACATGAGTTATTCTTAACCGATACAGCTCGCTATGCAGACATCGTACTTCCAGCAACCAGCCAATTAGAACAGGTTGACCTTCACAAACCTTATGGACATCTCTCGCTTCAATATAATGCGCAGGCAATTGCACCACTTGGCGAAGCGCGCAGTAACTGGGATGTTATGCGCGCGTTGGCCTCCGCATTCGGTTTCGATGAACCTTGGTTGCACGATGACGCTGAGACGGTCATACGTGAAGTTCTTGAGGCAACCGCCGCAACCAATCCGCTTGCAAAAGGCTTGACACTCGAACGCTTGCAAGCAGAGGGTACTGTTCCCTTTATCATTCCAGAAGAGGAACGGATTCCTTTCGCAAACGGTGTCTTTCGCACACCTTCTGGTAAAGTTGAGATGTATTCTGCACAAGCGGTGACGAAAGGCTATGATTCTGTTCCTGATTGGGTGCCAGAAGTGGAAACGAGAAAACCAAGAAAGGCACGTCACACAAGGAATGAACCATTTGATGCTCAGTCTCCAGATGAAGCGTTACCACTCTTATGTCCGGCTGCACATCATTTTTTAAGTTCAACCTTCGCCAACCTTGATACAATGAAGACAAAAGAGCATGCACCAACTCTGCGGATTCACCCGCATGATGCCGAAATTCGCAATATTCGGAGTGGGCAACGAGTACGTATCAGTAATGAACGTGGCTCATGCCAGCTTGTCGCCGATGTAACGGAAGATGTGCGCCCCGGTATGCTTGCCACTACAACCGTCTGGTGGCCCCAGCATAGTCCCGATCAGCGCAACGTCAATTGGACCACCTCCGACCGACTCGCCGATTTCGCAGGTGGTAGTACCTTCTACACAAATCTTGTTAATGTGGAAGCACTGTAGGGACCGATTATGCACGTTAACGTGCATAATCGGTTTCTACAGTCCTGACTTCTGGTCAAAAATTTCATACAACACAACACCTGTTGCTACTGCTAGATTGAGTGAATCGCTGCGCCCGACCATTGGAATGCGTACCATCATGTCGCATACCGCTTGCTGCTCTGGTGATAAACCTTCACGCTCACTGCCCATGAGCAATACAAGTGGACCTTGATAGGTTGCTGTACGATAGCGAACAGAGCCTTTATCAGAGGTCCCTACTACCATGAGTCCGTGTTCATGTTTCCATTGCACAAATTCCGCGAAACTTGCCTTAATAAGGCGTTGTGAGAAAATAGCACCCATACTGGCTCGTAGCGCACCAGAGTCGTAAGGATCAGCGCATTGACCGAGCAGGAGCAGACCAGCACAGCCAACGGCATCACTTGTACGTAGAATGGTGCCTATGTTTCCAGGGTCTTGTGCCGCATTGAGAGCGATCCAGCACAATCCCTCGTCTCCCTGTATCCTACTCAACTGCTCCCATCGTTGATGTACTACTGCACCCAGTCCTTGAGGGCCATCTTTTAGCGATACGCTTTTAAACACGTCGGCAGAGACTTCAATACAAGTAATGCCTTGTTGCTCTTGCTGACGCACCAACTCTATGCCAAATTGACTTTTCAGTAAAGATGGTGCATAGACAAGCGTGTGTATCTCTGCATGAAGCTGAATTGCTTCGGCAACGATACGAATACCCTCAATGAAAAAGAGGTGCGCCTGTTCTCGCTCTTGACGATGAGTAAGGCTGCGGATGTATTTGATACGAGAATTTGTTATACTAGAAATGATCATCTATGTTGTCCAATATATACAATGTAGAGTTTCTCTTCTGTACTGAGTATACGAATAGACCATCAGTACTGTCAAGAATATCTCCTTTTTACTGTATTCGTGAAAGAAAGAAGTAAAAAAATACTATAAAGGACTAGAAAAGTTACATATTTCCGTCGTATATGGTATAATCTCAGGCATTAAAATATGTAGAAGCAGTGAGGTCTAAAGCATACACTATGTCACAAAATACTATGTCTTTTGATACATCATTCATACAACGTTCCTCTAATTTACCTCGTCAACAAAAAGTGCTCAAATATATTACCGATATTGATTCTTCTTTGCGCTTACAAATAAACGTCATCACATTACTCAATCGTGTCGCAGCTGCCGTATGCGAGGCATTAGGATTTCGTTATTCTGCTTTGTATATTGCTCATGAGGATGGACGTTTTCATGCACAAGCCTCATATAGCATTTCTCATGAAGAGGAAACATATCTCCGTCAACATCCACTACCAAATGCGGTCGCTGCATTGCTTATTGACGAGCGGTTCCGTATCAGTGACTCGTACTTCATCCCCACAGAGTCCCCGTTGTGGGAGAACGAAGCATTCGCAGGACATTTTCTCACCGTGAGCGACGAACAGCCGCCTGTCATCACTCTACCCTCTTCTGCATCAAACGCATGGAAAACGACTGATATGATTGTCGTACCACTGATGAGTGCTGATAATACTTTACTAGGACTACTCACACCAGATGCACCTCTTGATGGTCTGCGTCCTGACGTGGAAATGATGGAGTGTCTTGAGTTGTTGGCAGCCCAAGCCGCACTTATTATCGAAGGTGCTCAGTTATACGAAGCGGTAAAACAACGGAGTGAGGAACGCACTACTCTTGTCGAAATTGGACATGCGCTCTTCTCACCTGACGCGCTTCATGACCTTCACACAGTCTATGAGACGATTCATGAACAGGTACAGCGTATTATGCCTGTCGATGCTTTTATGGTCTCTCGCTATTTTCGTTCAACCGATAAACTCGTGATGGATTACATCGTTGATGAAGGTGTCGTCTACCCACCAGAAAACTATACCGCCATTCCTATATTGGCACGTAAGTTGTTCTTAAAAGAAGAGAAGTACTTTCTCTTTTCCACGCAGGAAGAGTATAAAACCTATGGCGATGCAGTCGAGAATGTAAACGCAGAAGAGAAATATGATGATACTATGGGTAGTCATCGTTTATCGGAATCAATACTTTTTGTTCCTCTTCACTTTGGCAAAGAGGTTCTTGGTATGCTCTCTGTGCAAAGCTATACGCCTCATAATTATACCGCGCATCATGTAGAGATGCTGTTAGAGGTTTCCTTGCAAGCTGGTATAGCGATTACAAATGCTCGCTTATACACAGAACTTCGTGAAGCGGTTCAGCGTGCCGAAGAAGCGGATCAACTCAAAAATCACTTTCTCTTAACCGCATCTCATGAGCTTAGGACACCATTGACGGCTATTCAGGGATACTTGGAACTATTGAGTATGCATGGGGCCACATTGAGCGAGAAGGACAGAACACGCTTTATCACCAGTGCGCGGCGAGCGTCAGAGGAAGTTATTCTTTTGCTCGGCAATGTTATGGATATCAGCCATGTGGATCAAAAAGAGATTGCTCTTACGCTGAGTACAGTTCAACTATCTCATACATTACTTCCAGTATTGGACATTCTGGGACCAAACGCAGCACGTCAAGGTAGGAACGTCGAAGTGAGTATAGATGACGCTCTTCATGTTCGCGCGGACGAGTCTCGCTTACGTCAAGTTCTGCTCAACGTGTTAGGGAACGCATTGAAATATACACCCATAAAGACGCCTATTACGATACGTGCCGAACGTATAGATACGCCAGTTCCCTATAGTCACATTCCGTCCTCTGCTAGGCCACACTCTCTTGTTTTGCTCTCGATTTCAGATCAAGGGGATGGCATTGCACTGGAAGACCAGGAACGCCTCTTCACCAAATTTGTGCGGCTTCCGAACGCGCTTAAGAGCGCACAGAAAGGTTCAGGTCTAGGACTATATCTGTGCCGACAACTCGTCGAGGCAATGAATGGTGCTATCTGGGTTGAAAGTGCTGGTGTGCCGGGTGAAGGCACAACATTTTTCATCGCTCTTCCACATGCCTCATCGTAACATTGGTCACGTCCATTTGACGCTAGAAGAGACCTATGCTACCATAGCTCTAGCAGAAAGTAGTGTCAGTGTTCATCAGGAGGAAGAATACGTGAACTTATACGAGCAGTTATTGACGGTACGCGAACGTCTTGAGGGCGTCGGCGCACATGACGATAGTATGGACCTTGTAGAAATGTTGTTAAAAAGGGCTGAACCTGCAAAGAATGATAGAACAAGCATGACGCAAATCCAGGTACTGCGTCACATGTTACGTATGCGAGAAGTAAGTGATAACTATAACATCTATAATGATTTACAGATACTTGTGAGCGAACGTGACGACGCAGAGGTCGCTGCACGCGAAGACTCAGCACCCGCAGCATACGAGGATACGGAACACCGTCCTAAACCAAAGTCGTTTTATAAAGAGCGGAAAGTGCAGCAAGAAAAGACAAAGAAGAAGGGCTAGTCTATGCTAAGTGGCTAGCCCTTTCCCATGTTTGCTTATTAGTGGTATGACAGGTGAATCCGTCCCTGTCATGTTCCCTTGACTTTTCCCTATATGTCAGCTATAATCGCTTTTGTCAGTTACGTACCTATGCGGGTTTGGTGTAGCGGTAACATGCGACTTTCCCAAAGTTGAGACCACGGGTTCAAATCCCGTAACCCGCTTGCATAAAATAAGCCTCTCACTAGTGAGAGGCTTATTTTATTGTAAATCTGTTCATGCCTCTTTCTTTTTCCTATGTAAACGCTCCTGCATACGCTGCATATCGCGTGACACTGTTCGTAAACCAATGAGGCAAACAACACCTGCCAGTGCAAGACACGTTGGTGTCGTGACAAGCAATGCTAAACCCAGAGCCTGAGCTTCAGGGGAACCCATAGCATGAAACCTATCCGCCAGAGCACCGATGACGGTTGGCGAGGAAGCATCACCTAGTAAATGCGCTAGTAAGAGCGCGAGGCCAAAGGCTGTGGCGCGTATCTCTGGAATGATCACATCTTGTATGATTGCGTTCAATGGTCCCAGGCAGAGTGAGAGACAGATGATCGCAATGAAAAAGATAACGATGAATGGAAGTAGTGTGTGGAGCGACAACGCTAAGAAAGTCAGAGGGGCGCCTATGAGAAAGGCGAAGACGACAACGATCATACGACCTTCTGGACGCCGTCGCTGCATGTAGTCTGAAATCCACCCACCCGCTAACGTTCCGATAAGGCTTCCGCCCGCCAGTACGCCACCTGAGAGTGAGGAAGCTTGTCCAAGTTTAAGCGTGAACGCTCCTTGCAAGTAAAAAGTTATCCAACTAGAGGCACCACCAATCGTGAAGAAGCTAAAGACAAAAGCTCCCAACAGGACCCAATAGGTTGGAATGCGGAAGAGATGCCTGACAGCACCCCAAAAATCTTTGCCTAACCCTCCATGCGTCGCACTCGTAGCATCGTCCTCTTCACTTTCATAGATGCCACGTCTCGGTTCAACCGCTCGCCAGATGAGAAATGCGGTCAGCAGGCCAGGAATACCAACAATGAAGAACGCCCAGTGCCATCCAAAGGCGTCAGCAACCAGCCCACCCATCACAAGACCAAGAGCAGTTCCAATCAAGTTGCCGATAGAATAGAATGAGAGCACTCGCCCTCGCCGCTCTTTCGGAAAATAATCACCTAGGAGTGAAAGTGTCGCAGGTGCATAGCCAGCCTCACCTATTCCAAGAACGGTACGTGTGATAAAAAGCTGTATGAAATTGGTAGTAAAACCAGCTAATGTTGTTGCAACGCTCCAAATGCCAACGCAGATTGCAACAATGTTTTTTCTCGTGCTTCTATCCGCCCAGATACCCAAAGGGAGTGTCGTAAGCGCATAGACAAGCAGAAATGCTGATGAGAGGAGTCCCAGTTGTGTATTGCTCAATGCCAGGTCTACTTTAATTTTTGGAAGAACCGCCGCAAGTACAAAACGGTCTGCATAGTTGAGAATGTTAATGATGAGTAGCACGGTAAAGGCATAGCGCGCTTGCCTCCTGGTAGGTTTTAATGACTCTCTATCGAGAATTGTTTCTGTAGTAGTCGCCATATCTCTCTCTTTTTCTCTTCTCTTTTTATGTTTCGTCACACTGTGTACGTTGTATCATCAGTATAGTTGCAGTGTTTATAACGGCATAGCCCACTCTGGCGTCACTCGTAACCAAAGAGGAATATCATCCGTCTAATATAATGGAACGAGAGAAGCATTCGTTGTATCAAAAAAGCATAAGAAAAAATATAAATAGATATATAAGGGGAGGAGGCTGTTGTGCATCCCATTGTGCATGCGTTACTGCATATAAGCCCATTATTGATGTATCTTCTTGTAGCAATAATTCTGTTATTAGAGAGTACAGGAGTTCCTATTACCAACAATACTCTGCTACTGCTCATGGGAGCGATGGCGGCACTCGGTTATCTCAACATTGAGATGCTTATAGTTTCAGCTATTGTAGGAAGCATTGCTGGTGCGTGTTGTGCGTATTGGATTGGCATGCGAGGTGGAAGAAAAATAGTACTACGATTAGCCACATTCTTCCACGTGAACGAACAAAAAATAGGCATTATGGATAGTTGGTTTCAGCAGTCGGGTTTCTGGATGATTTTCTTTTCACGTATGACACCATTCGTGCGCCCATTTGCTTGTTTTCCAGCAGGCATATCACATATGAATTTCAGAAATTTCTTGCTTGCAGCATCGACGGGTTCTTTTATATGGTGTGTCGCGCTTCCCTCTATTGGCTGGATGCTCGGTCCTCGCTGGAAAATTGCGCTCCACTTCATGCAAGCATATACACTGCCCACCGTTATTGGTGTTGTCCTTTTGTTGATCGTCTATGTAGTCGTAACTTACATGGTTAAGCGTGTCATTCATACAAAATATCACCCCTTTTCGGGCTGATTCATGCAGCAATAAAACATGGGTATGAAAATCCTTGTAAGGATTTTCATACCCATGTTTTATTGCTGCATAGACTAACTTTTATAATTTTACAACGGTCACTCCGAAGATATCGCCCGCCTTGCCAATCTCCTCAATTGCCCAATCCGGGATAGGGTCATCAACGGAAATGACCATCAATGCAGTATCGGATGCTTGTTTCTTCTGGCTATATGGACGTGGTGAGCGCACAATTGGACCTACATCCATATGACGAATGTTGACGCCTGCTTTTCCTAGTGATGTGCCTACACGTCCAATCATACCGGGTTGATCGAGGTTGCGACAGAAGAAGATATATCCTTCTGGTACAAATTCGGTCCCATAGCGACCAACACGTGTGACACGTGGCTCGTCATGGATTACAGTACCGCTAAGCACCTCGATATGCTCATCCCCTGGCTCGATGTATGCAGTTTGCTTGCCAGCAAGTGGCGATGAATATCCGTTATTCTGTTGTATACGAAGCGTGACTTGGTTCGCAAACTCGGTAGCAGTGGTAGACTTCTGCTCGACGATTTCTAGTCCCCATTGTTTCGCCAATACCTGTGCGTTAATCATGTTCACATGTGCGTCTGAAACGGACTCTAATAACCCTTTGATCAGCGCAGCTTGTAGTGGACGCAGATCATAATTCGCAATTTCACCACTACAAGACAACTCGACTTTGCTTAATGAACCAGGTTGAAGCTGCGTATATAGGTGTCCCATCTGCTCAACCAGTCGCATATATGGCTGTAGGAACTTCAACGTCTCTGGTAGAATAAGTGGCGCATTGACTGCCGCGCGTGGGAAACCTCCATGTAGTACAGACACAATCTGCTCGGCTACATCAATAGCAACCCCAACTTGCGCCTCTTCTGTCGAAGCTCCGAGATGAGGGGTCGCAATAACGCGCTCATGAGCCAAAAGCTGTTTCAGCGTCGCATCATCTTTTATGGGTTCCTGGCTGAACACGTCAAGCGCGACACCAGCAAGAGCGTTTTCATTGAGTGCGTGCAGGAGTGCCTCTTCGTCGATCAAGCCACCACGGGCGCAGTTAATCAAGCGTACACTTGGTTTCATCAGAGCGAGTTCGCGCGAACCTATGAGACCACGTGTCCCATTTGGGCCACTTGTAAGCGATGTATGTAGAGTAATAAAATCAGCTTGCTCGAGTACGTCATCAAAACTAAGCATGGTCACGTTCAGTTTACGCGCCTGATCCGGTGAAACGAAGGGATCAAATGCGAGAATTTGCATTTCCAGGCCCTGCGCTCGTCGTGCCACCTCGGTACCTACCTTGCCAAGCCCGATGATGCCGAGCGTTTTGTTGCGTACCTCGACGCCTAGAAAACGATTCTTCTCCCACTTGCCCGCTTTCATACTTGCGTTTGCTTCGGGGATGTGTCTTGCAAGTGCCATCAGCATAGCGACAGAGTGTTCTGCTGCCGCAACGATATTGCCTGTAGGCGAGTTGACAACGATGATGCCGTGACGTGTTGCCGCTTCCGTGTCGATATTGTCAACACCGACGCCTGCACGTCCAACAATCTTCATCTGTGTCGCTTCCGCGAGCATGTCAGCTGTAACTTTTGTTTCACTACGTACCACCAAGGCCGCATAGTCTGCGATGATCGCTTTGAGTTGTTCTGGTTTCAGTCCAGGACGCTCGTCAATCTGTGCCTCTGGCAACTGTGTACGCAGGAGGTCGATGCCCTCCTGCGCCACACGGTCTGCAATGAGAATTTTGAGAGCGCGCTGTTCGCTTTGTACCTCTGCCATGTCTTCTTCCTCTTCCCTACTGACTTAGCCTTTAAAGCCAAGTTCGTGCAGACGCGTCTCTACGGCGTTCATTGCTTGTTCAAGGTCTTGTTCACTAAAGAAGCCGAGATGTCCCACACGGAAGATTTTCCCTGCCATATGGTCCTGCCCGCTTGCGATAACAACAGCGTCTTGCTCTCGAAGCTTTTTGTTGAGTGCCTTGAACTCTATGTCTTCTGGCATCATGATTGCTGTCACAGTGTTTGATGCTCGTTCGGGATCGGTGGCAAGCAACTTTAGTCCCATATCCTGCGCACGCTGGCGTACGTAGGCTCCTGCACGTGTGTGGCGTTCAATAATCGCCTCGCGTCCCTCCGCTAGCATCATTTCCAGGGCTACATCCAGCGCGTAGAACAGCGAGATTGGCGAAGTTACTGGATGCTGCCATGCTTCAAGGCTTTTGAGCGTAGACTTCCAGTTGAAGTAGAAACGGGGTAGCTTCGCAGTTTTCGATGCCTCGATAGCGCGCGGGCTAGCGGAAAGCATCATCACTCCCGGAGGTGCCATCCAACCCTTTTGTGAACCTGTAAACACCACGTCGATATCCCACGCGTCCATATCTAACGGAATCGCGCTGAGCGAGCTAACGGCATCTACCACAATCAGTGCATCTGGGTTGATACGACGAATGAGCGCGGTGAGCGTCTGCACATCGTTTGTGACCCCGGTGGATGTCTCATTATGCGTCATCAACACGCCGCGAAATGGTGGTAATGCTTTCAACCGTTCCTCTACGACGTTAGGATCAGCCGCCTGACCCCACGGAAACTCGACGCGAGTTACATTGAGGCTGTAGGCTTCAGCAATTTTTGCAATACGCTCACCAAAGTTGCCAATCGTGATGGCGACGACATGCTCACCAGGAGAGAACAGGTTGACAACAGCACTTTCCTGACCGCCTGTGCCAACGGCAGGGAAAGTCATCACTGGTGAAGTGGTCTGGAAAAAGTATTGTAAACGTAACGAGACACGTTTCACAATCGCGGCAAACTCTGGCCCTCGATGATTAATCATCTGGTGTGCTTGCGCCTCCATAACTTCAGGTGGCACTGGTGTTGGTCCTGGTACACGCAAATTCTGTTGCGGAATGGGTAAACGTGCATCGACTTGTGGCTCTGGAATAGCTTTGCGTTCTTGAATTGTCATATGTGTGAACTCCATAAATGGCGTCATTGAATGCCGACAGATGCGTTGTCGGGGAAATATGTAGCCTCATTGCAACGAGACGCGGCGGATAACGTCGATGTTACCCGCCGCTCTCTGTAGATAATAACTCTTGTATCAGAGTATAGCATGAGACGCGGACATGTCAAACCCATTACAACTCCGTCAAGCGTTGCCGATACGGTGTAACTTGACGAAATTCGTACGCGCTTGATTAGCAATAGGAAGGCCGCCCATGATCACAACGTATTGGTCACGCGCTATCAGCTTGTCGTCTTGCAAGCGTTGATTGACGGCGGCAATCAAGTCTTCCGTTGTGCCTTGCAAGGCGATACGTGAAGGCCACACGCCCCACCAGAGTGCGAGTTGATGATAGACACTTTCCGAGGGAGTAAATGCTAGGATAGGTGTACGAGGTCGATCCTTCGAGATGAGATGGGCTGAGTTACCACTGCGTGTGAAGACGACAATTGCTTGCACGCTAGCCTCTTCCGATAGAGTGCGGGCGGCACGGCTAACAGCGCGTGCTTTCGTGAGATTTTTGTGTTGCGGCTCATGAGCGGTGCGATTTCCTGCCTCGGTTTCTCCTGCAATACGTACCATCATCTGGACTGCCTCGATGGGATATTGTCCTGCTGCGGTCTCTGCACTTAACATAACTGCATCGGTACCGTCAATAATCGCATTTGACACATCGTTGACTTCTGCTCTTGTCGGACGTGGGTTAGTAATCATCGACTCAAGCATCTGCGTTGCAGTGATAACGGGTAGGCCAAAGTAATTACATCGAGCGATAATACGCTTTTGAATGAGCGGCACCTTCTCTGGTGCCATCTCGACGCCGAGGTCGCCACGTGCTACCATCACGCCATCAACAACTTCCAGGATCGCGTCGAGCTGTGCAATCGCTTCGGGCTTTTCGAGTTTCGCAATGAGTGGCACTGTAATAGGATTCTTTTTGTTGGTTTGGTCCCCCAAATGCTCACGAATAAAGCGTTTGGCATCCTGTACATCTTCTGGCTTACGTACAAAGCTTAACGCGACATAATCAACGCCTTGCTGTAAGCCAAAGGTGAGGTCGTCCCGATCTTTCTCTGTTAAAGAAGGCGCGCTAACCGCTACTCCTGGTAAGTTAATGCCCTTATGCTCTTTCAAGAGACCGCCATGCACAATCTCACATAAGACATCTGTACCGTCGCTTGCCAGGACGCGCAACTCTAACAGTCCGTCATCCAGCAAAATAGAGTCTCCAATCTTCACATCATTCGGTAGATTCTTGTATGTTGTCGAAACAATCTCGGCTGTTCCTGGTACATCACGTGACGTAATCGTGATTCTTGCACCATTGACCAGGCGTACAGGTTGGCCTCCTTGTAGCGCACCAGTACGAATCTTTGGTCCTTGCAAGTCTTGTAAGATCGCAATAGCACATCCAAGGCGTGCTGCAATAGTGCGTATTCTTGTAATCACTACTGCGTGTTCTTGTTGAGTCCCGTGTGAAAAGTTGAGGCGGGCGACATTCATACCTGCACGCATCAGTGCTTCAAGCTGTTCATCACTCTGTGTAGCTGGGCCTATCGCACACACAATTTTTGTACGCCGCATTCGTTTATCCTCTTGAGAAGCATGATCTATATTCGACTACATGTTCTGCTTATTATTCTATCATTTTGAAAAGAGCACGAGATACATTGAATTTTCAAAATCCATGAACAAACTCAGCATACACTTTTAATCATTGCTTGTTGCACTACACAACGTTTTACTATACAATGAAGGTGTCTCAATTTGTCTTTTGCGAGGGTATTTATAATGTCAACAACAGATAAATACACGAATATTACCATAACTACCGCGGTAGAGCATAAAATACTGGGAACGCCAGATGCGCAGGTTCCGCAGGGATGGAGTACCACACTTGCTCAGGTATGGTCTTTTGCACTTTTACCATTTCTTATAAGCCGTCTGCTCCTCCTACTTGTTGGAGCCGTGACCGTTGTTTACATAGAGCCGCTTGTAAGTCGTAAGCAGCCGATCTTGCTTTCGGCTCAACAAGCGCACTTCCCTGCTATCTTGTGGTGGATGTGGAGTCGTTTCGATACTGGCTTTTACATCAGTATTGCTCAATACGGCTATTGGGGACGTGACACGTTGAATGGACAAAGCAACTGGGCCTTCTTTCCACTCTATCCACTTTTAATACGCCTGCTCGCCTTTCCGTTCAGTACGTCGCAGCATCATCCTTATCTTTTCGCCGGTTTAGCGATTACCAACATTTCAGCTCTTATTGCCATATTTTATTTCTATAAACTTACTGCTTATGAACTTACTGCTCACAAAGCTGCAAAAGCTGTAATGTATCTCGCCTTCTTTCCCATGAGCTTTTTTCTCTCCGCCGTGTACCCCGAATCGCTGTTTCTCGCGCTTTCAGTAGCATGTGTTTACTATGCGCGTATGCATCGCTGGTGGCTTGCTGGATTGCTTGGTGGTCTGGCATCGCTCACCCGACCACAGGGAGTGTTACTTCTCGCGGTTGTCGCATGGGAGTATTGGCAAGTTATGGCGGAGCAGCATGCACCTTTACTAGAGCAACAACGAAGCTGGTTTGCTGGAATATGGGCATGGATACGTTCGCGCTTTGTCGGTATATGGATTGCTTTACGTACCCTCCCGTTTTGGGGTGGCGTTATTGCCCTACTACAAATTCCTCTAGGGCTAGCCTTGTTTTGTGTGTACGCGCAGTGGCAGGTTGGCACCTTCTTTCCCTTTGAATTGGTAGAAAAGAATGGCTGGGGACGCAGTTTTATCGATCCAGTGTCGTCCCTCATTTCAATTTTTTCGCATCCACTGCCCCCAAGCCCCTATAATTGGACCTTTTACGATCTGAACGTGATCGTGATTGTAGGATTTCTACTCCTCTTGATTCCCATCTTTCGTAAGCTTCCATCCATCTATGGTATCTTTTCGCTTGTCTTTATCATTCTGCCTCTTTGCACCACCTCGACACAGAGCAGTGCCCGCTTCTACATGGAAGTATTTCCTGTGTACATGCTCATTGCACTTTGGACAAGTCGAGGTAGCGTAGAATGGCAAACGACGAAACATACACTGGTCATTTGCTCGTTTGCTGTTTTACTTGGTGTCGCCACAGTCTTATGGACGTTGGGAGTCTATTCGATGTCATAGACATTGACAAAATATATGCTTCATGCTATCCTAATTGAGCCGTAGTTTGGGGTCGCTGTAAATTGTTGTATGCACTCCTCTCGAACGCCACGAAAGTATAGACCCCAGCAAGTGGGGAAGAGGTGAGAAAAAGAACGCATGACTGTCAAAATTCGTTTAAAACGCACGGGCATGAAGAAAGCCCCAAGCTACCGTGTGGTAGTTGCCGACTCACGTTTCTCACGTGATGGTCGTATCATTGAGAATATCGGCTGGTACAATCCCCGTGTTGAGCCATCTGCCATTCATATTGATGCTGAGAAAGCTCTCGGCTGGTTGAAAAATGGAGCGCAACCTACGGAATCAGTTGCCTCTCTGCTCAAACGTGCTGGCATTATGGACCAGTTCACACAAGCAAAGGCTGCTTCTGCCGCTGCATCAACTCCAGCGACGACTGTTCCTACGCCAACACCAACCGAGGCGTAAAGTAGTGTCAGGGTGAGGTTGAGATATGCGTAAACTAGTAGAGTACATTGCCCAATCTCTGGTAGATGAACCCTCTGCTGTGCAGGTGCGCGAAGTTCGCAACGACCGTAATGCGTTGGTGCTAGAACTGCATGTCGCCCCCGACGATTTTGGCAAGGTCATTGGTCGCCAGGGCCGTGTTGCTAAAGCGATGCGAGCACTCTTGCGTGCTGGTGGTGCGCGTGAAGGTCGTCATACCTCTCTGGAAATTTTGTAATAGAGGACACGTATCTCTATCAGCCGTGTCTTTCTCTTGCTAGTAATGCTCTGTGCTGATATCTAGTATTCTCTCCGCTACAGAGGTCACTATGCCTAAGTCAAGCAACACAGAATGGGCTACTATCGGAAAAATAGTGGCCCCTTTTGGTATTCGTGGCGAGTTGAAGATATTTTCACTCTCCGACATCCCTGATCGTTTCGCACAGTTGGACAGCATTTTTGTTGGTCCTGAGCATATGCTACGTAAGATTACTGCTGTTCGCCCATATAAGGGTGATATGCTTATTATTAAATTCGCAGGCATCGACGACGCAACAACAGCTGAGACTTTGCGTAATTCTGATCTCTCCATTCCACTCGACAAACTCGCCAAACTTCCACCAAATTTATACTATCAGCATGACATTCTTGGTCTACGTGTCGCAATCCTTAATGGACGCGAAATAGGGACGATTACAGAGATTATGGAGACTGGCAGTAACGACGTGTATGTGGTTAAAGGGGATGATAACAAGCAAATTCTGCTACCAGCTATTAAAGATGTCGTGAAACAGGTTGACCTCATCCGCCGAATGATGTATATTGAACCTATGGCGGGTCTGCTTGACGACGATGCCATACTGGATAATCCAAACGAGAGTAATGAAGAGGAGGAAGAGTAGCGACACCTTGAGTGTTGAATGACGAAATAAACTCAGCTGTTCTCATGTTTTCCTATATGGAACATAACGAAACCAGGGCGTACTTTTACACGTGTACTTGGTAAGGTTGTGAAATAAGTCACATCATTGTCAGTATTGAGAGTGTGTCCCGTAGTCTGTAGGGAGGTGTCTCATGCCCGACCGTTTCCCCACTTTTGCTGATGTTTGTAGTGCTATTGCTGAGGGACATATAGATGCAGCCGTAGATGGCTCCATGTATTCCGTAAACGCTTTTGAGTTGCGCCGTTACCTCAACAAGCTTCGTCCTCTTCCCACTGTCAACCTCTCTGCCTCTCCTGCTCAAGACTCATTGCCGTGTTCTGATACAAATGATTGGTCGGTTACTGTCCAATCTTCTGTTGCTTAGGCCGTTGAGGGCCTTTTTTTATTTTAGAAAAAGACTTTAGCGGTTGCATTAGCGCAAGGCAAGGACTATAATAGCAATAATGTTGAGTGAGCTAGTTACTTTTTAGGTAGCTCACTCATGCTAACGCAACAAAACACATTTTGCTCTACAATACATACAGTGCACACTTAAAGGTGCTTCTCACATGTAGAAGTGTTGCTCTGTGAAAATGAGGAAGGTATTTCATGGAACCGCTCGATTCAGACCTTGATTATGTGGTGCGTGAGCGACAACCATCACGATTCGCAACACGCAATGCACGTTTCAACTGGTTACTTATCGTCCCAGGACTAGGGCTACTCTGGGTACTCTACCTTGCAGGGGCAGCACTCTTTCAATGGGATGCTTCCAACGTCGTCGGACCAGTCATGGTACTGATGATTGTTGGCTTCTTGGTGTTAGCCGGTCTGCTCTTTTGGGCGCATGCTCCCAAAGTAAACAAGTAGATAAGCAGGCATACAAAAAGAGACACTATTACATCAGTGTCTCTTTTTGTATGCCTGCTTACTTAATAAGTTGCCACGCCTGTTCATCGACCGATAGTGCTAATTGCTCGCCCCACAATACACGTGCTAGCAATTCTGCTGACTCTACGAGACGTGGGCTAGAGCGATTGAGATAGTAGTTGCCATCAATCGCATAGACGTGTCCGTTTTGTACTGCTTGTAACGATTGCCACAGTGGATGGTGCTGTAAGAGTGGCAGATCAACATGTGTACGTTCAAGCGAGAAGCCACAGGGTGCAAGCACGAGAACATCAGGGTCTGCTTTATGCAGCTCTTCCCATGTCAGCCACGGCGAATGTAGCCCGACTTCTCCAAAGAGGCTCTCTCCGCCCGCGTATGTTACAAGTTCAGGCGTCCAATTACCTGCCGCCATGAGTGGGTCAAGCCATTCCAGAACGGCGACACGCGGCTTCTGTTTCCCTTCGTTGATTGCTGCACTTTGTTGCTGTAGTTGCTCTAATCTCTGCTGGTATTGCTGTACCAATGCCTCCGCTTGCTCTTTTCGCTCTAATGCCTTCCCCACACGTACAACATCTTCCCATACATCGGCAAGACGATAGGGTGAGAGCGAGACAATACGTGGATGAAGTCCTGTAAGCTGCTGTAGTGCCTCTGTTACATCACGCTCGCTGACCGCGCACACCTCGCATTGTGTTTGCGTGAAAATTACGTCCGGCTGCAACTCTCGCAAAAGGTCAACGTCAATGCGATAAATGCTGAGGGCTTTTAGTGCGTTTTGTTGTTCTACCTCTTTTGAGTGGGCCAAGTGCTTAATTTGAGCATCAATCTCACTACTGCTTGTCTCTGTATTGATTTGCACAGTGCTGACAAGTGGCAGTTGCAAGACTTGCGGTGGGTAGTCACATTCGTGAGAACGTCCTACAAGCGAATCGAGACAACCAAGCTCGGCAATGATCTCCGTTGCGCTTGCTAATAAAGAAACGATACGCAT
>CAXUIS010000046.1:0-24540 GCA_964250915.1 uncultured Ktedonobacteraceae bacterium | reverse complement strand
ATGCAAAGGACTTGACGAATAAATCCCTACTGTGTATAAATTACTTTAATATCAATACGTTTGAACACCAATTTTTTGATGTGAAAATTTAATGTAGATATAGATTAACCCTTTTTGTATCGCTCACGTTGTATTCTAGTGTATCAGTATTATTTATAGGCATTCCTGTCTATAGAGAGGGTCAATGGTGACGTTGTTATGCTGAATACTGTATCTAAAGTAGGCAAGGTACTTGATCTTTTTTCTTTCAAACAGCCGGAGTGGGGTGTAAGCGAAGTAGCAAAAGCTTTACACCTTCCAAAATCAACGGCAAGTGATATCATGACGAGTTTAACAGAACAAAGACTTCTCACCCGTGTGCAAGGGGGACGCTATCGACTCGGTTGGCGACTCTTCGAGTTGAGTCAGGTTCTCTTAGAGAACACGGAATTTTGCATTGAGGCTCGTCTTGTGATGCAAGAGTTAGTTGAACGTTGGGGAGAAACAACACATCTCGCAGTATTAGACGGTGCTCAAGTTCTCTACGTCGAGAAACTGCAAGCAACTCCTGCTGTACAAATTCTCCTTTCACGGGTCGGAGGGCGGCTTCCAGCGCATTGTAGTGCTGTGGGGAAAGTGTTACTGTCCCATCAAGAGCAATATAGAGTACCTCAACTGCTTGAAGACCTGAATTTGCTTGCATTCACGCCAAACACGATTACAACTCTCGACAAACTCACACAAGAGTTGGAAGAGGTGCAAAGACGTGGCTATGCCTATGACTATGAAGAAGTGGCACTTGGCTTATGCTGTATAGCTGCCCCTATACGTGATCTCGATGGGAAAGTTATTGCCGCTATCAGTTTATCCGTCCCAACCCAGCGATTTTATCCCCAGCAAGAGAATTACGCGACCATCATTCTCAAATCGGCCCAACGCATTTCTGAGAATCTTGGATATAGGATGAATAAGTCTGTTCATATGAACCGAGCACAGAAATTGATAGCAACCATAGTGTGATGTTAACAATAGGGAGCTGACTAGTCCTAATGGGCCTCTTGTGGAGTTGAGGTGTGTTAATGATTCTGGTAGAGGGCACTCGGAAGACGAACTCCGAGTGCCTCGAAAGGAAGAATGTACAATCCACTTTTACTCTTTCAGACCGCTACCCGCGAAGCCCTGGACGATCTGACGCTGGAAGAAGAGAAACGCAATCAACGTGGGTAGGCCACCAAGGACTGCCGTCGCCATGATCTGGGCATAGTGAATGCCGTAGGAAGTCTGCACCGTCGCTAAGCCGACTGGCAGTGTCATCATCTCCGTGCTGGTCACAGCGATGAACGGCCAGACGAAGTTGTTCCAAGAAGCAACGAAGGCGAAGATGGCGACCGCCGCAATCGCGGGTTGCGAGAGGGGCATCCAAATCTGCCAGTAGACACGCCAGCGGCTGGCTCCGTCCATGATAGCAGCCTCTTCCAGTTCGTGCGGTAGGCCGTCAAAGAACTGCTTGAAGATGAAGACCGCGACCGATACCGCAATCTGAGGTAGAATGATGCCCCAGTACGAGTTGACCATACCAAAGGACTGGATCACTGTAAACAGTGGAATGATCAGGATTGGTGCTGGCACCATAATGCCCGCTATGACAAGCCAGAAGGTCACAGTTCTGCCGCGAAACGGGATGCGTGAGAAGGCAAAGGCAGCCATACTCGACAGCACGACCGTGAGGACCGTGATGACCACCGAGGTGAGAATGCTGTTCAGATACCAGCGTGGCAGATCGCCAGCCTGGAGCACTTCTGCAAATGCCTGAAACGTGAAGTGCGTCGGAAACCAGGAGACGGGAATCGTTGTCGTCTCCGATTCAGGCTTGAAGGCGGTATCCACGGCCCAGAGCAAAGGGATGATCCAGAGGATCGCCAGAACGGTGAGGATGACATAGACCGCTCCTTTGCCAATCCTGTTGCCACCCTGACGGGCGGTGTTGGTACGCGTCACCTCCTGCGAAGGGGCAAGTGTTGCGCTCTGTGTTGCCATTAGCTATTCCTCCCTTGGCGCGATAGAAACCAGAACTGGCCCAACGAGATAACCAGTATCAAAATGAAGAAGAGATACGAGGTTGCTGCTGCAAAGCCTGCACGGAAATTGGTGAATCCAGAGTCGTAAATGTACTCGATGACCGGGCGCGTCGAGTATGCTGGTCCGCCGCCAGTGAGCAAGTAGGTCTGACCAAAGAGCTGGAGCGATGCGATGACCTGCAAGACTATGATGAGAATCGTCTGCCTGTTCAAGAGAGGAATGGTGATGTAGCGGATCCGGTTCCACCAGCCTGCGCCATCGAGTGACGAGGCTTCATACACTTCCTTTGAAAGTTGTTGCAGACCTGCTAAGTAGAGCAGGAAGTTGAAGCCCAACGACCACCAGACAGTGACAAGAACGATGGAGAGCATCGCCACACCCGGTTGTGTCAGCCAGTTAACGCTGGGCAGACCAAGCGAGTTCAGCACGCCATTGAGTAGGCCGAAGCCCGGCTCAAACATCCAGGTCCAAATCAATGCCATAACGGTCACGGAGAGTGTGTAGGGCGCGAAGAACGCCAGCCGATAAATCCACTGCATACGCGGAGAAATGCTGTTGACCATCAAGGAGAGCGCGAGCGACAGGATAACGAGAATGGGAGTGCTGATGATGGTAAACACAATAGTGTTCCAGAGCGAGCTCCAGAAATTCGGGTCGCTGAGTGCCTCCGCATAGTTGCGGAAGCCGAAAAATTCATTGGTGCCACTTCCAACCAGGCTCCAGTTGAACAAGCTCATGCGCAGGCCGAGGAGAATCGGCCAGAGCAGAAAGATCGTGTAGACAATCAGGAGCGGAAGAATGAAGCCCCACCCGACGAGGTCGAGCTGCCTGCGCGAGGTACGTCCAGGAGTTGCTTTCAGCGAAGGCGATGCAGCGCGTGGTACCACGCGTGGTATCGAGGTATCAGACATAGTAGTGCGTTCCCTTTCATAAGCTAGGACAGAACAGTCCAAGCACTAACCATTCACTGAGCGTGGTAATGGCACGGGTTGATTGAGCAGACTCTGAACTGCGGATTGGAAGTTTTGCAAGGATTGAGGGACAGACACCTGCCCCTCGAGTGCTCCCTCGAAGGAGTTCTGTGCAGCAGTCTCAAACTGGGAACCAGCTCCACTGAACCAGGCAGCGGGATCAAGCACAGCCAAAGCAGCGTCTGCCGCGTAGTTGGACTGCGGCTTGAGTGCCTTATATTCCGCACTTTGCGTTACAGGCAGGTAGGCGGGAATATGACCACCCTTCGCCCACGTTAAGCTCTGCTTGAGCATTCCAGCGATGAATTGGTACGTTGCAGCCTTCGTCTCCTGATCGGGCGTCGCACCACGAGGGATGATAAATGCATGTGAGTCGGCCCAGGTCTGCTGACCCCCGAAGATGTTGGGGAAGGGCACCACGTTAAAGTTCATTGTCCCCTGGAACGTGGGGACTTCCCATTCGCCATTCCAGTGGAAGCCTGCCTTCCCGCTTCCGAAGAGAGCAACCGAGCCTGCGTAGTCGATGTTCGGATTAGCAACCTTGCTCTTGAGTGTCAGGTCCGACATGAAGGTGAGTGCCTGCTCTGCATGCGCTTCGTTCAGGGCAAACTTCGTCCCATCAGGCGAGAGAACATCGCCGCCAAGCTGTTTGTACAATCCATTGAAGAGACGCCAAACAGTCGTGTCCTGCACCGCAAGGGAGAGTCCTACGTTACCTGTGACCTTTTGTGTACGCTGGAACGCATCTGTAAATGCTGCTGGGCCTTGGAGAGGCTTCAAATTGTTGCCGCTGTCGAGCAGGCCAGCTTTGCGGCACACGTCCACGTTGTAGTACATAACGAATGGATGGGTGTCAAGTGCTAGGGCGTACTGCTTGCCGTTAAATTGTGCCCGTTGCCAGACCGCCGGGAGATAATCGCTCTCGGTGATTCCATACTGTGCTAGAAACGGGAGATCAATCGGCTCCAGGATATTGGCAGCAGCATAGGTAGGAAGGCGCGAGAGGTGAGTGATGGCAGCGTTCGGCGGACTGTTTCCGACCACTGACATCGCCAGCTTTGTGTAATAAGGCGATCCCCACGCCAAGGTGACAGCCTTCAAGTTGGTGGTAGGAGTTTGCTTCTGAAATGCCTGCTCCATATCAATCATGCGCGCGCCATCACCACCACCGAAAAGGTTCCAGAAGGTAACCGAACTACCACTACCGCTACTACTGGGTGTGCCGCACGAGGCAAGCGTGCCACCCGTCAGTCCTGCGAGTCCTAGCATCGCAGCACTTTGTAAAAATTGCCGCCTGCCAAATACATTTTCAGGTTGCTGATGCATCAAGTCCTCTCCTTTGAGATATAGTATACTTCCATGAACGCATTACACTGGTCGCACTTCGTTGTACGGAATAAATACGTAGTCAATGCACAGACGCAGGACTCTTCTGTTAAGCAATACTATTGTAGAATATAGTCTCACGCTGCTCCTTCAAAAGAGGAGCCAGAACGCTTAACTCACGGTCTACTCGAAAAGAGTGAGCAACCATTATACTACCAATACATCCTGCTGCACCTGTCGCAAGGAATTTCACGGTATGGTCTCCATCATATCGCCTGCAAAAGAAGTAATTTCTTGAACTTTTTGCATCTGGCTAATCACATCACCTGGCACCGCTGCCGAGGACCGACTGGTAATCTGCCGCACGGCTGCTAGATCGAGCTTTGGTTCGCGCGCTGCCGTCAGGAGACCATTCGTTTCCTGACCGGTGTCGGTTAGCTGTGTGTAGCAAAAGCCAGCGATGGCTGGACTGTCCAGGATGGCATCGACGAGTTCGCGGTACTTCAAAAGGAAGGCGTCACTGCTAGCGACCGTGCCATAGCCATGCCAAGGTTCGCCTGGTTGAGGAGAGTAACTAATGCCTCCAAACTCGGTCAGCATAATTGGCTCGTGTGTACGCTGAGAGCCGGGAAGTGCCAGAGTGCGGTAGTGCGGTTGTACCTCCTGTAGCGTGCGTTCGACGGCTTCAGTTCCTCCATAGCGCTCACGTAGAATCGTCCCTTCAAAGGTATAGTCGTGGATACTATAGATATCGCTGATGACATGCTCCCAGCCATCGTTGCCAATAACGGGACGAGTTGGGTCGAGAGATTTGGTAAGGTGGTAGAGAGTCTGCACATAGTGACGCTGAGCTGAATTATACGCCACATCGGGTATGCCCCAACTTTCATTAAGTGGAACCCATACCACGATGCAGGGATGGCTGTAGTCACGAGCAAGTACTTCTTGCCATTCGCGGGTCAAGCGCTCTACCGCAGTAGGAGAAAAGACGTAGGCACTCGCCATCTCGCCCCAGACGAGAAGGCCGAGACGATCACACCAGTAGAGGAAACGAGGGTCCTCGACCTTTTGATGTATGCGTATGCCGTTGAAACCGA
Organism: uncultured Ktedonobacteraceae bacterium; assembly: GCA_964250915.1. GTDB lineage: Bacteria > Chloroflexota > Ktedonobacteria > Ktedonobacterales > Ktedonobacteraceae > JBBQVS01. The sequence continues at coordinate 19,088 of CAXUIS010000046.1, read as the reverse complement.
GTGCTTTCGCTAATTCTACCTCACGACGCAACGCTTCTTCGTTGGGAGCCGCAAGGTGCGATTCTGACCAGTACCCTTGCTCTAAGGCAAGACGCAGATAATAGGGGCGTCCATTCAAGAGAAAGTGCCCATGAGCAACACTCGCACTGCGTAACCCAGCATAACTCTTTACCTCGTCAAGAATTTCATTTCCTTTCAACAACGTGAGCGTTGCATCGATAAGGTTGGGAGACTCAGGCGACCAAAGCAATTTGCTTCTGTTCATTATGCCCGCACGGTCAAATGCAATCTGTCGTTGCACCTCTGTTCCCTGCACGAGGTAGATATCATCAGCAAGCGTGACACCGTGCAAGCTGAGATGTACGTGAAGGTGTAGAGACTCTTCCTGCCGTTGGAGATGCACGGTGCAACCGAGATGCCCTGACTCAAGATCAGGAGTCCAGCGTACCTCTGTAATATGTGTTGGATCAACTGGTTCAAGCCATACAGGTTGCCAGATACCTGTTGTACGATGATACCAGATATTATGAGGCTGCTCCTGCCAGTCTTGCTTGCCGCGCGGCTGTGTCAAGTCAAGCGGTGCATCCTCAGCACGGATCACAAGAACCTGATCTTCATCCGGTTGCAGTGCTGTGGTGATATCTGCGCTAAAGGGAGTCTGTCCACCCTCGTGTGTTGCAACCAAGTGTCCATTTACCCATACGTGCGCCCGATAATCGACGGCACCACAATGTAGGAGAAAACGCTTCCCATTGTCTACAGGGGAAATATGGAACGTGCGTCGATACCATACGATGGGATGAAAGCCAGTATCAGCAATACCACTTGCAGACGATTCAGGTGGGAATGGAACCTGAATGGTGCGTGTGTAGACCTCCGCACTCGTCTGCCAAGACTCATCAAGACCTCGCATCTCGTCGTCATAGGCAAATCCCCATGTTCCTCCGAGGTCTATCCAACGGGTGCGGGTAAGTTGGGGGCGTGGATGCATAATGTTTTTCTTCTCATGCAAGCCATCTTGTCCTGGTAGTACCATTTCACTCTCCTGAAATAATCGAGATGCGGAAATCTCGCTCTGTAGAAGAAGGATGTTACACTAGGTTCAACGTTGAACCTAGTGTAACATCCTTCTTAGTAATCTGTCAAGGGTACACGTTGTACCCTTGTGCCTTCGTCTCAAGCACTGAGCTAATTTGACACGCACAAACTGTAGGACCTATTATATGTGAGGATGAAAGTGATGAGGCAGTAGATGAGCAAGAGCATTCTCTGAGAAGATTGGAGAGTAATGACAGTACATCTCAAGGATATTGCAGCATATACGGGTTTTTCCGCGAAGACTGTATCCAATGTTATTAATGGAAATTATGCGCGTGTTAGTGCAAAAACGCGTGCCCAGATACTAGACGCAATAGAAAAACTGAGCTATCAGCCTGATATAGCTGCGCGGCACCTTCGTAAAGCTCATGTTGGCGTGATTGCACTCGCTATTCCTTATCTAGCGAATCCATATTTTACGGAAGTAGCGACCGCGATAACTGCTGCTGCTATTGAGCACTCCTATACTGTCCTGCTCGATTATACTGAAGGGAAACGGGAAAATGAACTGCTGCTGGTCAAAGGGTTGCGTCCGCACCTCATTGATGGTCTCATCCTAGACGCTCAAGCACTGACGACCGAAGACCTTCAGCCAGAGGAGATCAAGAAGCCTATTGTACTGCTCGGCGAGCGCTTTTTTGGTGCTCCATATGATCACGTGATCATTGATAATGTAGCAGCAGCGCACTTGGCAACGAGCCATCTGTTAAGCCTGGGAAAACGGAGGATTGCGGCAATCGGGGTGGTTGAACGCGGACTGAGCGAGACACCGGTGCTCCGCTTGCAAGGTTTTTTGCAGGCATTGAGGGAAGCAGGACAGGAGACGGACCCGACCTTGCTGATTCCTATGGACTCATGGCACCGGGCGAATGGAGCGGAGGCGATGCGCTACCTGCTCTCACTCAAACATCCTCCCGATGCTGTTTTTTGCTTTAACGACTTGCTTGCACTGGGTGCAATGTCCGTGCTGCACGAAGCGGGTCTACACATTCCTAGAGACGTAGCAGTCGTAGGTGTCGATGATATCGAGGATGGACACTACGCTACTCCCACGCTTACAACGATTGCTCCTGACAAAGAGGAAATAAGCCGTCTCGCGGTGTCATTGCTCCTTGGACGAATTAAAGGGACGCGTCAACAGCCACCAGAGCAGATTGCTGTACCCTTTCATCTGCATGTACGCAAAAGTACAGTATGAAGGATCAACTATCTTTCCCTTTCTCAGCATCAGAAGCAGCTTGCCGCGCACTCGTCACCTGGATCAGCCTCTGTCCCCCTTGTCGCAGCAACACCCAGATGCCTTGAGGAGCCAGTCGGATGATGGCGATCAGCAGCAGCCCTATCACCAGCGTACTCCAACTGCCATAGCTTTGTAGTTGCTGTTGCAACGTGAAGATCACCACCGCCCCGATCAACGGTCCTATTGTCGTCGCCAATCCTCCCAGCACCGCCATAATAATCATGTTCACCGTCCAGGTCAAGCTAAACGCCGAATTCGGCTCGATACTCGCACTTTGCAGCGCAATCAACGCTCCTGCCAGCCCTATCCAGAATGCACTCACCACCAAGGCCGTCATCTTCACCCCAAAGCTGTTCACTCCCAGTTCCGCTGCCGCATCCTCATCATCGCGCACTGCCATCAGCCGCAATCCAAACGAACTGCGCACCAGTGCCACCACGCACACGATGCTCAGCACCAGCACGCCTAGGGCCGCCTCGTACAGTGTCGCGTAGTCCAGCGTCGCACTCGCCGGTAGGCTTAGTTCCTGCGTCCCTCCTGTGTAGGACCAGTTGATCATCCACGACAGACCCGCCAACGCAATGCCTAGCGTCCCCACCGAAAAGTATGCCGCTCGCAGCCGCAACAATAGCAGTCCACTCAGGGCCGCGATCAGTGCTGCCACCACTCCACTTGCCATCACTGCCAGCACCAGAGGCAGACCCGTATGCACCAGCACCACCGCCGCTGTATAGGAGCCTGCCCCCACGAAAATCGCATGTCCCAGCGAAAACTGCCCTCCATAGCCTCCGAGCAGGTTCCACGACAGTGCCAGAGTCATGAACGTAAACAGCGTAAAACCCAGCGACAGCGTGTACAGACTCAGGTAGCTCGGTCCTGCTCCCAGCACTCCCAACAGCAGGAGTGCTCCTGCTGCCCCGACCAGCCACCGACCAGTGGGTCTCCTCACGGCTGCACGGCTCCTCTGTCTCCGTGGCAGGCTGCTAGGCAATTGCTCTTTCACCACAGGTTGACGATTGGACCTGCTCATCGTGCCGCCACCTCCTTCTTGCCAAAGATGCCCTGAGGGCGAAGAACCAGAATGAGCACCAGGAAGGAAAAGACGATCAGGTCCCGATACTGCGGCCCCACCTGACTGGCGACCACTTCTTCCAGCACTCCGATCAGCAGCCCCCCGACAAACGATCCCCACAACGAGCCAAGTCCTCCCAACACCACCACCGTGAACCCGCGTAAGAGCCACGAGGTCCCCGTCGTGGGCGTAAAGCCGAATGATAACCCAATCAGCGTTCCCCCCACCGCTGAAAGTGCTGCCGCCAGCCCAAAGGTCACGGCATACACATGCTCGACGTGTATCCCCACCGACGCCGCCGCGATCGGGTCCTCGGCGGCGGCCCGCAATGCCTTGCCAAAGGGCAGGCGCGTGAGCGCGAGCGACATCCCCGCCACCAGCAGCAGCCCGATCACGAACGCGATCACCGAGACCGTGCGCACTTCATCGCCCAGAATGTTCACTCCGGTGAGCGTGTAGGGGGCGTTGAGCGATTTGGGGTTGCTACCAAAGACGAGGGCAAAGACAGTCTGAGCCACCAATGAGACGCCAAAGGTGGCGACCAGAGGTGCCTCTTGCCCGGAACGCATCAGCGGACCGAGCACGAAGCGTTGAATGGGATAGGCCAACCCAAACATGAGCGGGGCCACGACCACCAGCGAGACCAGTGGGTCCAGTCCCAGTCCGCTACTGAGCACATAGGCCAGATAGCAGCCGCCGATGAGGAGTTCTCCATGCGCCAGGTTGACTAGTCGCATGACCCCAAATACCAGCGTCAAGCCCAGGGCCGTACTCGCGTACAGCCCTCCCAGAAACAGTCCATCAATGAGATGGTGGAGCAGCATACGTTCACGTCTCCTTTCTCTCACGTCACCCTAGAGACCAGGGATGGGAGATTCAACGGTGGCGGCTCCCTGTGTCGCCGGGTACACACGCGTCATGTTCGTGCCCTGCCATTGGTCCATGCCTGCGATGAGCGGAGCAGCATGGTTGGCACCGAACTGAATATGGCCCACCGGATAGGTCGCATTGATCGTGCCCAGTGCCGTATTGATGGCATTGGGATCAAGCGAGTTGGCGTGCGCGATGGCGTCAAAGAGCACGCGCGCGATCGAGTTCATCGCCACGATGGTGGAGAGATCAACGGTGATGCCATTCTTGCCATAGGCCGAGACAAACGTGCTCGTTTCGGGCAGTCCCAGCGAAGGCGACCACCAGTCCACCGTCATCGTCCCCTCGGCAACCGGTCCCAGGATGCCCCGCCATGCGCTCGTCGCCGAGCATTTCTCGCAGAACGCGGTCTTGGGCTGGTAGCCCACCGACTTCATCTGTTTCCAGAGTCCGGCAGCATCGGGGGGCACCATTTGCCCGATCAGCACGTCCGCTTTGGCGGCTTGCGCGGCGGCGATCTGGCTGCTAAAGTTGGTCGTGCCAACGGGGAATTGGGCATGGTAGACAATCTGGTAACCGAACTGCGGAGCCTTTTGTGCCCAGAGTTTGCCCATCGTGATGCCATCCTCTTCGGTATCGGTGAACAGGGCAACACGTTTGTTGGTCTTGACCAAGTTGGAGGTTTGGAATTGCAAATTGGTCATCTGGTTCTCGTCGAAAAATGCATCCCAAGCGTACTTCCAGCCGCCAGATCGTCCGCTTAACCATGCCTGTAACGGTGTTAAGGACTGAATGACCGGACGCTGTAACTGCTCGGCGATATTGGAGATGGGAATATCCAGGGCGGGAGTCATGGCTCCCAAGAGGGCCACCGCATTATTCTTAAGCAAGAGGGTGCGGGCCTGTTGGCTCGCAGTATTGGGGTCCGATTGGTTATCCAGCACGACAAGTTGGACTTTGTCCTTGTTTCCCCCAACCGAAATCCCTCCCTTGGCATTGAGATCATTGACGGCTTTCACATACCCAGTTTGAATGAGCGGACCAAAGGAGCCTAAGGAACCGGTGAGAGGAAGCGTGGCCCCAATCACAATCGTTTGGGACCCACTCGATGTTCCGGTTGATGCCCCTCCACATGCAACCAGACTCGTCAGAAACAGGACCATGAGCAGGAGCGTCGAGACTTTTTTGGACAGTGTGTACATAGTAGTTTCTCTCCTTCGAGAAAGGAAAACTAGGTTCACGTGTTACTCTTGCAAGGCACGTAAACGGGGGGTGGGATCGCCAAAGTAGGCCCGATGCAGGGTCTCGTTCTGTTGCAGGTCCGTAGGAGTGCCACAAAAGGAGACCTGTCCCCGTTCCAAGATATACGCCCGATCCGCGATCAGAAGCGAACGATGAATATTTTGCTCGATCAACACAAGACTAATGCCCCACTGACAAATGCGCGGCAGGGCGGCGAAGAGTTGGTCAACGATTTGGGGTGCCAGTCCCAAGGAAAGTTCATCAAGCAAGAGCACCTGTGGCTCTGCAACGACGCCACGCGCAATCGCCACCATCTGCTGTTGCCCCCCAGAGAGCTTGCCCGCCAGCGTTGTTGCTCGCTCCTTAAGCACGGGAAAGAGGGCGTAGACCCGCGTCAGACGCTCGGCGAGAGGCGTGGAGGAGCGAGAGGCGTAGCGGGCGGCAAGCGCAATATTCTCCTGTACGGTCAAGTCCTTAAACAAGCGGCGTCCTTCATGACAGAGTGCGATGCCCAGTTGGGCACGACGATAGGCCGGGACGTGGGTGATGTCGGTGTCGTGAAAGAGAATGCGACCGGCACTGCTGGGCACCAAGCCACAGATGGTTTGGGTGAGGGTCGTCTTGCCGGCCCCGTTGGCACCCAGAACCGCCACGATTTCCCCCGCCCGGACCTCGAAATCGACAGCGCGCAGGGCACGCAGTTTGCCGTAGCTCGTCGTCACCTGTTCTAAACGCAAAAGAGGAGCCGCATTGAGTGCTTGAGGCGTGGCAAGCACGTCTCGTTGTCGGGCGACAGGGTGCTCCTGAGTGGAGCCGAGGTAGACGGCGATGACCTCAGGATGTGCGGCAATCTCAGCAGGAGTGCCTTCGGCGATCATGCGGCCCCATTCCAGGACCAGGACGCGCTCGGCGAGTTGTTGTATAACGGCTTGGACATGCTCAACGAGCACAATGGTGACGCCCTCGTCGTGGACCGAGGCGATGAGGTGCGTGATCTCGTCAATCTCTTGACCCACCAGACCCGCCGCCACTTCGTCCAAGAGCAGGAGTCGAGGGCGCAGGGCGAGGGCACGAGCGACTTCGAGCCGTTTGAGATCAAGCAGAGTGAGCGTGGAGGCGAGGTGCGCGGCTTTGTCTTGAAGGCCACAGGTCTCCAGCAGGTCGTGTGCATGACGGTGGGAGTCGGTCGTGCCGAGGGCATGCGAATGGGCAGGGACGAGCACATTTTGCAGCACGGTCATGCGTGCAAAGGGACGTGGAATTTGATGGGCGCGTCCAATGCCCAGACGAGCAATGGCATGGGCAGACAAGCGTGCGAGCGGGTGCCCATCAAAGAGAATGTCCCCAGAGCTAGGGTGTTGTGCCCCGGAAATCAAGCTCAAGAGGGTACTCTTGCCTGCCCCATTGGGGCCGATGACGCCGAAGAGTCCGCCGCGAGGAACATGACAGCTGACATCATCAAGGGCCTTGACGCCGCCAAAGTGCTTGGAGACATGCTGCAAGACAAGCAGAGGAGGCGTAGTGAGCACGCCACGGGGCATCTCAGGTGCAACGGTCATGGTCGTCACCGCTTTCATAAAACGCGCGTTTATACGTTCAGAACGCAACTACAATTTCTCGTCTATGAGCAACAAGTAGGTTAGCCGACTTCTTGACGGACTCTCTTCAGGCGTTCCTGACGCTTGATTTTATCCTCGGCATCATTAGGAAAGCCACCAAATGCCTGAGTGTCACAGCGCCAATCGAGAAGACTTTCATTGAGAGCACGACTGATAATGAGGCGATGAATCTCGCTAGTTCCTTCAACAATCGTTAGTTGTTTCGCGTCTCGATAGTAGCGTTCGGGCGCGTAATCCTTGAGATAGCCATAGCCACCGAGAATTTGAATCGTTTCTTCCGAGACGTGAACCGCTGTCTCGCTCGCGGTGGCTTTTGCTATAGAAAGGAAATGTGCAATATCACGGTCACTCTTACCTTGATCAACCAGCCACGCCGCTTGATATGTCAAAAGACGAGCAGCCTCCACTTGCATTGCCATCTCAGCAAGCTTGAAGGCAATCGCCTGATGTTCGATGAGCGGACGACCAAAGGTACGTCGTTGTCTCGCATACGCAACGGCATAGCTTGCTGCTCCCTCAGCTAGCCCGATACCGCGAGCAGCGACGAGTGGACGCACAACATTAAGATTGCGCATGACGATACGAAAGCCCTTGTTTTCCTCGCCCAGCAGTGCAGAGATGGGGACACGACAGTCATGAAGGTCGATCTCGACCACAGGTACCCCAAGAACGCCCAGTTTGGGAAGTTCACGCACGATACGAAAGCCCGGATTGGGCAGATCGACAAGAAACACACTAACGCCTTGTGAACCAGCCTGAGGATCAGTCTTTGCGACAACAACCGCGAAATCGGCAACGGTAGCCTGCCCCGCCCATATCTTGACTCCATTGAGCACATAAGCGTCTCCGTCTCGTACCGCCGTTGTGGTGATTGCAGCAGCATCCGAACCCGCTTCTGGTTCTGTTAGAGCGAAACAGCCACGTCGCCGTCCTTCCGCCACGCCTCGTACATACCACTCTTTCTGCTCTGGCGTTCCCGCCATTAGAATACCTGCTATAGGCAGACGTGAGGTAAGCAGAATGAGACCAGCCGTGCAGCAATACTTGGCGACCTCCTCAATTGCTAGAGCCAGACCGAGCGTTCCAGCACCAGAACCGCCATACTCTTTAGGAATGGCGAGACCAAGCAATCCTGCATTGCGGAACGCCTCGAAGTAGTCGAAAGGATACTCGCCTTCGAGATCAACGGCACTAGCACGAGGGGCAACGACCTCGCGTGCGATCTGTGCCGCTCCCTTGCGTATCTGTTCCTGTTGCTCGTTTAATGTAAAATCCATGCTCTACCCTCGCAGTTTCACGCTGCTTGTCCCTTGTCTTCTCGCTCGGTCACTCATGTTGCATGCTCCTTCGCCTGCTTCTCCGCGGTTAATATGTCTGTGATTTGCTTCACAAGCACATGTTTGGAGACCTTGCCGAATTTTGACAGAGGAAAATCATCGACGACTTCCAGCCGTTCAGGAAGCTTGAACTTGGCAATACCCTTGTCTAACAAAAAGTCTGTCAGGTCTTTGAGTGTCAGCGTCGCGCCCGGTTGGAGGATGACAAAGGCACAGGTGCGCTCTCCAAGTACCGCATCAGGCATGGGAACACATGCCACGTTCAGCACAGCCGGATGGGAAAGAATTAAGTTTTCAATTTCCTCCGCGCTAATCTTCTCTCCACCACGATTGATGAGGTCTTTCTTGCGTCCCTCGACGATGTAGTTGCCCGATGGATGCCGCCGCATCAAATCGCCAGAGCGGTAGAAGCCATCGGACGTGAAGGTCCGTGCGTTGTACTCAGGAACTCGGAAGTAGCCACGCAACGTATAGGGACCACGAACCAATAGTTCGCCGATCTCGCCCACAGGTACTTCATTGTCATTCTCATCCAAAAGTTTGAGTTCGTCATCAGGACACACAGGTCGCCCCACCGTCTCCATGCGTATCTCATTAGAGTCATCAAGTCGCACAAAACACAGCAATCCCTCCGCCATGCCGAACACTTCCTGTACTTTGCACGAAGGAATCAATTCCTCCGCTCGTCGTTTCACCTCTGGCTGGAGCTTTTGTCCACCCGTATTGATCACGCGGAGAGATGAGAGGTCATACTCTTTTATATGTGGATCGTTGATCCAGCGAATAAGTACGGCAGGCACAAGTTCGACATGGGTGATGTGTTCGCGCTCCATCAGCGGAAACACATCGGCGGGTCGCGTCGAATCGCTAATGACAAAACGTGCTCCCCGGTACAAAAAGCCTTGAATACCTGGACACGCGAGTGGGAAATTGTGTGCCATCGGTAACACGACCAGGAACGCATCGTCGGGCCGAATATCGTTGACCTCGACAGCAGCTTTGGTATTGTAGATGTAGTCATTATGCGTGCGCGGAATCAGCTTTGGAATGCCTGTCGTTCCGCCAGAGAGTTGGAATAGAGCAGGCTCGGTCGGATCAACTACCCGTTCGGTCAAGTGCTCTGGCGCAAGTCCACTCTCTGTCTGTAAAAGGTCGGTAAGGGAAATGGAGTTTGGCACAGCAGCGGCAGAACCCACGACGAAAATCCAACGCAGAGAAGGATGTTCACTACGTATGCGCTCGGCAAGGTCCGCGAAGTCGAAGTCGCCTATCCGGTCAGGAATCGCATACCCAACCGCTTGACTCAGCTCGACAAACTGATGAATTTCACTATAACGATGAGACGACATCGCCATCACCGGAATAGCTCCGACCTTCTGTAACGCAAAGTAGAGGTATACAAATTCAGGACTATTGGGCAGTTGCATCACAAAGCGATCCAGAGGTTGCACCCCAAGCTTGAGCAGATGTAGTGCCAAGCGTTCCACTCTTTGGGCGAGTTGGCGATAGGTGACGGACTCATCACCTGCTAGAAACGCAACACGTTCTGATGACTTCGAGACGATCTCATCGAAAAAATGGCCCATCGTCGCGTCTTCCCAATAGCCCTTCTCACGGTAGCGAGCGGCGAACTCAGGAGGAAATGGGACAACACCCTCAAGAGTGGTCATACGGATGCCTCCTTTTCACCCTGCTGACCGTCAAGTAGAGGCGATAGACTCGTTGCAGGAGAGAATAAGGATTCCTCTTTTGTCGTCTGAGCGTTGGACAGACCGAGATACTTCGCGGTCAGTTCAGCCACCAGGAAGTGATCTTCGACGGTGTGACCATGCCGCATAATGGGGTACATGATAGGATAGACACCAAGGTCCATCATCCAACGAAGTTTCTTCGCGCGTTGCTCTGGTGAACCCATCACCGCGAACTTCTCCACAATCGCATCTGTTACAAGACGACTCGCGGCGGCATAATCGCGCGTCTGCCACACCGCCTGAATCTCTTTGGCCTCTTTTCCGTAGCCTGAGACCTCGGCGATGGGATGATAATGGGGGGATGCAAAGTAGAAAGCAAGACCTCGACGCATGGCTTCCACGCTCGCATCATCTTCGCCCGCGATCATGGTCAAACTCAAGATTTTGACACTTTTAGGATCGCGCCCAACAGACTCGGCCTCTTTCTTAATGATGTCATAATACATCTCATAGGACTCTTCTGTGAGCCAGTTGGTGATCAAACCATCCGCCATGCGTGCCGCTAAGCCCACCATCTTTGGACCTAGCGCGGAGAGATAGAGAGGCATCGGTTCGGGCAGAGGTCCCTCGCGTAAGTGGAAGTTCTTGGGGTTGAACCATTGCCCTTCATATGAAAACCGCTCGCTGGTCAGGTAGCCCCGTACAATATCAATCACTTCTTTGGCACGTGCAAGAGGGCGTTCCATTTTGATGCCGTGCCCCTGCTCCATAAAGCCGATGCCACCGCTTCCAAGACCATAATGCCTAAAACGCCCATTGCTCATGCGATAGATGGTACTCGCACCCATCGCAAGCAACATCGGTGTACGCGAATAAAAATTTACAATACTTGTTCCTAAATTGATGCGTTCCGTCTCTCGTGCGAGCACACCCAGGATAGAAAACGCTTCTTTCCCCGATTCCTCAGTGAGCCAGAAGCCTTCATAACCAAGCGACTCAGCAGTCTTGGCAAGGCGCACAATTTCATCGACAGACAGATCACCCGTGTGGAGCATCAGTCCGATATCTCCCAGCATTGCAATCTCCTTCCGGTTTATGACCGAATAGAATAGTGTGACGATACACTCTGTTCTTCTCCGAACAAGGAAATCAGGAACACACTATGGTAGTCCCAGAATACGCTGCGCATTCTTATAAAACACTTTTTCCAGGATGGTATCTGAATAGCCTAGAGACTCCCAGCCTGCGATTGCACGCCGATGAGATAGACTTGGATAATCGCTTCCAAACATAATTTTATCCTGAAGACGACGACTGATATCATGCTTGAGCGCGTCAGGAAAATATTCTGGCCCCCAGCCTGACAACTCCCAGAAGACGTTGCCCTTATGCAACGCGATCATAATCATTTCATCGGTCCACGGCCAAGCTGGATGCGAAGCGATAATCTTTAGATCAGGAAAGTCCGCCGCTAAATCATCGAGCGCAGGGTATGGATTTGCTTGCTTCAGATGCCTTCCCATCCCCCCTGGCAGTCCTGCACCCAAGCCCGTCGTCCCTGTGTCTACCATGATCGGAACGCGTAGTTCAACCATTTTTTCCCATAAAGGGTAGAACTGGCGATTCCCGACGGAGAAATCGCCCATAATAGGGTGAAAATGAAAGCCAATGACGCCTAACTCTTTAACAGCACGCTCCGCCTCACGAATGGCAATTTCTCCCTTCCATGGGTCAACAGACCCCCACGCCTGAAGAATTGTATCAGGGTAGTCGTCACGGAATTTTGCCACATAGTCATTTGAGCAAGGAGGCAGACCACTGACGGTCTCCGTATCAAAGGCCACGAGTAAGACCTGTACCTCCGCAGCGCGCAGTTCTTGAATCACCTCTTCTTCGGTCTTTGGTTCCCACGGACGGTGCCAATATTCACGGAGCGCATCCGCATAAGGCTGAATCGCTTGAAACCATGCCTTTGTGTTTGGATGACAATGCAGGTCAATTCTTCTCATGCTGTTTCACGTTGCCTTTCGCTTCTTCCTTCCATCTTGCAATGCAAAGACTTGACGAAACGTTAAATATCTTGTATAAAAATACTTTAACATAGAAACTTTCGATTGTCAACATTATACCATAAAAACTTATTATTTCTAAGTATCTGTTGTTTTATGTATACTTGTCGTGAAAAAGTGAGCTACTCACAAAGAGAAAAACATGATCGTACAAAAATGAGCGGAGTATAAAGCAAACCTATGAAGGTGGCTCGATGTGCGGTTGCACACAAACTCCTTCATAGGTTTGCTGGGGTGAAACACGAGAGGAAAAAAACCTTCCTCCTTTTATTACACAGCACTTTCTTCATTAGGAAGCAGCACGATTTTACCTTCTACTTGGGATTTTTCGAGTAGCTCATGTGCATAGGCGATTTGCTCCAATGGAAGGCGTTGCGCGATCACCGGTTTAATTTTGCCCTCTGCAAGCAGTGCCAAGAGTATTGCAAGGTCTTCTTGTAACCACTCAGGATGGTCCGCAATCTGGTACAGACTCGCGTGTTTGCCATTGGGCAGCAACGACAACCATTGTATTAACCCCACCATTGCGAGCGATTGGGCAAGAAATTTTGCCATATTGCTCCCCGGAGTGACGGCCGAGGAAACGCCGTACGCAACTAATCTTCCCCCCTTACGCAGCGTCTTGAATGATTGGCGAAGATGGACACCACCAATGGGATCAAACACTGCATCTACGCCATCTCCTGTGAGCGTCAAGATGCGTTTCACAAAATCTTCTGCCTTGTAATCGATAGGAGTGGCTCCGTACTGTTCGAGTAGCAGATGTTTCGTACGAGAGGCTGTTCCATACATCTGCACACTCGCTAATTTACCGAGTTGGAGCAAGGCCGTTCCTACCCCACCAGCAGCACCATGAATCAGAATGCGCTCTCCTGGCTTGACCTGCGCGACACGATGGAGCATTTGATAGGCAGTGATGTAATTCAGGACGAGACTTGTTGCTTCCGCCGGATCGACTCCTTGAGGGACTGGAACAAGGCTTTTCTCATCCAGACAGACATATTGTGCATTGCCTTGATAGACGATGAGTGCTATAACGCTCTGCCCAATGTGAAACTTCGATGCTCCTGGACCTTGTTTGTCTACAATTCCACAGATGTCATACCCTGGTGTAAAGGGCATTTTTGGCACGCCAACATAGGTTCCACGTCGCATCATCACATCCGCGAATGCGACACCACTTGCCAGAACTTTGACGCGTACCTGACCTGTCGTCGGCTCTGGTATCTCGGTCTCGACGACGTGGAGTGCCTCTTGTGGCTCTCCTTTTTGTGTAAGAAGGACTTTTTTCATGTGCTTTTCTCTTCGCCTTCCTCGACTTTATCGATCAGGACTTCCAGTCAATTGGTTGATATCTATAGCTTCAGCCATCAGTCGATAGCCTTCATCATTGGGATGAATACCATCGCCAGCGTCATAGGCAGGATTGAGCACAGCTTCATTTTCTGGTGAACGTAGTGGTGTCGCAAAATCGAAGATAGCATCAAACCATTGACTTCCTTGCTCTCGTATCCAAGTATTCACGATCTGTCGTTGTGCCGCTTGTTCGGGAGAGTATCCTCCTGGTAATATTGTTGTCCCAAAGACTTTCTGATAACGCGCTCGTGCTTGCTTCACCATCTGTTGAAAGCTGGAAATCAACGTTTCTCCTGAAACGCCAAAGCGCAGGTCATTCGATCCAATATGCACAATCAGGTCCGTCGCTCCCGCCTGTGCCAGGGCATCCCACGCGAGACGCTGACTTCCAGCCTCCCCGAAAAGCAGACGCGGCATGCCAGTTCCTGCAAGTTGAGGTACCTCCGAAGAAGTGAGTTGGTTGCCACCAATGCCTGCATTCAAGACCGACATGATACGTGTCCCGCCGACATCTATCAGGCGACGGGCAAGGTAGTCGGGCCAGCGCGTGTTCGCGTTTAGGGTTGAGCCAAAGCCATCCGTGGTGGAGGAGCCGAAGGCCACAACAGCATTGAGTGGAGAGGCTGGCAAGACATCGATTCCGGTAATCAGCCACCAGGAGGTGGTCATGAGGGGATAGACAAGGAAGGCTGCCTCAGTGGGAACAGAGGTATAATTCCCTACACCTGTCACATACGAGGTTTGCTGAGCACTAACATGTCCAGTGATGCTCTCCCCTTGTACAAGAAAAAAGGTAATCGCCGCATTGGTCAACGCCTCGACTCGGAAGTCAACAGGATCGCTTGTTATCTCTTGTCCAGGCTCCAACGTCACCGCCGCTTGCCCCTCAAACAGCACGTCCTTGGAGCCAGCACGTACAACTGGACCGCTCAGAACCTGTCCCACGGAGACCGAACGGAGCGTGATCGGCGCGTCTCCGTAGCGATTGGACAAACGCAGACGAATCTGTTCGCCACCAGCATGCAAGTGGACAATCTGCCGGAAGGTGCGCCCACTCAAATTAGCAGAGATCATCTGAGTGGGCGCAGCATACCATGCACCTACCCAGTTTGACCGAGGAGTAAAAGTGGCTGACGTTGAAGCATGGGAAACCTGATTGTCTCTCTCTAAACTCATAAACATCGTCCTTCCGCAATATGTATTTTCAGGTCACTGTATTTTCCCCTTTGTATAACCCAAAGTATCCTCATTGTTTGTCTTCCTTTCGATGTTCCTTAAATGCTGTCATTGCTGCTCAGCTATTTGAACACTATATATTCTTGTCCTCTCCTTCGCTCTTTTCGACAGAATATTGACAGGAGAAGAGAGAGCGTTTTGAGACTGTCTTTTACAGCAAAGGTGGTGTGCTACGCTTAATGACAGCACAATCACTACTGAACATGATGTTCACTTGAAGTGACTGCTCTATTGTAGCGTACGCCTCTGCTGTAGAGCAAGCAAAAATGAGCGGAGGAGAGTTGTCGAACACAAGGATACTATGTGTTCACTACTGAACAGGAATAAGAAGATGAACGGAAGCAGGAAAGTATCGCTTACTCTACTGGTGGCTCAATATACAATCATGAGGACTCATTTTCGCCGAGAACATGGAACGATCTACTGTCAATTGATGGTGAAGGAAAATGAAAACCTGTTCTCATGAGGCAGAAGTGGTCGTCGTACGAAAGAAGACTATACCAGTTGGGTACGCTCCGTTGTCTTTAGTCCCGATAATCAGCTGTTTGCAAGTGGAGGAGAGGATCAGCGGCTACGCTTGTGGAATGTACGTACAGGAGATTGTATTACTCTCCTAGATGAACATACAGACCGTATTAGAAGTATCAGCTTTAGTCCAGATGGAATGCTACTTGCCAGTAGTAGCGATGATGGCACAATTCTCCTGTGGGATATAACAACGCGTCAACTTGTCAAAACCTTGAGAAGCGTGAAACCCTACGAGCGTATGAATATCACTAACACCATAGGCTTGACGGAGGGCCAGAAAGCCGCACTGAAAGCATTAGGAGCAACCGAAGAGTAGACGATATGGTTATATGAAAAATGCGAAATATCTAATTTATTACTCCTCCCACTCCAAACCATTTGTACTAATGCCCTGTAAACCGAGGATTATCAAACATTCTTTATGATATTATAAACTAAAAATTATCGCCTATTAGAATTTCTTAGAAAAGAAGCAATACATGGACAAGCATATATTTGTTTCCTTCAAGCATGAAGATGGAGACTTTGCAGAAGTTCTGATTAACAGACTTGAGAAAGCAGGTTTTAACACCTGGGTAGATCACGATAAACTTCAGGTAGGAGAAGACTGGCGCGCAGAAATTGATCAAGCGATTAATAGTGCATTTGCGTTGGTTGTAATAATGACGCCAGAAGCAAAAACCTCTGAATACGTTACCTATGAATGGTCTTTTGCATGGGGAGCAGGAGTGAAGGTAATACCTATAGTTCTAAAGTACACCCCTCTTCATCCTCGCTTAGAAGCTCTACAATACATAGATTTTTCTACTCGTATAAATCGGCCTTGGGAAAAACTAATAGAAGTTGTTAGAAATGCTGTCACAGTGCAGGCTCCTGCTAAAGCTCAAACTGTTGAAAGCATTCCTCTTTATATCAAAGATGCTGTTCCAATGCTGGACAGTAGCAAGCGATCTGATAGACTAAGCGCAATAGAAATTCTTGCACAGTCTAACCATCCTGCTGCACGTAAAGCTCTAGTAGATGCTTTAGATCATTCTCTTCGAGAAGTCCGTTCTTATGCGGCCCTTGCACTATCAGACTACCCACAGGCGGTACCAGGATTAATTGAAGCGTTAAATGATAAGGATAGTAGTACTCGTACAGGAGCAGCAGAAGCATTAGGAAAGCTCAAAGATAAAAAAGCGGTAGCACCTTTAATAGAAACTATGTTTAATGACCTAGATAACGATGTCAAAGAGACAGCGGCTAACGCACTAAGGCGTTTTGACAGTTCTGAGGCTACTGAAGCCTTACAGAAATACGACTATGATAATGATCCTCTTAGGGACCTCGATGAACATCCATTTTAGAACTATTTAGCAAAAACCAGAATGAGCTTATGAAAGCTAACAGCAGTTAATAAACAGCATTAACGATAATTAGTTGCGCTCTGTGTTAGCAAAAATGATAGCAAAACAGATATAGATATATCCTCATAGCTAGGCAGCAGAGGATAAAATAAATCTGTTCTACGCTCAGCAAGCCTATAAACACAAACCCTAAGCCAATCCCGAAGGTTACTTAGAGAAGTTGGACTCTCCCATTTCAACTATTCACTAGACCAGAAGCAAGTTCGTTACTTTGCTTCTAGCATTGCTTTGTGCTTTTCGGTTCATTTCACATCTTCACTAGTATTAAGTGGCAGAAAGTTATAGACTTGCTATAGAAATAAAGTGTGAATTTCTTGTGAATAGAATTTATGTTCGTTGACATATAAATCAGTAATATTTATAATCTACTCGAAGAAAATGCTCATCTGTTTTAGAGTTGTTTGATAACCATAATAACACAAAAGCTTATAACGAACTTACAGGAAGTAGGTATGATATGGTTGTTACCAAAGAGAGCGTAAATTTCCCGATGATCTCAACTAGTTCTTGGTGGACACTACGTAAAAAATTCATCCAGACGCTGCCTGCCCGTCTCACTACCAACACTCTTGCTAGTATGTTCAATACAACCCCTAAATCAGCATCAGTAAATCTTCTTTCCCCTCTCAAAAAGATGGGACTCGTGGATGATGAAGGCAAAACGACCGAACGCGCTAGAAGATGGCGGGACGATGACCAATATCCACTTGTATGTAAAGAAATTCGTGAAGAAGTTTATCCTCAAGATTTACTTGATACTTTTTCTGAACATGGGTCTTCACGTGCAGCTATAGAAAGATGGTTTGCAAATGAGGCTGGAGTAGGTGAAAGTGCCAAGCAAAAAATGACTACGCTCTACCTGCTTCTTATTGAGGCTGACCCAACAAAGCAAGATAGTTCTTCCAATGCATCAAAAACTACTAAATCTACCAAGTCTGTCTCTTCACCACCTTCAAAATCGGGGACTCTAACCATGCAAAAAGGGGGAAATAGACAAGACGAAAAAGTACATACATTAGTTCCTCGTGATGAGGAACAACGATTGATTAAGCACAATGTAAATAGTATCGAGCCATCCCTACATATTGATATTCAAATTCATATAGCATCTGATGCTTCTGCTGAGCAAATTGACCACATTTTTTCTAGTATGAGCAAACACCTCTATAAAGGCAGAAATGTAAATGATTAACGAATTAGCAAAACTTGCCCTTGACAATGCTAGAATTATTCAGCAAGAGGCAAACCAGTTATGGCTACTACCTGCAGATAACGTATCATCTCGTCACGAGATGGTTATAGCAAACTCGCTCGTTAAAAGGACAAGAGGATACATTGAATCCGTCGCTAACCAAATTAATAGCACTTACGAAAATGCATGCTATGATGCATGTGCTGTAATGATACGGCGTCTAGTTGAAACGCTTATCATTGAAGTCTTCGAGCACTTTAATATTGCTAATAAAATCAAGACATCAACAGGAGATTTTCCTTATTTAAGCGATTTGATTACATTTACACTTAATGAAACTAGCTGGAACTTAACACGTAATACCAAACAAGCTTTACCTAAGTTAAAAAATATAGGCGATCTTTCTGCTCATAGCCGTCGTTATAATGCACACCGTTCAGATATAGACAATATCAGAAATGATTTGAGAACAGTCGTACAGGAACTGATATATCTTGCCAGCTTACAGCGATAAAAAGAAATCATCTTTCTCAATAATCTTTCAAGAGGAAATGAGAAAACACAACGCTAGCCAGACCATTCTTTTGCATTACTGCCTGTCTACCATATACAAGGTGTTCTGATAATCCGTCTATTTTTGCCTTTGAATTTATTAACATAGACTCTATTGTTCTGTGAAAAATCCTTTCATATTTCTTTCACCTCGTTCGGAACTGGCAACATCCATCCGTTTCGATGACCACGCTGACACTCCTATCCACCCTAATGTAAGGAAGAGCACCGTAGCTGTGATATTTCCAACGAACAATGGAATTTGCGAGAAGAATTGGCACAGCAGGTTCAGGACGGCGAAGAGAATCAGAAGAGCACTTGTAGGAGTGAGGAAGCCATTCCTGCGCGGCAAGGCTAAGCCCAGGATCAAGTACCCAAGGTCAAGCGTACCTCCTGAGAGACAGAAGTGACCCCACCATTCGAGCGTCTCAATTGGAGGAACGTGGAGTTGATTTAATGCTTTATTCACCAGTGCTGTTCCATTTGCAAGAGGAATATGGGCTGAGGAGATATGGGGAGTGGAGCCTGGAAACAGCTTTTGGAGCACTGGACCTCCCAAGCCGTTTAGAGTTGCAAT
>CAXUIS010000045.1:20772-24804 GCA_964250915.1 uncultured Ktedonobacteraceae bacterium | reverse complement strand
AAAACAATTGTGATACTTGCCAATGTTCTCTCAGATAGCTTAGAATAAGTGTACAAACACTTCCTCGTGCTGCACAGCACTAGTTCTTATTACTGGATGGAGGCTCGCGTTGGAGCAGGAACAAGCAGTCATACCAACATATTCTACTATCGAGGATATTCAACGGGCGATGTTTGCCCAGAACTATATAGCAGACCGCAGTCTGGCAACCGCCGTTTTTCTCGCGTTAAAACAACGTAAGCCGCTTTTATTAGAAGGCGAACCAGGAGTAGGCAAGACAGAGATTGCCAAGGTTTTGTCTGCGATGCTCAACACAAGGCTGATTCGCTTACAGTGCTACGAGGGTATTGATGTCAACACTGCTGTCTATGAATGGAACTATACGCGCCAGATGTTGCACATTCGCCTGATGGAAGCTGGCGGAACAGATAGGCAGGAAGAGCTAAAGGCGATATTTGGCCCTGACTTCCTGATGCAACGCCCACTCTTGCAAGCGATTGATCCCGCAAATCCATTGCCACCTGTTTTACTCATCGACGAACTGGACCGCAGCGATGAAGAGTTCGAGGCATATTTGCTTGAACTGCTGTCCGATTTCCAGATTACTATTCCAGAGATTGGCACCATTCAGGCCAAAGAGCCACCATTCGTGATTATCACATCGAACCGCACACGTGAAATTCACGATGCACTGCGCCGTCGCTGTCTCTACTACTGGATCGACTTCCCTACGCTCGACAAAGAGTATTCAATTGTGATAGCGCGAATGCCTCAAGTGCCACAACGTTTGGCACGACAGGCGTGTACCTTTGTACGCGATCTACGCACGATTGATCTGTTCAAGGCTCCTGGTGTTGCAGAGACACTTGACTGGATTAGTTCGCTACTCGCACTTGACCAGACCGAACTCCTCGAAGGTCCTGTACGCGACACGCTCGGTGCACTCCTCAAGTACCAGGACGATGTGTTGAAGGTTGGCGGCAACGATCTCACGAAGACGCTGCAAAAGGCACGAGGTGCATCCTAGCCATGAACATGTCTTCACAGCAAAACGAGCAACCATTAGAGATGCGTCCTTTGGATATTGAGCGTGGAGAGCGTTTGCTTTACCGTTTGACAGAGTTTGGACGTATCCTGTGGGAGGTTGGTATCGGCGTTGGGCCACGTCAAATGCTTGATTTGGTCGAGACATTGGGCTATATCGACCTGACCAATAAAGAAGATTTTTATAACACTCTGAAATGTAGCCTTGTCACGAAACATGAGCAAGAGGCAGTGTTTAACCAGATGTTTAGCTACTACTGGTTTTTGCGCGATAAGCAAGGCAAAAAGTCTGAGCAGAATGGTCCTGCACGCCGCGACGAACGCCGTATGCGTCTCCCACCCTCTGAGCGCAAACGCTTAGCCGAACATATGAACTCGATGGAGCAGCGTAAAGAACTTCGACAAGAAATGCGCGAAACCGAACGCAGACGTGGACGCGACCCGGAAGAGGATGATTATGACGACGATAGAGGCGACCCACAAGGGACAGCCTTTAGCGCGGTTGAGCAATTACGAAAAAAGGACTTTGAGGACTTCACTTGGGACGAAGTGCAAGAAGCGAAAAAGCTGATGGCTGATATGCGCTGGCATCTCGGTATGCGTCCAACACGTCGTAAAACACCCTCTCATGCAGGAACTTATCCCGATATGCGCCGTATTGTTCGACGTAACCTTAAATACGGGGGAGAGTTGATTGAGTTAACATGGCGTAAGACTAAGCGCAAGCCTCGTCCCCTTGTAATCATTTGTGATATCAGTGGCTCGATGAGCTTGTATTCACGTCTGCTACTGCACTTCATTCATACCATCTCGAATGGGTTGATGAATGTTGAGGCATTTGTCTTCGGGACACGACTGACACGTATCACGCGACAACTCAAGAAACGTGATGTAGACGATGCCGTTCGTGATGTATCCAAATCTGTACAAGATTGGTCTGGTGGCACACGTATTGGTGACGCACTCCACTTCTTCAACAACAATTGGGCAAAACGCGTTTTGGGGCGAGGTGCCGTCGTATTAGTAATTAGCGATGGGTGGGACCGTGGCGACTCTGGTATACTTTCAGTCGAAATGGATCGTTTGCAGCATAGTTGCCATCGCCTGATCTGGCTCAACCCGCTATTAGGCTCGCCGGACTATCGCCCACTTACGATTGGAATGAAGACCGCGCTACCCTTCATCGACAATTTTCTGTCAGCCCACAACCTGGACAGTTTGATAGACCTGGGCAATCTACTAAGTTCGATTGATGATAGTCGTCCTGTCCGCAATGGTGCCGCACGCCGCAAAGCGGTAGAGGCGTGGAGCAAACCCAGACGAATGTGAAATTAGTCACATTTCCCAAAAAGAAAGCGTAGAAACGCAACTTCCTGTACCCTTGTTCGTCTGAATCTATAGAGTAGACAGACAAAAAAACATACATGCATCACACACCGTACCATTGTGGGGTTGGAAGGGAATTATGCTATTCCTGGTTGCATTCTCGTGTATAATCATGCGTAAAAGAAGGGTACATCTATGTCAAATAATTATAATCCACAGGGCCAGCCACCTCCACAGGAACCACAGGGGAAACTGATATTAGGTGGCAGTTCTCAAAACGCAGCAAATAATGCACGGCGTAAGCCTTATCAATATCAAGGACCTCCACCACAACAAGTGCCTACCGAATATCAGCAACCTCAGGGAAATCCTCAGCAACAGGGAAACCCTCAGCAAAATTACGCGCAACAACCTGGCTATCAAGGATATCCACAGAATCATTCAAGACAGAACGTACAAGCAAATCCTGTACCAGGCCCTTATCAAGCAGGACAACAACGTCCGTTATCGCCTGCCCCGCCACCAGTACCGAAACGACGCAACAGACGGCGGAATGGCTGTGCTATAGGCTGCCTTTCAGTAGCTCTCGTTCTTATAATCGTGGGCGTCTTTGCAGTCAGCACAGCACAAAAAGTACTTGCATTTGGCTCAGCCATTTCTACACAAAAGAATGCGTTAAGCACTCAAACTGGTTATATGAGTACCAGTGATCGAACCAACGTGCTTATCATGGGTTATGGCGGTGGTGGTCATGATGGGGCATATCTCACCGACTCCATGTCTATCGTGAGTTTGCTGCCCTCAAGCCATCATACTTCACTTGTATCAGTTCCACGCGACCTGTTTGTGCAGTACCCACCAAATTCGGGTCAATATACAAAGATAAATGCAGTCTACGAAACTGCGGCAGGCTATACAAACAAAAACCCTCAAGCGGGGGGTGATGCAGCGGCTGCAAAGGAGTCACTCGTCACAGGATTAAACGTCAAATATTGGGTTACAATTGACTTTACGGGTTTCCGCAAACTGATCGACACTCTTGGTGGCATCAACGTCTATGTGCCCGATTCATTCAATGCATGTTATCCAAACAATGATAATGCAAGCGTAGATGCAAGCTGGAAAGTAGTACAATTCAATAAAGGCATGCAGCACATGAATGGCGAAACAGCTATTGAGTACGCACGTGCGCGTGAGCCAATGGCTGTATGTAGCAACAAACCGTCGGAGAACCTTGCTGAATTGACAGACTTTGGACGCTCAGCTCGCCAACAGATCATTGTTAAAGCTGTTCTCGCTGATGTAAAACAGGTGTCAACATGGCCGAAACTCTTCAATGCAATGGATGCGCTTAAGTCAGCGATTTACACAAACATGTCATTTGCTGACCTATCAGCGTTTGCACTGAAAATGGACCTCAACGACCCGAAGACAGCGCATATTGGTTTAAGCAATCAAAATGTGTTGCAAGATAGCACAGCATCCGATGGTGGCTATATCCTTCAACCACAGAATGGCAATTGGGGTGTCATTCCGCCATACATACAACAACATTTGTATAACTAAGGACTAGATGCATCGTGTCCGGTTGTCAATCAGATGGCACTTTATCCTTGTAGGGGAAACTGGAGAACAAAAACGGCTACCGAATTTCCAAAAAAT
>CAXUIS010000045.1:11548-20762 GCA_964250915.1 uncultured Ktedonobacteraceae bacterium | reverse complement strand
ATGTATAGAGGGTTTTGAGCTAGTATGAACTGGAGACCCTTGTGGTCTCCAGTTTCCCCTACAAGGATAAAGTGCCATTAAATACTAGTTCTTTCTTTTTTCTTGCGTGCTTTCGCCTCAGCCTTATTAAGATTCTCGCTCACTCTAAACTGAACAATTCTACATATCAGTTCTAATGGCAAAGGCTGACTAACAGGAAATTTTACAGCACCCTTCGAGTGCTCATACCCGGATAATTCATCCTTGAATGCCTCGATCCCACTTGCTGTTGGATACAACCCAATGTGATTTTTAAGCGCAGCAAAATAGACCAGATTTCCGTGCTGCGCGAACGTGGGCATTTGATAGCTTACGCGCTCCTCTGCATCAGGTGCGGAGGCTTTAATGGTAGCTCTTACTGCTTCTAAGAGTGCTTGTATGTCTTCAGGGAAGGAGGCAATATACTCATCAATTGAACGAAAACTACCTTTGTTCTGCTCCATGAGCGTTCTCTTTTCTCCTATGACGCATAAATGTTAATCCGATGGTTTTTCGTAGGGACCAGATTTATCGCGTCCGAGGCCAATTTATTGGCTATTGACTGATAAAACGAAGTTTTCGCGCAATAAATTGCGCCGTTGGACGCGATAATGGCGTTTAGCAAATTAGTACGGATACTCGACGAATATTGACAATCAAAAGTGGTCATTCTTCTCGGTAGGGGCAGCAATTCATTGCGCCCAACGATGGGTCGGGAGGGGTTCGCTCTGGGAGCGTGAATCGTCGCCAACGCGTTGCCCCACCACCCCCCATCGTTGGGCGCAATGAATTGCTGCCCCTACCGCCATTGCCGTGTTCGAGTGTCAACATTCATTAGGACCGATGTATCCTCATTATTTTATCAAAAAGGATAATCTGGTCCCTACGAAACGATCAAAAGATGACTGGCGGACTACTACGATAAGTCTTTACACGCCATATCGAGAATATCGACAATATGCATGACGCGCATCGAAGAGCCAGTACGTTGCAGTCCGCTTTGTAACTGTAAAAAGCAACCGGGGTTGGCAGTAACTACAATATCTGCTTGTGTTTCGGTTGTATGTGTTAATTTGCGGTCCTGCAACTGGCGTGACATCACAGGTTGTGTCACATTATAGATGCCTGCACTTCCACAGCACACTGCTGACTCCTGCATCTCAATCAGTTCAAGACCAGGAATGCGCCGAAGTAATTCGCGAGGTTGTGAACTGATACGTTGCGCGTGAATGAGATGGCACGGCTCTTGATACGTCACTTTTAAAGGGACAGGACGCAGAGGTACAATAAATTGACGTGTCGCAAGCATTTCTGAAATATCACGCACCTGCGCACTAAAACGTGTAGCGCGTTCAGCGTATACTGGGTCTTCATGAAGTAGATGAGCGTATTCTTTCAAAGCAGCACCACAACCAGCAGCATTGTTAATAATATATGTCGCCCCGCTTTGCTCAAAGGCATCGATATTTTGTCGGGCCATAACTCTTGCAGCATCCATATCACCCGCGTGAACGGTCAACGCTCCACAACAGCCTTGACACTCTGGCACAACGACGGTACAACCAGCAGCTTGCAATACACGTATCGTGGCGTGGTCTGTCTCCGCGAATGCAGTACTCATGATGCAACCAGCGAAGAGCGCAACACGCGTTTCTTCTCCGGTAGATGCAGAGGATGCTTTATACTGCTGTCTATCAGGTGTAAGAAAATATGCAGGGAACTTGGGCAGAAGCCGCTCCATTTCTTGCAGTCGTAATAAGCGTAGTATCCCAAGATGCCGTGCAAGCCATTGGATACCAAAGTGCTGATAGAAATAGAGCAAGCGACTGAACAGGCGAAAGAAGTGCATATTTCCAAAGAGTTGGCGAAAGATGACCCAACGCAGTCCACGCTTCGCAGGTGGACCTGGATCAGCGCGCTCTATCTGTGTGCGCGCAGCCTCTACAAGTCTGCCGTACTCGACGCCTGAAGGACACACATCTTCACAAGCGCGACAATCCAGACACTGATACATTTGCTCGACGAAACCAGGATCGGTCACGTTCAAACGTCCATCGGCAACCGCTTCGATAAGATGAATACGTCCACGTGGTGAAGAGGTCTCATTGAATGTCTCTAAATAGGTAGGACAATACGGTAAGCACATACCACAATGAATGCAGCTTTGAATGATTCTATCCTCTGGCACATCACGCCCTACAAAGCCACGTTTTACTGGTGTAATGAGTTGCTGTTGATGTATCACTGAATAGTAGCTTTCTTACTAGCGTTAAGACTTCTCGGTACTGATAGTATATGCTAAAAGTTGTGCAATGAGAATAGGACCGAACGCGAGAGGCAGTGTAAAACGGTAGAGGCAGCAATTCATTGCGCCCAATGATGGGTCTGGAGGGGATTCGGCGCGAGCGTAGCGAGCCTATAAAGCATTGAAATATCTCCATGTAGTATAAAACGTGACAATGAATTGCTGTCCTTACCGATTATGCATAGTGATAGCGATGAGATCGGATAACAATCCTTGTCCTGTTTCCAGGCGTCCGGCACCGGGACCGATAATCGTTACGGATGATAGCGTGTCGGTTTCCAGCGTGATTGCGTTCATCGCGCCATCAACGCGGGCGAGTGGGTCACTTAAAGGCAGTTCAATAGGTTCGACACGCGCCTCAAGCGGCGTATCCCCCAGTTCATGCGTTGCCTGTAACGAGGCAATAAGCTTAATACGAGCGTTATTGTTAGTTGCTCGTTGCATATGTTCTTTTGTAATTGTGGTAATGCCCTGTCTTACGACTTGATCAGGCTTGATAGAATGACCGAACGCGAGAAACGCAAGAATAAGCACTTTCGCAACGGCATCATAGCCTTCTACATCGGCTGTGGGATCGGCCTCAGCATAACCTTGTGCTTGTGCTTCCTTGAGCACTTCTGTATAGTCACGACCCGCCGCCATCGCGGTCAAGATGTAGTTCGTTGTTCCGTTTAAGATACCACGAATGGCACGTATTCTGCTACCTGCTAAGCCTTGATGAAGAGTACTAAGTACTGGCGTACCTGCCATGACGGTTGATTCCATACGCAATTGAACATTGTGTTGATGAGCAAGAAGTTGTAAGTCTTTTGCTCCTAATGCGGCGGGTCCCTTGTTCGCGGTAATGACGTGCATTCCCTTCATGAGTGCAGCTCGGATATGACTCATTCCTGGCTCTGCATCACGTAAGTTTGTACCTGTTGCCTCTGCAAGCATATCGGCTTGTGTCGCTTGTAAGCCTTCAAGTGCGTGTTCCCAGTGCTGTACGTTTGGATGCTTTGTGATTGGTTCTCGTGCAGATGCAAGGTTTAAGATCAAAGGGATGTCTAGCCCATCTTCTTTGTAGATAAAGCCATGTCGAGCATTGGCAACCCCTACGAGTGTTACACTCAGGTCGTATTGCTGTTGTAACAACTCTTGCTTTGTGCTAAGCAATTCAGCGAGACCTTGACCGACAACGCCAAAGCCAACAATTGAGAGACGCAGATGTTTCATGTTGCCCCACTGGACTTACTATATCCACGATAATTTGAGACGATCAAGTACGCGTTTGACAGGGCCTAGTTCTTCTATGCCCAGGAGACGAGCGACACGGATGTAGACAATCACGCCAACCAGCATTTCTATAATAAGCTTGATAAGCGCGACAAACGTACCAAGCAAGCCAAGCGATTGCGTGCGTGTTGTGTCAAGGAAGGCAAGCACACGCACATGTGCAATTACGCTCAAGCCGAAGTCAAGCACATTGCGCACAATGAACAGCGCGAGTCCCATTGCTAACGACGCGAGAAGAACGCGACCAGCGAACAACACGGTCACACGTATTTGTAAGCCACCAACACGTTGATGTAGGAGCCAGAACAACAAAATAGCCTCTACCAAGCCTGCAAGCGAGGTTGAGAATGCTAATGCACCCATACCCCATTTCGCTCCAAATATGGCGACGTTGATGAGAATAAGGCTCAACGCAATCTTAAACACAAACTGCCCAACACTGATAATGACGGGTGTTGTACTGTCGCGCATCGCATAGAACGAACGTGTCAGGATTTCGACGGCTGCAAGGCCCGTTAAACCAAAGGCAAAGAAGGCTAGAGGAACCACTGTTGACTGTGCATCCGCCAAGCTAAAACGTCCATGTTCAAGCAACACCTGAATAATAGGAAGACCGAGTACAATTAGGCCGATACTTGAGGGAATCGACATAAAAAGAATGCTACGCAGAGTCTCTAAGATGGTGCTACGCACACGGTCAAAACGTCCTTTGGCGACATTCTCAGCTAAGGTGGGGAAGGCAGCAGTTGAGACAGCCATACCAAAGACACCAAGCGGCAAGAGCACAAGTTGGAGCGATTGATAATACTGCGTTATAAGACCATTCACGCCAGCAATACCAACAACAACCACTAACAGAGAAATCAAGCTACGATCAACAAATGTCGAAAGCGAGAGCATTGCTGCATTGATGATACGCGGAACCATTTGACGCCCAATTTGCCTCACACCAGGATGCCGCCAATCGAATGATGGTGTATAGTGCATGCCAACTCTGAAGAGTCCAGGAATCTGTACCGCAACCTGAAACAAGGCACCAATGACAACACCCCATGTTGCGAAAAGCACAGCACTGCTATCATTACGCTGTCCATGAAAGGCGAAGTAGATACCTGGAATCAGTCCAGCGATCAATCCAACATTGTAGAGAACCGTACCTATGGCGGGAAGCAGAAAGTTTTGACGCGCGTTCAGCACAGCGTTGACGATGACGCCACCGCCAAGCACAATCGACTGCAACAACATAATACGGGTCAACATTACAATGAGATCAATATGAGCAAGATACTCCGCGTAGTGTTTGTCAGTCACGGCGGGACCAGGATTATAGAGTGGAACAAGCTGACGCGCGAAGATAATCGCAATCAGTGCAAGTATACTCATGATGATGATAGCAAG
Organism: uncultured Ktedonobacteraceae bacterium; assembly: GCA_964250915.1. GTDB lineage: Bacteria > Chloroflexota > Ktedonobacteria > Ktedonobacterales > Ktedonobacteraceae > JBBQVS01. The sequence goes on along the minus strand of CAXUIS010000045.1, from coordinate 15,766 downwards.
ATTGAGCGCGGAACTGGCGATGCGCCATGCCGTCTTCTCGTCATGCTCACCAATCATGTACTTGGCGAAGACAGGGATGAAAGCCGAACTGAGCGCGCCTCCTGCCACGATATTGAAGATGGTATCTGGAATAAGAAATGCCTGTAGATAGGCATCTGATGTTGGGCCAGTACCAAACACAAAGGCAAACATAGAGGTACGCAGAAGTCCCAAAATACGACTCGCGACAAATGCTCCAGTCAGGATGAGCGAAGCACGTCGAATGTTCACACGTTGCAGCATCCCTGTGTCTTGCGCGACAGCTCCGGCGGGTTGCAAGTTTTCGCTTGCTCCATCCTCTATGCCAGATGCTGCATTGGCTGGCATCGGTGGAGCAATTACAGGTGATGCTTGCATAGGAGGGATTGCTGATGGAGTATTTCCATACATGATTGGTTGCCCATCGGGTCCCCATGCACGCTCGTTCTGTAAAGGCTCTGAAACGGGGTGCGTGATATGCTTTCCTTTTGGTGGAATAGCTATTGTAGCATCTGGTCCCGCCATACGTCGTTGCTGGCGACGCATACGATCCTCACGAAGTTGCTGAAGACGCTCTTGACGCAGTTGCGCCATTGGCTGTGAGGGCTGAGGTGCATTGAAATATTGATATTCACTGCCCTGATTATATCCAAGCGTTGTACCCATGTCCGCGATAGGTTCTTGATAGCGTGCGGATGGATAGACGCCATGTACACGTATTGGTTGCTGTGGAGCGCGTGACACGTCCGGCACTTGCTCAGAAGCCATTGCCGGATGGTCTTGGTCGTATTGCCAGCCATAGTAATCTGGCGATTGCCCCGGTTGTCCCTGCGGTAGCAGAGGTGGTTGCTGTCCTTCGTTTCCCACTGTTCCCACTCTATAAACATGTACGTGCAATGCACGAAACACTCACATATTACTGTACGTAGAAGCACCACAAAAAGTCTAATTTTGTGTGTAGAGCATACCATACTCAACACATTCTGACTAGTGTGGTGGCGAAAAGTCATGCATTCGTATTTGACAAGACCCGTTTTATATCCAAGACAAATGTAATCTCATTAGTAAACGGTTGACGGAACCAAGTTCTTGGCTTCCAAGCGTGCGAATCATACGAGATACACGTAGGTAGATGACACTTCCAACACCTATAATAAGCACAAGCTTGAAAAGTGCAAGCAGAATGCCCGTAAGCCCAAGTGACAGTGTGCCATCACTTCCTGTGGTGACAAGCACTTTATCGAGCCACCAGCGCATTGCAAATACCCCTATGCTCATAGCCAGTGATGCCCCTAGCACACGAATTGTGAACGAGGTCAACGGGCGCAATTGCAACCCTCCAACATGTGGACGTAGTAGCCAAAGCAGAGCTGCCGATTCTAGTAGCACAGCAACAGAGGTTGCAAGTGCTAGCACACTCATTCCTAATGCACCCGTAAATAGCGTAGCATTTAACGATGTATGAAAGAAATTGCCTACACCCATTTGTACAAGCACAACAGCCGGGTCGAGTAACAGTACTCCAAGAGAGATTTTGATGATGAACTGCCCTACGCTTACCATAACTGGCGTCATACTATATCGTAAGGCATAGAACGAGCGCGTCAGGACTTCGACAACTGCTAGCCCAGGCAGACACAGGGCAAAGCAGAACAGAGGAAAAGCCATTGATTGTGCTTCATTTTGATTCAACGACCCGTGTTCATACAGCACCTGAACAACGGGGAAGCTTAACAACATCAAACCAATGCTACAAGGAATCGCAATAAACAACACACTACGTAGCGTCTCAATAATGAGAGCACGTAAACGGTCGATGCGTCCTTCCGCAACATAGGCGGTCATTGTAGGAAAAGCTGCCGTGCAGATAGCCATCACACCACTTAATGGTACAAGGACAATACCAAACGCGAACACATATTGCGAAATTAGCCCTTGTAAATGGACAGGACTAACAGACACAATTAATAGCTCCAGCAAGATACGGTCAACTGTCGTAGAAAAATTGAGAAACACAGCATTAGCAACACGCGGCAGCATTTGGGTTCCCATATGTCGTATCCCAATATGACGCCAATCGAACGAAAATGTGTACTGCATACCGACAGTGCGTAATCCAGGGAGTTGTATTATGAAGAGACAGAACGCCCCAAGAACTACGCCCCATGTCGCCGAGTGAACAGCGATTATGTCATTGCGTTGATGGGTTGCAACTAGCACCAAACCTGGAATGAGACCCACAATCAAGCCCATGTTATAAAGTATAGGCGCAAGAGCAGGCAAAAGAAAGTTTTGGCGTGCATTTAAAACAGATGTAAGAATAACACTTGCTCCCATAAACACAGCTTGCAGCAACATAATACGCGTCAGTGTGGCGATCAAGTCGAGATGTACCAGATAGGCCGTATACAAAGGGGAGTGCGGGCCTGGCCCAAAATTGTATAAAGGAACCAGTTGACGTGCAAAGATAATTAGAATAAATGCGAAGATAATCATACACAGGACAGAAAGGTTGAGAGCTGTACTTGCAATATGCCACGCTGTTTTTTCATCTCGCTTACCAATTATATATGTATTGAAAACGGGAATGAACGCAGACATAAGTGCGCCACCCGCGACAACATTATAAATGAGATCAGGAACAAGAAATGCTTGTTGATAGGCATCCACGAACGCTCCTGATGCTCCACCTGGCTCAAACACATACGTAAATAACACGTTCTGTACAATACCTATGAAACGGCTAACAATTAACGCAGCCGAGATAATAAGTGCAGCGTTGACTAGGCTCACACGTTGCGCTACTCCTGGAGCAGCAGGCGAAAAGCAGTCAAGAACCCCCCTTTTCTCTATTAAGAAATGCCATTGTTGCTTCTTCTCGCGCGTGGCTATCAAGTGTCGTAACCGCTTTTCGGAAGATGGCAAGGGAATATGTAATGGTTGTGTGAGACTAAAATATTGAGTTTGTTGTCCTTGCTCATATAGCGATGAATTATCGGTATTAGAAAGAGCTTCTGGTATTTGCTGTTCGTCGCGTTCCATACATACCTCTTCTGGTATAGACGTATTTTATTCCCGTATGTTAGTAACGAAATACACATCCAAAAGGACAAAAAGGGGGCAAGCAAAAGCTACATTCTTATCAAACTGGTGAAACAAAATGCGAATAGAGATGCTCTTACTACTGTACCACGTAAAATTATTCCGACGCCATATCATGGTAAAGTTAGTATCCCGGAGGTTTGATGAACTCAAAGACCCTCTACAAGGCAATCATCCTTGTAGTCGTTGTAGGTCCCCTGATCGCAACTGTATACGCAATGAATCTTCTCTGGCAACGCGCCGTTCATCCACTAGATATCGTCTTACTGCTGAGTATGTATACCATTACTGCGCTTGGCGTGACGATTGGCTATCATCGCATGTTGACGCATCGCAGTTTTCAGCCACATCCAGCCATCAAGTTCTTATTCCTCGTTATGGGTTCGATGTCCCTGGAAGGTGCCGCGATAGAGTGGGCTTCTACACATACGAAGCATCATGCACAAGCAGATAAAGAGGGTGATCCGCATAGCCCCGTGGAAGGCTTTTTCCATGCACACATTGGATGGCTGTTTCAAGACAATACAGCCCCACCAGAGATATACGCACGTCATTTATTAAAAGACCCAGTTGTGATGTTTGTGAGCAAGACATTCTTCTTATGGGTAGGAATATCACTGCTCATTCCGTTTCTTCTTGGCGGCTGGACTGGCTTGCTCTGGGGCGGACTTGTGCGTATCTTCCTAGCACATCACGTAACATGGAGCGTCAATTCGGTCTGTCACACTTTCGGCAAACGTGAGTTCGAGACAACTGACCAGAGCCGTAACGAATGGCTCGTTGGCTTGCTCGGCTTCGGCGAGGGCTGGCACAATAACCATCATGCCTTCCCACGCTCAGCCTTCCACGGACTACACTGGTGGCAGTTCGACATGTCCGGCTACATCATCTGGACACTTGAGCGCGTCGGCCTCGTCAAAGACGTGTACCGCGTCACACCAGAGATGCTCGCACGCCGCTCCACCAAACGTGGCACCAGTGTTGCCGTTGCGAGCAGCGATGTTGAACAAGTCGCGGTTGAAGCGGATTAAGCTACTGTTTACGTGAATCGCAATAGGACGCGGTAAATAGGTCCCTAACAATGTTGAAGCACGGGTT
>CAXUIS010000045.1:6652-11538 GCA_964250915.1 uncultured Ktedonobacteraceae bacterium | reverse complement strand
CTTAATGACTCATCCGTTTCAGACGCATCTATTCCTCAGTATACATTAGGACAAATTATCAGAACATTTAAGGCTCGTGCTTCATATTATATTCATGAAGCGGGTACAAAGGATTTTCATTGGCAGCAAAAATATTGGGACTCTATTATTCGTGATGAAAGACATCTTACCGAAATTCGCCAATATATTATTAACAACCCCGCAAAATGGATACAAGACAAACTCTACAAGTAGGGATCAATTTATGGCATCCTGGGGAGGTGGGGCGGAAAGGCAACAGTTCCGCGACGATATATTTCCTAGATGCGGAGAACGATACATCCACAAACTGATAGGGGAGCGCACATTGCTTCGCTCGTGCTGAGGACGCGATAAATCGGTCCCTACCAGTGCTTTTGTCTCTTGCCATCTAAGCTACAGTTCTAGCGATATCGTGCCATCAACCATTCATCCTTGAGTTCTCCCTGAGCAATAACACTCATCTTTCGACGTCCTTCTACTACAAAACCTAGACGCTCGTACAACCGCTTAGCACCCTCGTTCTCTGTCAACACGGTTAATTCAACGCGCCGCAACAATCGTTGTCTCAATGACTCCATGCTCTCGTGCTATTGTCCATAGTGCTGAGGCATCTTGCAGACAAACAGGACGAATAAGTAGATCATTTCTTTCAGACACTTTACACTTCTCCTTCTTTTCTCCATCTTCTCTTCACTTTACCATTTTGCAGCAATTTTTGCCTGATTGACACCGCCCCAAAACGCCTATACAATCCTCTTAGCATAATTCGTTCGTTATAAATTCGTGAGGCATGTACAATACAAACAGAACTATGAAAATATTTATTATGAGGAGATTGTATATAGATGAATCATTTAAATACGGTTATTTTGGCTGGGGGCAGTGGCACACGCTTGTGGCCTCTCAGTACCCCTACATTTCCTAAACAATTTCTACCACTTCCAAGCGGGAATAGTATGATTCAGGAGACGCTGGCTCGCGTTGCGTCACTGACTACGCCTGAACGATCATGGGTCGTTACAGGACGTAGCATGGCTGACCTTGTACAAGCACATCTACCAACAGTGCCAGCACAACATATTCTTCGTGAGCCAATGGGACGCAATTCAGGTCCCGCCATCGCGTGGGCAGCCGCAACTATCGCCAAGAAAGACCCACAAGCGGTCATGGCTGTATTTAGCGCGGATGCCGTTATTCTCAATGTCGAATCTCTGCTACAAACGCTACATCTTGCAAACGAGCTAGCGGAAAAGGGACGACTGGTAACAATCGGTATCAAGCCGACCTCGCCCGAAACAGGCTATGGCTATATTCGTTTCGCCGACGAGGTTGACGAGGGCTATGAACATCAGGCATTCAGCGCGGAACGTTTTGTCGAGAAGCCAAATCTTATGACCGCACAAGGCTATCTGCGCGATGGTCACTATGTGTGGAACGCTGGCATATTTATCTGGCAAGTCCAGGCGGTACTGACAGAACTCCGCGAACATCTGCCTGAACTGATGCGCAGAATTGACACGATTGTTGACGCAATGGAGACGCCACAGGGACCAGCTATGCTCGACGAATTGTGGCCCACGCTCCAAAGTATCTCAATCGACTACGGTATACTCGAAAAGACACATAATCTCGTGGTCATACCCGCCGATCTAGGTTGGAACGATGTCGGCAACTGGGAACAGTATGGCGCGCTCTTCCCCGCGAATGAGCAAGGGATTCGTGGCGTTGGCAACCATACGGGACTTGGCAGTCAAAATATGGTTGTCTACAACAACACGTCACGCCAAATCTTTACGATTGGCATGGAAGACGTGATCGTGGTCGAGATGGAGAATACAACCGTCATCTGTCATAAAGATCAAGTGCAACGCGTCAAAGAGCTAGCCGAACAACAAAAGAAAAAAGTATAGTTATGAGGCGTATTTCTGTAACTTTTTGAAGTAGAGTGACGTGATAAGGAGAGAATAGAACTCCTAAAATTTGAACTATTACTATACATGAGGATAGGAATATGCCAAAACAATTACAGAATAGCGTTGTTGTCATTACAGGTGCATCGAGTGGTATTGGTCGCGCAACCGCGCACGAGTTTGCGCGTCAAGGAGCAAACGTTGTTGTTGCAGCACGACGCGAATCACTGCTACAAGATGTTGTGAACGAATGCAAGCAACTGAGTGGACGTGAAGCTTTAGCTATAGTAACCGATGTGCGGGATGAGCAATCGGTGCAGAACCTTGCTCAGCAAGCCGCAGCAGCTTTTGGGCACATTGATGTTTGGGTCAACGATGCAGGCGTTGGTGCCTTTGGACGCTTTGAAGAGACACCAGGCGACATCTTCCGTGAAGTGCTCGAAACCAATTTCTTTGGTACAGTCTATGGAGCGAGAGCCGTTCTGCCCTACTTCCGTAAGCAACAAGAAGGCACGCTTATCAACGTCTCTTCTCTGCTTGGTACCATTGGTGGAGCGTATTACACCGCCTATACCTCCTCGAAGTTCGCCGTGCGTGCATTTGGAGAAGGCTTGCGCGAAGAGGTTGAGGTACTTGATGGTGCAAAGGATATTCACGTATGTACCGTCATGCCTGCCACCATTGACACGCCATTCTTTCATCATGCCGCGAACTATACAGGCAGAGCGGTCAAAGCTATGCCACCAGTCTATCCGGCTGAGCAGGTCGCAAACACCATAGTAAAGCTTGCTACGAAGCCGCAGCGCGAAACATTTGTTGGCAACGCAGGACGTATGATTGGCTTCATGCATAATGTTGCCCCTGGCTTTGCAGAGGTTATGATGGCGAAACAAATTGATACAGCGCACTTCAAACCTGAGTCATCACCTACGACTACAGGTGCCGTCTCATCGCCAATGTCAACAGGCAACGACGTTAGCGACGGTTGGCAAGGTGGCCCGCAATCCATTGCACGCACACTTGTCACAGTAGGCGTAGCAACAACCGCGACAGCTTTGCTCACATGGGCATGGCTACGCAATAGAAATAATTAAGAAAATAACGTCGAGAGATGCTGTAGACATCTCTCGACGTTATTTTCTTAAAGAAGGTACCTCTGTGCTATAATAGGTCAAACTATGTGTTGATATATCTTATGAAGAGGTTCCTCGCCATGTTCTCCCAAGAGCCTATCCTCGGTACGCGTGGCATGGTCGCCTGCGCTCACTATCTCGCCACACAAGCAGGAGTGCGTATTCTCACACAAGGTGGAAACGCGATTGATGCAGCCATCGCAGCTAATGCGGTAATGACGGTTGTCTATCCCTCAACCTGTTCGGCAGGTGGCGACATTTTTATGCTGATTTGGGACGCCAAAACGCAGAAAGTCCATGCACTTAACGGAAGTGGTCGCGCTCCGCGAGGCATGACACCAGAATACTTTCATGCTCAAGAAATGTCTCATATTCCAGAGCGCGGTCCCCTTTCCATCAATGTGCCAGGAGCAGTCGATGGCTGGTTTGAGGCACTCGAACGTTTTGGTACCTTGCCAGCCGAAGTCATTTTCGCGCCTGCAATTGAGCTTGCAGAAGCGGGTATGCCGATCACGCAGAAGCTCGCAGGCTGGCTAGAGGCGGCGGCAGAAGGCGTGCTCGGTCCGTGGAGTAGTAGCGCGGAAACGTATCTCTTGCATGGAAAGGCACCACAAGCGGGTACTGTTTTGCGTCAGCCTCATCTTGCCCAAACATATAAACTTCTGGCGAAAGAGGGACGAGAGCCGTTCTACAAGGGAACGTTAGCGCGAACAATTACAGAGTATGTCCAGCAATGCGGCGGTGTATTGAGCATGGAGGATATGGCTGCACATACTTCCAACTGGGTTGAGCCGATTTCGACACCCTATCGTGGCTATGAGGTCTATGAATTTCCACCAAATACACAGGGCATCACAGCACTTGAGATGCTCAATATCATTGAAGGTTATGATATTGCGAAACTAGGGTATCAAACACCGGAATACTTGCATGTTCTGCTTGAGGCAAAAAAGCTAGCCTTCGCAGATCGAGACCGTTATGTGTCTGACCCGGATTTCGTCGATGTGCCGGTAGAGCGGTTATTGAGTAAGGCATACGCAGAGCAACAACGAGCGCGTATCGACCTTAAAAAAGCGGCTGTACAGGTCGGGCCAGAGCTTGAAAAAGATGGCGATACGATGTATCTTTGTACCACCGATAATTCGGGCAATGTTGTTTCCTTGATTCAAAGCCTCTACAATGGGTTTGGAAGCGGCGTCGTCGGTGGTACAACGGGTGTGATGTTGCACAATCGAGGCTCATACTTCTCGCTCGACCCACGCCATGTGAACTATTTACAACCAGGGAAGCGCACGATGCACACACTGACTCCTGCAATGGTTCTACAAGATAATACACCATTCATGGCTATAGGAACAATGGGCGGCGATGCTCAACCGCAGGTGCATGTCCAATTATTGACTGCGATACTCGACTTCGGGCTGAATGTACAGCAAGCTATCTCTGCTCCCCGTTGGCGTAGTGGACGCTTCCAAACTGGACAAGTGGGAAAAGAAGTAGAGTTAGGGGGCCAAAGTGGTGTTGACGAGTATCTTGAGCAAAGCATACGAGAACGTGTTGTCCTTGAGGAAGGCTTTCCCTCGGATACAGGAAAAGCTCTTGCTGCGCTTGGTCACGATATAACACAAAATACATCATGGGATCATGGTATGGGCCATGCACAGGCAATTCGCATACATCCCCACACACATGTTTTTGAAGGTGCCGCCGACCCACGTTGCGATGGACTCGCATTGGGTTGGTAAATATACAATTTGAACGTCGTAGGGACCGATTTATGGCGTGCTGGGGCTGGGGGTGGGGGGTAGCCATTTGGGGGGGC
>CAXUIS010000045.1:0-6642 GCA_964250915.1 uncultured Ktedonobacteraceae bacterium | reverse complement strand
GGGAAACACATTGGGAGGAACGAATCGTTTGCCGACACGTTGCTCCTCCACCCCACCCCCAGGACGCGATAAATCGGTCCCTACAACCATATTTGTAGCAGGGAGGATAGATATATTACATGACTACTCATTCATTTCGTCATAGTATCCCCGAAGAGATACTCGCCCTTTCGCATGAACGCGACCTTTTGCGCCGAAAAGGGCAATATGACCGCGCCGATATGTTGAAGCAGCAAATCGAGTCGGCTGGCTATGCTATTAAAGATAATCCGCGCGGCGCACATCTGGTGATTTTGCCAGGGGTCGAGGTTGATGGGCAGGTCTACCGCTTGGCCCGCCAACTGCCATCATTGCTCGACGAACCAGATCGCTGCACGTTTTCGGTCAACATCCTCTCGCGTAACAACTACGAGCAGACGGTGCGCTGTGTTGAGAGTGTACTGCGTTTCGCAGATACAACAGATATTGAGATTGTGCTGATAGACAATGCGTCACAGGACGGTATAGACTTGTGGGCTGAGGCATATAGATATCAGGAACCACGAATCCGTGTGTTGCATATCACGCGTATGATGGGCGAGGCTGAGGCACGTAACGTTGGTTTGAAGCAGAGTCGAGGCCGCTATATTCTTCTCTTAGACACAAGTGTCGAACTCACAGGTGATATCTTCACTCCACTCATGCAGACGCTAGAGGATGGCAGCGTTGGTATTACAGGGCTACATGGTTTACGCACCGACGACTTGCGTAATTTTGAGGAGAGCCAAGATGCAGAGGTCGATGTTATCGACACGCTGTGTATGGCGTTTCGGCGCGTCCTGCTGAAGGAGGCAGGATTGTTTGACGAACGCTACAGATTTCCGTATTATATGGATGTCGATTTCAACTTTACTGTACGCGATTTGGGGACCACGCTTGTAGTCACACCCGATTTGCCCGTCACCCGTCATGCCGCTGTGCCAGATGCCAAATTGTCTGATGCAGAACGGACACGTCTGAACAAACGGAACTTCTACCGCTTTAGAGAGAAGTGGGGCGAGCGTGAAGACCTGCTTCCCGCAGAAGATGATGACGAAGACGAAGAATAACTAACTTCGGAAAGGTAGCATTTACTCTTGCAAACATTACAGAAGAGACAAGAAATCTCGCCAGAATATACCTGGAACCTTGAAAGCATTTTTGCGAACGATGACGCGTGGGAGCGTGATTTTCAAGCGATACAACAGAGTCTACCAGAGCTAGAAGCCCTACAAGGCACACTGGCGCAGAGTGGGCAGGCACTGCTTACCGTGTTGCAGAAGCGCGACGATATGTCGCTCGTCCTTGAGAAGGTGTACGTGTACACGTCAATGCGTCGAGACGAGGATACCACAAACGGCAAGTATCAGGCGATGGCAGACCGCGCGATGCAACTGGTCGTGCGCGCCACCACTTCGGTCTCATTTATCGAGCCAGAAATTCTCGCCTTGCCACAAGAAACGTTGGACCGTTTCATACAAGAAACACCAGGACTGGCACTCTACCAGCGACAGCTCGATGACCTCAACCGCAAACGTGGGCATGTGCGCTCTGCTGAAGTGGAGGCTGTTCTTGCCGCCGTCGGCGAGATTGCAGACACGCCTGATGCTGTCTTCTCGATGATCGACAATGCCGACCTCAAACTGCCTAACATTCCAGATGAAGAGGGCAAAGAGGTTGAGCTAACGAAAGGTAACTACTTGACCTTCATTCGTAGTGCTGACCGCGATGTGCGTAAGAATGCGTTTGAAGGCATGCATGGGACATTCCTCAAACAGCGTAACACATTGGCGGCAACGTTGTCGGGCCAAGTCAAAACGGACCTCTTTTACACACGACAACATAATTATGCAACATGCCGTGAACGTGCGCTGGCTAGCAACAATATACCCGTTAGTGTGTACGACAACCTCGTCGAGACCGTACATGAGCATATTCCCTTACTTAACCGCTATATGAAGTTGCGGAAACGCATTCTCAAGCTTGATGAGATGCACATGTACGACCTCTATGTGCCGATTGTCGAAGAGACGACCGACGAAATGACCTATGAGCAAGCACGCGATACGGTCATAGCAGCATTAGCACCTCTCGGTGAAAACTATAGCAGCATCCTCAAGAAGGGGTTCTCGCAACGCTGGATTGATGTGTGTGAAACACCAAACAAACGTGGTGGTGCCTATAGTGGCGGTGCCTATGCGACACAGCCGTTTATTCTGCTCAACTTCCAGAACAAGCGCGACAGTATGTACACGCTTGCTCACGAGTTAGGACATTCGATGCACTCGTACTTCACGCGTACGCACCAGCCCTACCAGTATGGTGACTATACCATCTTTGTCGCCGAGGTTGCATCAACGCTGAACGAAGAATTGCTCACTAACTACCTGTTGAACAACACGACGGACAAAGCAACAAAAATCGCACTTCTCAATTCCTCGTTAGAGGATTTTCGCGGCACGTTGTTCCGTCAAACGATGTTCGCGGAATATGAGCAGTTGATACATCAGCTTGCCGAGGAAGGTGAGTCGCTCACGGCTGATATGCTTAGCGAGAAATATATGGCATTGAATCAGACATATTATGGTGCCGAGACCGTCATTGACGATCTGATTGGTATAGAGTGGGGACGTATTCCACATTTCTATTACAACTTCTATGTGTATCAATATGCAACAGGCATCTCGGCATCCTCCGCACTGGCACAGCAGATATTGCAGGAAGGACAACCTGCTGTCGAACGCTACTTGAATTTCCTGAGTTCCGGCTCTTCTGACTACAGTATCGAACTGCTCAAGAAGGCAGGCGTCGATATGGCTTCACCAGAGCCTGTACGTCAGGCATTCCAGCTTTTTGAGTCGCGTTTGACACAGATGGAACAGCTTCTAGGATAACTTATAAAAAGGGTAGCAGGGAATGGCGATGTTGCACATCGCCATTCCCTGCTACCCTTTTTATTGTTTAATATACTGCAACACTGCTTGTTTGTATACGTTTCACCTTATACCAGAGTATTATATAGAGAAGGAACGAAGACGTTCCGTTATAGTTAATAGAGACACCAGAAAAGGAGACTCTTACAATGGCTGACGATAAGAAAGACTTAGGCACGCAGGGACAAGAAGATACCCTCAAAGGTAAAGTGGATCAGGCAGTTGGCAAGGTACAGCAAAAGGCTGGTCAGGCCACTGGCAACACCGAGCTTGAAAGCAAAGGCGATGCCAAACAGGTTGGCGGCACGATGAAGTCTACACTCGGCAATGCTGAGCAGAAGGTAGACAGCGCACTCGATCCAAACAAGAAGTAGTCCCTTTATTGATAGAATAATGAGAGAGGCCACATCCAATAATGGATGCGGCCTCTCTCATTATTCTGTCCTCTACTTAGCGGGATTATCCCATTCACGCCCATCTTTTTGGATCAACTCATCTGCCTCTTTTGGTCCCCATGTGCCAGCGACATAGGGATGTACCTGTGGTTTCTCCATCTTTTCCCACACTTTAGTGATACTATCGATCACGCGCCAGGACGCTTCGATCTCGTCACGACGAATGAAGAGTGTTGAATCGCCAAGCATACAATCAGCAATCAGACGCTCGTATGCTTCTGGTGACTCAATACCAAATGCGGTCTTGTACGAAAAGTTCATATCAACGGAAGCAAGATGACGCGCTGCCCCAGGTATCTTCGCCGCAAACTTTAGCGAGATACCATCATCCGGTTGAATACGAATGGTCAAGCGGTTCGGCACAAGTCCCTTTGTATCCTCTGGCGTGTACAGTTGGTGCGGCACGCGTTTGAACTGAATTGTAACCTCAGTGCTACGTGAAGGCAGACACTTACCAGTACGAATGTAGAAAGGGACTTCCGACCAACGCCAATTCTCAATGAACAATTTCAAGGCTACAAAGGTTTCTGTATTTGAGTTTGGGTTGACGCCTTGTTCTTCACGATAGCCAACTGTTGGCTTGCCATCAGTTACACCAGCCGTATATTGCCCACGCACCGTGTCCTGTTCCACCTGCTCTGGTGTTAGCAGTGGAATAGCCTGCACAAGTTTTACTTTCTCGTTGCGAATGGAGTCGGCGTCGAATGCCCCAGGTGCCTCCATACAAGTGAGGCACAGAACTTGCATGATATGGTTTTGTACCATGTCACGAATAGCACCCTCTGACTCATAATACTCGGAGCGCGACCCTATGCTCAGGCTCTCGGCAACGAGAATTTGCACGTGGTCGATATAGTTTCGGTTCCAGAGTGGCTCAAAGATGCTATTGGCGAAGCGGAAAGCGAGAATATTCTGTACCGTTTCTTTGCCCATGTAGTGGTCAATGCGGAAAATTTGGTCTTCACGGAATGACTTGCCAATGTCTTCGTTCAACTCTTTGGCAGAAGCAAGATCATGTCCAAATGGCTTTTCGATAATGATACGCGTCCATCCGTGCGCATTCTGACCCTGCTGCCATTCAGGTTGTGCAAGGCCAGCCTGTCCCAAGTGTCCAATAATGGTTGGGTCCATTTCAGGAGGAGTGGACAAGTAAAAGATACGATTCCCTTGTGTATCCTGCTCTTTATCTAACGTATCAAGGAGATCGGACAACTTATGATAGCCTTCGTCCTCGTCCAGATTGCCTTGACAATAAAAGAGCTTTTTGGCGAACGCCTGTTGTGCGTCACCATCAAGCCTGTCGTTCTCTGGCATGTACTTATTGATCGACTCAAGAGCCACCGCCCGCCACTTCTCATCGTCGAGAGGTTTACGCGCATATGCAACGATACAAAAGCCTTCTTTAAGTGGATGGTCATGCATGAGGTGCGCAAGTGTCGGTAGTAATTTCCGTTGCGCAAGGTCGCCTGTTGCACCGAAAATGACAATGGCACATGGCTCTGGTGTGTGACCTTCCTGCCATATTGCGTGCTGCTTGAGCGTATTTGCGACTTGAACGCCTTGTGTCATAAAACTTCTCCTGTGTAGATTGTTACAGTTTCTACTAAGTACACGGAACACAACCCTATTTCGTATAACCTTGTCCTTCGTAGTGCAGACATATCGTACAATATATTTGTATCATAACTAAGAGGATGTGCTGAAGCAGACCCGTACAGAAGTTCCATTCCTCCTCAGCAAGCACTCTCGGTAACTTCTGTACGGGTCTGCTTCAGCACACCCTATCCAACATATACATAAAGGGGTGACGCATCTGTGGCAAAAACACAATACGATATGACGATTATCGGTGGTGGGTCGGGTGGCCTTACTGCTGCACGCATTGCAGCATCATTGGGGGCAAAGGTCTTACTTGTAGACAAACAGGAACTCGGCGGTGATTGCCTGCACTATGGCTGTGTCCCAAGCAAAAGCTTGATTCACGTCGCACGTATCGTTCGACAGGCACAGGAAGCGATGACTATTGGCCTAACGCCCGCTTCTTTAGGCGTGGATATGGCGAAGGTCAGCAAGTATGTTCAGGGAGTCATTGGGCGCGTTGGTGAGGCGGAAAAGGTCTATGTCGAGAACGTGACGGTAAAATTTGGCAATGTTACTTTCAAGTCTCCAACAGAACTCCTCTTGAACGATGAAACATTCACCAGTCGCAATACGCTTATCGCAACAGGTTCGCGTCCGGCCGTGCCAGAGATAGAAGGTTTGAAAGAGACAGGCTATTATACGAATAACGATCTCTTCGATCTGGAACATCTGCCAGCGTCATTACTCGTTATTGGCGGTGGACCTATTGGTGTCGAGATGGGACAATCGTTCGCACGTCTTGGCTCAAAAGTAACGCTGATTACACGTGCCAAGCGCGTTCTGCCAAGAGAAGACGCCGACGCCTCCACAACGCTTGCGAACGTCCTCACATCTGAAGGTATTCAACTCGTTACAGGCGCGGCTCTGATCAAAGCTGAGCGCATTGGCGACAAAAAAGTTGTGACGGTCAAGCAAGGGAACGAGCAGCAGACATTTGAGGCCGAGCAGATTTTAATTGCCCTGGGACGCCACCCTAATGTAGACGAACTTACCCTTGAAGCTGCCAATGTCACCTATGATGAGAAGGGTATTCAGGTTGACGAACACCTGCAAACGTCCGCGCCAAACATCTATGCAATTGGTGATGTCATCGGGGGCTACCTCTTTACGCATGTTGCCGCGTATCAAGCAGGTATTGCAGTTCGTAACGCACTCGTACCTATCAGCAAGAAAAAAGTAGATTATCGCGTTGTGCCGTGGTGTACCTTCACGGAGCCAGAGGTTGCACGCGTCGGTCTCACATTTAAAGAGGCTGAAAAGCAGTATAAAGATGTACGGACAGAGGTATTTCCTTTTGCCGACGTTGACCGCGCACAAGCTGAAAATGAGACAACGGGCTTCATCAAACTGATACTGGTTGGCAAAAAAGAAGAGATTGTGGGTGCGCATATCGTCGGTCTACGCGCTGGCGAAATGCTCGGCGAGATGACGCTTGCCATCCAGCATAACATGACGATTAACGACATCTACAATACCATTCATGCCTATCCCACAATGGTAACAGGTCTTCAGCAAACGGCATTCGAGGCATATCTAAAAAGCGATGCCGCCGCGAGCAACCGCAAAGTTGTGCGCACATTGTTGAACTTCCGGTA
>CAXUIS010000044.1:23426-25211 GCA_964250915.1 uncultured Ktedonobacteraceae bacterium | reverse complement strand
GTACGGGTCTGCTTTAGCACACCCACCCATTCACCATGTGATAAGATACAAATATCACGATGTCAGTATCTATAGCCGATATTCGTACTGAAGAGGAAAAATTGTGCGAATATCGGAGAGAAAAGCTTGTTATAGCACGAAGTAGTGTATTTTTAATTCTCCGAAAGGAACAACGACGATGAGCGAATTTAAGCTTCTCATTGATGGAAAACTCGTTGGTAGTAGCACAGGCAAAACTATTGAGGATATCAGTCCCGCGACTGGCAAAACTATTGCAGAGGTGCCGGAAAGCACAATGGACGATATGAATCATGCTGTGGCTGCGGCTCGTGCAGCATATGATGATGGGCGTTGGTCTGGTCTGACACATGGAGCACGTTCCTCGATTCTTGAGAAACTGGCTTCGTTAGTCGAGGAACATGTGGGTGAACTCGCTGACCTGGAATCGCAAGATACAGGGAAACCGATCAAACTGGCACGTGATAGCGATATTCCATTCGCGGCTGACAACCTACACTTTTTCGCGGGAGCAGCACGCCATCTTGCTGGTAGTGCGTCAAGCGAATATACGGGCGGACATACGAGCATTATTCGTCGAGAGCCAGTTGGTGTTGTCGCCTCGGTTGCACCGTGGAACTATCCCTTCATGATGGCTGCGTGGAAGCTTGGCCCAGCTCTCGCTGCTGGTAATACCGTCATTTTTAAGCCCTCGCCCGAAACACCTCTGACCGCGCTACGACTTGGCGAGCTTGCGCTTGAAGCTGGTATTCCTGACGGTGTTCTCAACATCATCACCGATGGGCCAGAGATAGCACCTAGCCTTGTGAGCCATAAGAACGTCAACATGGTCTCGATCACAGGAAGTACACGTAGTGGTAAATACGTGATGCGTGCGGCGGCCGACACGATTAAGCGTGTGCATCTCGAACTTGGTGGCAAGGCTCCCTTTATCGTCTTTGACGATGCAGATCTGGACGCCGCGACAAGTGGAGCTGTGGTTGGGGGTTACGTCAATTGTGGGCAAGACTGCACGGCGGCAACGCGTATCTATGTGCAGGACAGCATATATGACACCTTCATGCAAACATTCATGAGCAAGGTTAAGCAGATTCGTGTTGGTGATCCATCAAAGGAAACGACCGATATGGGTCCATTGATTTCTGCGCGCCAGCGTGATAGCGTTGAGGGTCACGTCGAGCGTGCGCTTCGTGCAGGCGCGAACATTCTTACAGGTGGCAGGCGTGGATCAATTGCAGGTTTTGAGCAAGGCTTTTTCTTTGAGCCAACCGTGATTGCAGAGGACCGCAACGACTCCGATATTATCCAAAACGAGGTTTTTGGTCCTGTGCTTGTCGTGAGTCGTTTCAAGACCGAGGAAGAGGTGCTTACAAAAGCCAATGATGTTGTCTATGGTCTTGCTGCCTCGGTCTGGACACGCGACATCTATAAAGCGATGCGTGCCAGTAAGACGCTTCAGTTTGGCACCGTCTGGGTCAATGATCACCTGCCCATTACCTCTGAAATGCCTCATGGGGGGTACAAGGAAAGTGGTATTGGTAAGGACATGTCGATGTATTCGTTTGATGAATACACACAGATTAAGCACGTTCTCATTGAGCTAAACGGTGAAGCAAACAAGAGTTGGCACTACACCATCTTTGGCGATGCAGAATAACTTAAAGGATTAATAAAGATCAATGGGAACAAGGGCACCCGCAAGGGGATGCTCCTCCCATGCAATGATGACACGCGAAGAGCTAATTCGTGTATGGGAGGGGCATCCCC
>CAXUIS010000044.1:0-23416 GCA_964250915.1 uncultured Ktedonobacteraceae bacterium | reverse complement strand
TGAACCCCCCGCCACCCTAAAATGCGTTTTGGGCGGGCCACCCCCGTGGCGGGTGCCCTTGCCTTTATGGAGACATCTCTTTGCTCTTTCCGCAAATTACTACTGATTTGTACCCTCCAAGCGTTGACATTGCCTATACAACACTCTATACTAGGGTTGCCAAAAACAGTCGCTACGAACTGTTCTCTAGTTGTTGCTGGCGAGTCAAGAGGAGGATTTCAAGTTCATGACATATGTGATTACCCAACCCTGTATTGGTGTTAAAGATGCATCTTGCGTAGATGTTTGTCCCGTTGATTGTATTCACCCATCGCAAGGTGAAGAAGGGTTTGAGACGGCTGAACAGCTTTTTATTAACCCTGATGAATGTATCGACTGCGGTGCGTGCGAACCTGCATGCCCTGTTACTGCTATTTTTGAGGAGTCAGCAGTTCCTAGTGAGTGGAAAAGCTTTATTAAGATAAACGCAGACTTCTTTAAATAAATACAACGTTTCTTCGGGATGAATATACTGTATTTCTATCCTGGATTTGTTTTAGTGGTTGCCTAGCTCTTATAAAGAGCTAGGCAAGCACCACAAAAATACATTACTTCCGTTTTATCTCTTCGTTTTGTGCTATACTACATGCGCTACATACTTTGGTACCCATCTTTTGCGCATAGTGTATAGCATTGGAAAGCGTATACACATCATTACTTCTTATGGAGCACCCCTATGCCAATAACGCGAAAAAGACGCGCCAATCCGCCGGATCAGCCTGAAAATAACAACAATTCCAGTGCTGAAACAACCGAAAATGCCAGCGCGACAACCGAATCTGTTCAATCCGACGACACATCAGGAGCAGTAGAGCAAGCCTCTCAGCCTTCTGTCACTCCTCCTGTAGAGCGTGTAGAGAGTAGTCCTCAACCAACATCTCCTATTGAGGCTCCTGTGCAGCCATCTTCACCATTTATGACTCATGCTACGAACGGTGAACGTCCAGAACGGCAAGCACCAGAAAGACACAATGGAGAGCGGCAAGAAACATTTATTGAGAGTGGTCGTCGTACTCCTCGTGGCGAACTATTTCGTCGTCCACCACAGGTTCCACCACAAACTGTACAAGCAGCAAGTGCTCCTGCCACCTCTGTTCCGCCATTGCCACCACCATCGCACGAGATTAGCTTACCACTAGGAAACCTGTTGCATCTCTCCTACAATCCAGGCTACACTGGTGCGGAAGAGGCACGGAGTCAACTGCTAGAACAACTTACTCAAGAGAGTAAAAAAGGTGGACGCGCCCGTTGCTGGAATTGCGGTTCAATCGCCATCGTGTATGACCGTTGGAATACACGCAGCAAAACCTTTGGTGAAGTTGGTGTTGCTATCTGCGAGATTTGCGGTGTATGGAGCGTGATGTAAGAACCGATTTATCGTGGATTACATGTACCATTGAGAATAAAATAGACGCTAAAATGCTTCTCTATAAAATCTAAGCGAGAGCACCCGTCCCGTTCTAGGGGACGGGATGAAAGCGTTTTCTTCCAGTCTACACACTCTCTTGACATTCTACACAGTAAATGTTATTGTGTAGATATGAACACGAAGCATCAAAAAGCCTATAAATATCGGTTCTATCCTACCGATGAACAAAAGCATATCTTTGCCCGAACCTTCGGGTGTTGTCGCTTTATCTACAACTGGGCATTGCGAGAACGGACTGATGCGTACTACAAACGTGGTGAGCGGTTGTCCTACAAAGAGATTTCGCAACGCTTGACGGTGTTAAAACAGCAAGAAATGTATGGATGGCTTGCTGATGTTGCCAGTGTTCCTCTCCAACAATCCCTCCGTCACTTAGATAAGGCACTGGTCAATTTCTTTGAGGGACGTGCCAAGTATCCTACGTTCAAAAAAAAGAGCAATCAACAAAGTGCTACGTATGTAGGTACGGCCTTTACCCTGAAAAGGATGTCTCTTACTCCTGCATGCATGTCTACCCCTTTAGACATTCACTGGTCAAGGTCATTGCCAGAAGGATGCAAGCCTAGTAGCATCACCATTACGAAAGACGAAGCGAACCGTTATTTTGTCTCCATACTGGTTGAGGAAGATATCAAGCCGTTCCCCGTTGTGAATAAGATGGTTGGGCTTGACTTGGGACTTAAGAGCATGGTGATAACGAGTGATGGACACACCTATGGTAATCCGAAGTTCTTTGCTCAAGACGAAAAGAAGCTCACCACGCTTCAACGTCGTCACGCGAAAAAGAAAAAGGGGGCAAAGAATAAAGACAAAGCCCGTCTGAACGTTGCACGTTTGCAGAAGAAAATAGTAGACCGACGACGGGAGTATCAGCACAAACTTTCGACAACCATCATACGCGAGAACCAAGTCGTATGCGTTGAGAGTTTACAAGTCAAGAATATGGTCAAGAACCATACGCTTGCAAAGGCCATACAAGATGTAGGATGGTCCGAGTTTGTGAGACAGTTGGAGTATAAAGCCATCTGGTACGGGCGTACTCTTGTCAAGATAGACAAGTGGTACCCTTCCTCCAAACGCTGCAATGCCTGTGGACATATTCTCGACTCGCTCACGCTTGATATCCGATCATGGACGTGTCCCGAATGTGGGGTACATCATGACCGTGATATCAACGCGGCAAGAAACATCTTGGCCGTGGGACTCACGGTTGCTGCTTGTGGAGAGGCCGTAAGACCTGGACGGGTGAAAACTCGCACAGGCAAGTCTCGTTGAAACAAGAACGCCTCGTCGTGAGACGAGGAATCTCATCCCCTTCTAGGGGATTGAGAGGATGTCAATGTAGAATGTTATGCAACTTATCCTCTTTTCCTTGCGTAATTACTACAGCATAGAAGTCTTGTTTCTGTGCTTTCCGAAATGTTGCACCACGTCCGTTTTATACGAACAGTTCTGCATCGAGGTTCATCATGTATAACTATAATAACCCAAGAAATAATAGTCCCTTTGGAGGCGGCAATACATTTGGTTCTCGCTACCAATATCAAACACTTGCGCCAACTTACGAAGGTACGCAGTCAAGTGGTTTGATAGGGAAAGTCATGGGCTTATTGGCCTTCTCATTCCTGTTTGCTACGCTTGGTACTTTTGTAGGCTTTGTGGTTTTTGCCAATGCCACTAGTAACGGCGCGTTCTTTGCTGTTGCAATCGCAGGCTTTGTCGTTTTGCTTGCGCTCAACTTCCTGATTCAGAAACCCGGCATCAACCTTTTCTTGCTTTACCTGTTCACCTTTCTTGAAGGTATGTCGCTCGCGCCTCTCATCAGTTACTATCTAGTCAACGGTGGCTACATCCTAGCGGAGGCATTTCTAATTACAACGCTGACAGCTTTTGGATTAGCAGCGTACTCCTGGACAACGAAACGCGATTTTACACGCATTGGCGATTACCTGTTCTTCGGCCTACTTCTGCTGTTAGTCGCGGGCGTCCTGGGCATTTTCTTTCCGATCTTTAATACTGGTATCGGTGGTTTGCTCATCTCGGTCGTTGGCGTTGCCATCTTCTCCGGCTACGTGTTGTACTATGTGCAGCGTGCCCGCTATATGGCTGATACATTGCCAAACGCCATTGGCTTGACTGTCTCGCTTTTCATCACCCTGATTAACCTGTTCCTCTATATTCTACGCATTCTCTCCATTCTTCAAGGTGGAGGAAACCGTCGTAGATAAGTGGTAGAGAGATGGAATAGAATAGTGTATGATGGTGTTGTCTCTAGTGAAAGAATTTTATCTTGGCATACGCGAAAGTGCTACCAGGAAGCTAGATAGACTACTTGCATTTGAAAGAGAGAAAAAATACTATGGCTACACACGAGAATCTGTTTCATGTTGGCGATCAAGATTTTGAGAATAAGGTTCTTCAGTCCGAGAAGCCAGTTATCGTTGATTTCTGGGCTGCGTGGTGCGGACCTTGTAGAGCAATTGCGCCTGTATACGAACGCTTAAGCGAAGAGTATCAGGGCAAACTCGGCTTTGCGAAGATGGACATCGACGAGCATAACGAGACACCTAGCAAACTGGGTATTCAAGCTATCCCAACGTTGATGATCTTCCAGGGTGGCAAGGCAATTGGTCGTCTGGTTGGCCCTCATCCAACACGCCTCAAGAGCGAAATTGATCGTGTACTTGCTGAGAACAGCGCAGCTAAGTAACACCGCTATAAAAAAATACACCATCTTAGTTTATGAACTGAGATGGTGTATTTTTTTCTTTCAACTTACTTCTGCAGTTAGGAGTGAATTACCTCGTGAAAATCTCGCCCTAAGTCCTTGAGAAGAACTATAGCTGCATTGCGTCCGGGTCCACCAGTGACTGAACCGCCAGGGTGCGTGGTAGAGCCTGTCTGATAGAGACCAGGAATCGGCATGCGATGTTCGGCATAGCCCGGTACAGGACGAAGCGTTTCCACTTGAGCAGGACTCAAGTCTCCTCCGTGACAACTCCCATGCCAGTTATGGCGATTTATACGCTCCAGATCGAGTGGACTGCGAACCTCGGCAGCCAGTATCTTCTCATCTGTCAGATTCGGTGCGTATTTGCGTAGTTCTTCCAGGTCCCGTGCTGCGACCTCCATTTTTATGTTGTCCCAATGCTCCGGTCCCTCACGCAGTTCATAGGGATGGACACTAATCACCTTGACCATATGTTTGCCTGCTGGCGTCCGGCTCGAATCTTCCACGGAAGGCGTGAGTACAAGTAGTACTGGAGCATCCATGCCAACCGTTCCATGCTGAAAATGCTCGGAGATACGCAGTTGACGCTCAGGGGTTTGCGCGACGCCCGCTCCGACGACAGGAAGAGTACCACCTTCAATGGTGAAATTGGGCGGTTCGGTCGTGGCGTAGTGGCTAACAAACATAGAGCGGCCCGGCTTATAAGTTTCTACGCCGTACTGGAAAGCTTCTCCCCATGCTTCCGGTGGGGCCATCTCGACCAAGTGCTTGACGTGGATTGAAGAGACGACTGCGCGGCGTGCGCGGAACTGTTCACCAGTTTCAGTTTCAACGCCGATGCAGCGTCCATGTTCCAGGATCAGCCTGTTTACTGGCTGATTCGTTAAGATGGTGCCACCGTGTTTCTCAACGATGCGACGTAACGCCTGAGGTAGGCTCCATGAGCCGCCCTTGGGAATAACCCATCCGTTGCGTTGACGCCCACCCACGAAGGAGTAGGCCAGTGTGCCAGTGCCAGGACGCTCGCCTGGTTGCATCGTGCCTTCCGCGAACCAGAGCAGCCAGGACTTCACATGCCAGTCCTCGAAAGAAGAGTCAATAATATCCCAGGCCGAAAGTGCTTGCCTGCGCATCCAAATTCCACCTAGGGGGTGCGCAGCCAACTCCTCGGCAAGCGGTTTACTCCAGCCTGCAGGGGCGTAACGAATGTTGTTGAAGATAGGCGAGACGCTGCGCCATTCGGTCATCATCTTCCGATAGGTCTCGGCATCTTTGCGCGAGAATTTGGCGATCTCTTCACATGTGCGGTCGATATCCAGCCATTGGGTTATGTACGTTCCATCGGAAAAGACTACATGGGAAGCGGGATCAGCATAAATGTACTCCAGACCATACTCGGCAAGCGGTAGTTCCTGCTTGCTCCATACGGGACTTTGCAGGAAAATTGCGTGAGTCGTGGAGCAGGTGTCGTGGAGAAAGCCGGGCAGGGTCAACTCCTCGGTCATAGTGTCTCCTCCGATGATCGAGCGAGCCTCAAGCACTAAACAGGAGTAACCTGCCATACCTAAATACGCTGCCGTAATGAGGCTGTTATGGCCCGCTCCAGCAATCACGATATCGAATTGTTCAGCCATTCTTGTCTCCCTTAATGAAATACTTCGAGTAACCCGATGCGAACTAAATCCTGACGTAGTTCTTCACGTTCAGCATCAGTCATCTGTAATAAAGGTGAACGTACTACACCTCCTGTCATGCCCAACAAATCACACCATGCTTTCAAGTAGGCGATGGGCATCAGGCGACGTGTGGCCCAAGGATCTCGAATCCATTTCTCAAAAGTCTTGCGCTCAGGCTCAAAGCTTTTGGCAATAACTGCCGCTTCTTCAAATCGGCCCTGTAAGGCAAGTGCTGTGTAATCTTTCAAAGGAGTATGACCCGGTTTCTGTAGGAGAAATGGAGCTGCTGAGGACATGTAGAGATGCAATCCGTGGTCAGCCATGAGCGAGAACCAGACACGCTCATCTGGATTGCTAATAATAATACGATCACCTGCCAGTCGCAATGTTTCAAGCGTATGAGGCATCTTGGGACCGTTTTTCACGGCGACTACATTTTCGAGGTCTGCTAAGCGGTTAATGAGTTCAGGAGACAAAACAATCCCTGTATACCCTGTATTCGTGATCAGAATGCTTGCGTCAGTACGCTCAGAAATGTAACGAAAGTAGTCGTAGACTTGAAGATCATCGTAGGCCATAAAGTAGGGGTTGCCCACAGCTAAGTAATCGGCTCCAATTCGCTCGGCATGATGGGAAAGCTCGACACTCTCCTTAACTGAAGTATATCCTGTATGCACCATTACGGGAACACTGCCCCTGCACTCGTCAACGACGATCTCAGCAGCGCGTTTGCGTTCCTCCTTGGTAAGTGCCCAGAACTCGCTCATGAAGTGACCGCAATAAATGCCATCCAATAGCTTGTTGTCGATACAGTAGCGAATGTTCTGTCTCAATCCTTGCTCATCGAGTTCGTCGTCGGCAGTAAAAGGATATGGAACCGCTCCCCAGACGCCACGCATGTTATTTCTGGCGTAGGACTTGGCATCTGAGCGGCTATAACGGGTGGATGTGTTTACGGTACTCACAAGAAGCCTTTCTGTGTCCTCTCTCTACAATGAGTAAGGAGGAACAACTATCAGAGACCCTGCTGAAAATAAAACGTGTTCGCTCTACTTCGTACAATCAAGGAGTACACGCCCAAATACTTGGTTCTGTCGAATAGCCTCAAACGCAGCCTCAGCCTGTTCCAAGGGAAAAGTTGCGCCGATGATGGGCTTAACTCTCCCGTCGCGGACCAGTTCTAGCGAGCGAGCGATCTCAGCACGTGTAGCATAGCGAGTTCCCAGAATACTGAGTTCTTTGTTCACCATGTACATCGGAGCTACCGAAATCACCGCGTTTTTGTCAGAGCGCAGATGTGGCATAGAACCGGCAATGACGAATATCCCTCCGCGTCCAAGCGCGGCTAGACCCCTACTAGTTGTTTCCGGTGATCCCACAAAATCGATGCAAACATCGAGCTGATCATCGGCGACCCGCGAGAGAGATGTCTGCCAGTCTGACTCTGAAGCGTCGATCAGGGCATCGGGCGCGATATCCTGGAGGCGACGAAGTTTCACCGCAT
Source organism: uncultured Ktedonobacteraceae bacterium (assembly GCA_964250915.1). Taxonomy (GTDB): domain Bacteria; phylum Chloroflexota; class Ktedonobacteria; order Ktedonobacterales; family Ktedonobacteraceae; genus JBBQVS01. Next base: position 16,037 of record CAXUIS010000044.1, on the reverse strand, counting down.
CGCGCTCGACAGCGATCACAAAAGCCCCGAATGCCTTTGCCACCTGGAGCATATGGATACCAACGCCGCCACCAGCACCAATCACGGCAACTCGCTGACCAGCGACGATATGTGCTCGCTCGCGTGCGATGTGATAGGGCGTGGCTACCGCGTCAGCAATAATGCCCGCTTCACGCAAGTCAACACCTGTGGGAATGCGTACCAGATTACGGGAAGGCACGACCACATAGTCGGCAAAGGCTCCATCTATCTTCGCTCCAATATTACCCTTATTGTTGAGACAGAGTGTTTCACGTCCAGAGGCGCACATCACACAATTGCCGCAAAAGAGATAGAATGAACCAGTCACCGGATCGCCTTCCTGCCATCCTTCGACCCCGACTCCAAGTGCTGTAATGGTCCCTGAATATTCATGCCCCAGAATGCGCGGGGTGGACCCGCCAAGATGACCCAAGCGAATGCTTTCCAACGTCAGACCAGCACCGCAGGCCACAACACGTACCAGAACTTCACCTGGACCCGGTTCTGGCACTGGCCTGCTCTCAAGTATGAGCGTTCCTCCAAATGCTTCAAGCACCATTGCTCTCATTTGCATACATGTTCCTGCTTTCTGATTATAACGGGAGGCTTGGCAACAAAAACGGTTTCAATGATTCTAATTGCACGAAGGTGCCTGCGTGTGCAGCCTGCATCGCCGCCCATATTTTCTCCGACTTAAGCGGCATATCAAGAGCTTTGATGCCTAGGGGAGCAAGCGCATCTAACGCTGCATTGACGACAGCCGGAGGTGCTCCGATGCAGCCTGACTCGCCAGCCCCTTTTGCTCCTAACGGATTGTATGGGGAAGGAGATTCGATAAAATCGGTGACGAATGTAGGTAACATATCTGCATTTGGTAGGGCGTAGTCCATCAAGGTGCTGCTTAACAACTGACCCTCTTCATCATAGACAACCTCTTCGTACAATGCCTGTCCGATGCCTTGCGCAAGCCCGCCATGAAGTTGGTCATCGACTAAGCGATGATTAAGGACATGTCCACAGTCGTCCACTGCAGCATAGGTCAGGAGGCGCAGTTCACCAGTTTCAGAGTCGATTTCGACGACGGCAAGATGCGTACCAGAAGAGTAGGTCGCGCCGGGACTGCTGAAATCGCGCCAAGCAGCTAACCCCTCGATGAGTGTGTTATTGGCTGGGTTAGGCGGTTCTCGCTCAACCAAGTCTGGCTGTTTCTCGACCATGGAAGCGAGTTCACCGAGGGCAATTGTGCGTACTGGGAAGCCGCGCACGCTGACTTGACCATTCTCTATCACGAGATCAGCTGGTGCTACTTCCAACATACGAGAGGCAAGTTGCAATACTTTCTCCTTGACCGCTTCCGCAGCCAAGAAAACAGCAGAGCCAGCCGTTTGAGTGGTTCTACTAGCATAGGTGCCGAGACTATAAGCTGGCAAACTACTATCGTTCATGCGCACTTCAACCTGTGTGGTGGGAAGATTAAAAATCCCAGCTGCAATCTGAGCAAATGCGGTAAAATGCCCCTGACCATTGTGGGAAACACCGCTCTGAACCAGAATCCTACCATCTGCCTGAATACGCACCGTTGCCGCTTCACGTGGAACGGTGCTTCCTGCGGTAGTGGCAGGGTCGCCAGATACTTCAATAAAGGAGGCCAAACCAATTCCCAGGAGTTTGGAATTGCCTTGCTCACGATACAGACGCTGTTTGGCTCGCCATTCCATGTAGTCAGCCAGTTCTAGTGCTCGCTCAAGCGTGGCTTGATAATCGCCACTGTCATAGACAGCACCAGTCACAGTTGTATACGGAAAGGCATTTGACGGGATGAAATTGCGACGCCGGACTTCCGCAGGATCAAGAGCTAGATCATGGGCAATGCGATCCATAGTACGTTCCAGGATATAAGCAGCCTCTGGCCGTCCTGCTCCTCGATAGGGAGCGGTAGTGGCTTTGTTCGTGAACACTCCAACCACCTGACTCTCTATCGCAGGTATTTGGTATGGTCCAGATAGCATCGACGACATGCGAGTGGGAACCATGGCTGTCGCAAAGGTCAGAAATGCACCCAGGTCGGCGAGCGAACGCACACGCAGGCCAAGCAGTTTACCGTCGTTTTGAACCGCAGCCTCAATATAGTTGATCTGTCCACGTCCCTGCGATTGGGCCTGAAGGTTCTCGTTGCGCTGCTCGATCCATTTGACAGGTCGTTCATATTTGACCGATAGAAGGGCAGCAATAATCTCTTCACCTAAGAGAGCATTCTTCGCGCCAAAGGCTCCGCCCACAGCGGCGTTGAAGACATGGATACGTTGCTGGTCAAGTCCCAGGAATGAAGCCAGCGTCTCTCGTGCTCGGTAGATGGCCTGAGACGACATCCAAGCAGAGAGTTCTCCAAGCTGCGCATTGTAGTCGAAGAAGCAAGCACGCGGTTCCAAGGAACTGGGAGCAAGCCGCTGGTTGATAAGGCGCAAGCGCGCAATAGAATCGGCTTGCTGAAAGGCTGTATCAAGATCGCCCCCACTCGTTTTATGTGTAAACGCCACGTTCGAGTTATACTCTTCGTAGAGTCGAGGTGCGTTCGCATCCAGTGCTTTTTCCGGGTCCACGACTGCTGGGAGCACCTCATAATCGATCTCAACCAGATCGCGTGCATCTTCGGCGATAGAACGACTTTCAGCCAAAATCACTGCAACTGGATCACCGACGTAGCGTGCACGTCCAACGGCTAGAGGACGGCGCTCTGGCTTGCGGAGTCCTGGTACAGGAATGGTAGCTAAGGTGGGCATGCCGTTGACCAGTTCCGCACCTGTAAAAGCAGCTATCACGCCTGGATATGCTTTTACGGCATCGAGTTGGATAGTGGTAATCTTCGCGTGAGCATAAAGGCTGCGCACAACCAACATGTGAAGTGTCGGAGGGCGTCCCTGCTCTGGCCGGAGGTCATCTACATAGTGAGCTTGGCCTGTAAGTGGCTTGTAATCTTCTCGCCGCCGTTCGGAAGTCTTCTGCTGTGGTTCATCCATAGTAACTCTCCATCATCACATTTCGTTTTCCGGTTCTTTCAGAGAAGAGAACTTTTTCTGAATATGAATGAGTGCTCGTCGTATGTTTGCCTCCTCACTGTTGTTGAGTCCCTCCACGAGGCGAGCTTCAAATTCTCGACTAAAGACCATCATTTCTTGAAATACCTGCCGACCAGTAGGCGTGAGCGATACCAACGTAAAGCGATTATCACGCGGATCGACACGACGACTTAACAAGCCTGAAGCTTCCATTTGTTTGGCAAAACGAGTTAGCAACGCTGTCTCGATACCCAGACGCTGCGCCAGTTCGGTCTGATGAATTTCGCCAGTATGCATCAGCTCATGCAGAAGCATCACACGTGATTGACTCATACCCAATCGTTGCTCGTAAAAACGAAGTAGATCGCGATACAGATGAAGTAGTAGAACGGGAAGTGGAAGTGTTTCGTAATGCGGATGCGCGAGATCATGACTACTCGTTACCCAAGAATCGAGACGATTCTGAACATCCTGAAGCGGTTGTAGGTCGGTTGGCTGAGGTATTGCATCTTTTGGAGTAAGTGCTCTCTGCTTGGACATCTTGCGCAATCTCTTTTTTCTTCGGCTTTTGTACAGAAGTTAATGGACAGAGTTAATAGTTAACTCAGTTAATTATGCTGGTGATACTATACTTGGAAGAAAAGATGTTGTCAAGGTGTCGTATTCATTCACAAAGATTTTTGGTTTCCTCAGTGTATTAAGTCACGCACATCTCATACCTAAAGGAACGCGCCATTCCTCCCCATGTTGAGAGAACAGGGGCATCCTGGCGCGACGTGGTGAAAGGGCGCAACGATCCTCCTCCACGATCAGCCCTGATATTGTTCGTCGCTGACCTTTTCCATCCAGTTGGCGTTCTTGCCGTCGAGTGATTCCTGAATAGCGATGTGCGTCATGGCCGTGGTTGCCGTGGCACCATGCCAATGTTTCTCCCCTGGTGGGAACCAAACTACGTCCCCTGGTCGGATGTCCTCAATGGGTCCTCCCCAGCGTTGTGCCCGTCCGTAGCCAGCCGTCACGATCAGTGTCTGGCCTAGGGGGTGGGTATGCCATGCCGTTCGAGCACCAGGCTCGAACGTAACACTGGCACCAGCCGCACGCGCCGGATTGGGTGCCTCGAACAAGGGATCAATGCGTACCGTGCCAGTAAAGTACTCGGTAGGCCCTTTGCCAGAAGGTTGTGAGCCACTTCTTTTGATATCCATTTTCTCAATTTCTCCTAAGTCTACAAAAACAGAGAGGCATGTTCTCTGTCTGGAGATCTCATTATAGACACTTTGGAGCACAGAATGATAGAATGATTGTCGAACATGATTGAACGATGCTGCACCATCTTCCAGATGAGCGATGGAGAAACGAGAGAAGAGGGTTGCTATTCAAGAAGGATTGACAATGGGAATAAAAGTTGGTATGATAATCATACGTAAAATATGATTATCGTATTGACTGTGTGGAGATGGAGAAAGTATTGTATAAACCACTACAGTCAAGTAAGGTTTTTGAACGTATAGCGGAGCAAATAGAGCAACGTATTTTGAGTGGAGAGCTTCGCAGTGGTGATCGTCTACCAACCGAACGAGAATTAGGCGAACAATTTCAAGCGAGCCGGACAGCAGTGCGCGAAGCCATGAAGACACTCGCGCAAAAAGGGCTGGTGGATATGCGTCCTGGACGAGGGACTATCGTCATTGATAAAACTTCGGAAGCGATGCAGCATTCACTGGGATTGATGATGAGAGTTGGGCAAGAGCATAATCTTGAGCAACTCAACGAAGTACGTTTTATTCTCGAACCAGAAATTGCAGCTCTTGCAGCAGAAAGAGCCACTAATCACGATTACGCTGCTATGCAAGGTGCAATAGATATCATGGAAGTCAATTTGATAAACGCTGATGCATTTATTGCAGGCGACAATGATTTTCACCGCGCTTTGGCAAAAGCAACACAAAACGCGCTTATTTTAGCCCTCGTAGACTCTATTGTCGTTTTGTTAAGTGAACAGCGTAAGCTGATCTTTTCTGTTGGCGGCGGCCCAGAACGTGGGCAACTCCATCATAAGCAAATACTGGATGCCATTATTCACCGTGATCCGAAAGCCGCACGTACAGCGATGCTTGCTCATTTGCGACAAGTTCGTGAGGATACGGGAGCAGCGGTGTAGAACCTAAAGGTGTTGTCTCTTTACACGTGCATACATTGGTGTATGTAACAACGAGCACTAGGAGGTTATCATGGCTAAGCTTGGTTATATTGGCCTGGGAGCGATGGGTGGTCGCGTTACGAAGCGGCTTCTTGATGCAGGACATACTGTCGTAGGATATAATCGTACTAAATCTAAAGCGCAGTGGTTGCTTGATGCTGGCATGCAGTGGGGTGAATCTCCACGAGCTGTGGCGGAAGTTGCCGATGTGGTGTTCACAATGGTCACAAACACAGCAGCTTTACATGAGGTGTTTAATGGCCCCGATGGAATACTAGCAGGTTTAAGCAAAAATAGCGTGTATGTTGATATGAGTACGATCAGCCCTGCCGCCTCGCGTCATCTTGCTTCTCAGGTAGCCGCAAAGGGCGCACACATGCTTGACTCGCCCGTATCAGGCAGTGTTATCACACTTGAACAGGGCAAACTCTCCTTAATGGTTGGCGGCGATGAGTCTGTTTTTGAGCAGGTCAAACCTATTTTACAGTCTATTGGTCCAACGGTGAATTATGTTGGCAAAAACGGTCAGGCCGTTTTGATGAAAGTCGCGATCAACCTCAATTTGCAAGTGCAATTCATGGGCTTTTGTGAAGGATTGCTTTTGGCAGTTAAAGGAGGTGTTCCCGTTGAGACCGCACTCGAAGTTATGCTCAACAGTGTTATCGCCTCACCCTCTCTAAAGTATCGTACCCCATTCATTCTTGATATGCCAGAAGAAGCCTGGTTCAATGTGAACATGATGCAGAAGGATATGCTTCTAGCGGAAGAACTAGGCAGAGAGCTTGATGTCGCACTTCCAACCGTTGCTATAAGTAATCAAATGCTCACGGCAGCCCGCGCTATGGGGTTGGCACAGCACGATTTCGCTATTGTATACAAGGTTCTCGCTCGCATGGCTGATGTAGACTTATAATCCCCAGGAGAAGTATATGGTTCAATCTGAAACATCCAAACCCGCCAATGGAGAGACATCCATAGGAGATACTGATCAAGCTCGTTGGCTTCACATGTACGAGCAAATGCTTAAGATTCGCGTCTTTGAAGAGAACGTCAATATTTTATACACTACCGCGAAAATGCCTGGCCTTGCTCACCTTTATATTGGTGAGGAAGCTATCGCCGTGGGAGTGTGTGAAGCCTTACGCCGTGACGACTATATCACGAGTACACATCGAGGACATGGGCATTGCCTTGCAAAAGGTGCCTCGGTTGACCTTATGTATGCCGAGTTGTTAGGCAAAGAAGCTGGCTACTGTAAAGGCAAAGGCGGCTCTATGCACATCGCCGACCAGAGTACAGGCAACTTGGGCGCGAACGCCATCGTCGCGGGTAGCACAGGTATTGCCACCGGAGCCGCGTTTTCGAGCAAGATGCGTGGCACCGATCAGGTCACGGTCTGTTTCTTCGGCGATGGTGCGCTCGGTCAAGGCTTGCTCTATGAAGTGATGAACATGGCCTCATTGTGGAAATTGCCCGTGATCTACGTCTGTGAAAACAATCTCTACAACGAATATACACACTATTCTGAGACGACCGCAGGGGATATGAGTGCCAGGGCCAAAGCATTCGGCATTCCCACAGAAGAGATAAATGGTCAGGATGTTCGTGCGGTCTACGCAACTGCACAACGCCTTGTTGAACGTGCGCGACACGGTGAAGGACCAGCATTCCTCTTGTGCAACACCTACCGCTATCACGGTCATCACGTTGGTGACATCCAGCGCTCGTATTACCGCTCAAAAGAAGAGGAGGAGCAGTGGAGAACAGAGCGAGACCCACTCAAACTGCTTGTCGAGTGGATGACCGAGCAGCAGATGCTCGACGCAACAACGCTCGAACAGATAGAGCAACGGGTACGTACTGAAATTGAGGTTGGTGTCGAATTCGGATTGAACGCACCCTATCCAGAGCGAAATGAGGTCGATCAAGATGTCTACGCCTAGTACAGTTATCAGCCAGAACGCGAGTAAACAGGTACGAGAGATCACGCTTGGTCAGGCTATTCGTGAAGCACTGGCAGAAGAAATGCGTCGAGACCAGTATGTATTTATCATGGGCGAAGATGTCGCCGAAGCGGGCACACCATTTAAGGTGCTTTCCGGGCTGGTTGAAGAATTTGGGACGGGTCGCGTCATTGATTCACCTATCTCTGAAGCAGGGATTACAGGTATCGGAGTCGGTGGAGCGATGACGGGTTTGCGCCCGGTCATCGACATCATGTTTGGTGATTTTCTCGGTATTGCCATGGATCAACTTTTCAATCAGGCTGCTAAGGTTCACTACATGTCAGGTGGCAAACTCAAGGTTCCAATGGTCTTACGTACAACGCTAGGTGCGACGCGACGCACCGCGGCTCAGCATAGCCAAAGCCTTCATGCATGGGTGAGCCATATTCCAGGCTTAAAGGTCGTGCTTCCCTCGACACCTTATGATGCGAAGGGTCTGCTGAAAACAGCTATTCGTGACAATAATCCAGTGGTTTTCTTTGAAGACAAGATGATGTATCAGCTCAAGGGACCTGTACCAGAAGGGGACTACACTATCCCTTTTGGTGTCGCCGACGTGAAGCGTACAGGAACTGATATTACACTTGTCGCGACAAGTAGCATGGTGCAGATCGCTCTGGCGGCTGCCGAGATACTGGAAAAAATCGGGATCAGTGCGGAGATTGTCGATCCTCGTACTAGCGTGCCTCTGGACACAACCACGCTGATTGAGTCTGCTAAGAAAACGAGCAGAGCCATTATCGTGGACGAGGGCTATGAGCAGTATGGCGTCACGGCTGAACTCGCTTCGGTGATCGTTGATGGAGCATTCTACTACCTCGATGCCCCTGTCAAGCGCATGGGAGCAATGAACGTCCCAGTGCCATTCTCGCCCGTATTGGAAGACATGACCGTTCCTACTGCTACCTCGGTGGCAGAGGTAGCAAAAACACTCTGTGGGCGAGTATAGAGGAAGAGAAATTCTCAAGGAGTTATCATGGCTATCAAAACCTATGGGCTTATGGGAGTGGATTGGGAAGAGCGAACCAACTTTGAACGTCTCCGCACTGAGCGTTTGGATCGTATCAAACGTTTGCTCAAAGAATCAAACATGGGCGCGTTGCTGTGCTTCGATATGAACAATATCCGCTATATCACGGCAACACACATTGGAACGTGGGCCATGGACAAGCTTACGCGCTTTAGTTTGTTAGCACAAGATGCCGAGCCGATTTTGTGGGACTTTGGTTCCGCAGCACGACACCATCAAATCTATTGTCCTTGGCTGGGTGAGCGGTCCCGCGCGGGCATCTCTACACAGCGTGGAGCGATGTCACCAGAGTCTGGGCGAGCTGAAGATGTCGCACGCAAGATTCGCATTGAATTGGAAGAGCGCGGCTTGCTAAACGAACCCGTTGGCGTAGACATTGTTGAGCTTCCTGTACTTTTCGCGTTACAGGCCGAAGGTATCAAGGTGGTAGATGGTCAGCAGTTAATGCAGCTGGCTCGCTTGATTAAGACTCAGGACGAGATCACTCTGCTCAACACTGCATGTATGATGGTGGATGCGGCCTACGACGAACTGTACCGCGCGATGAAGCCCGGCTTTCGTGAGAACGAGTGTGTCGGTTTGGTCAGTAAAGTACTGTACGATATGGGTTCTGAGCAGGTGGAAGGGGTCAACGCGATCTCAGGTGAGCGTTGCAGTCCTCATCCTCATGTTTATACTGATCGTGCTTTACGACCAGGAGATCCGGCGTATTTCGACATCTTACATAGCTACAATGGGTATCGTACCTGTTATTACCGCACCTTCGCGATTGGCAGTGCTTCGCCTGCTATCGTCGAAGCATACAAACGTTGTCGTGACATTTTAGATCGTGCCATTGCTGCAATTAAGCCAGGAGTGACGACCGCCGATGTGGTCAAATTGTTTCCTAAGGCAGAGGAGTTTGGTTTCCCGAACGAAGAGGCTGCATTCGCGCTCCAGTACGGTCACGGTGTTGGACTCTCCATCTGGGAAAAACCTATATTCAGCCGACTGGTCTCCCTCGATCATCCTGAAGTCATTGAAGAAGGTATGGTCTTCGCGCTCGAAACCTTCTGGCCTTCATCAGATGGCTGGTCGGCGGCGCGTATTGAAGAGCAATTAGTTGTCACTAAGACTGGCTGTGAAGTGATCACGCGTTTTCCGGCAGAGAAATTGTTGATCGCTGGTGTACGCTACTACACGACGACAGGTCCATTGCCGACAATTCGTGAGTCCCAATCAAATCTCAATGCGGACCTCAATGGCAATTCCCCCGCAGGCGTAGCACAGAGCGCAACGGTCAACTCTTCGCTTGCGTAGAGGTTTCAGAAACACATCAGACATAAGAGAACAATATTGACGTTGTTCTCTTATGAGAGGAGACTGACAATGGCGACAGATGTGATATTGCCTGTGCTCGGTATGGCTCAGGATACTGGGAAAGTCGTACAGTGGCTCAAGGCGGAAGGCGAGCAGGTGACGAAGGGCCAGCCTATCGTCGAGGTCGAGACCGACAAAGCAACTGTCGAGCTTGAGTCGCCTGCTGATGGCGTGCTCACTGGTTTAGCTGCAACGGCTGGTGATGACGTTCCTGTCGGACAGGTCATTGCTCAAATCCTTGCTCTCAACGAGGTCGCTCAAAAAGAGGTGGCACCGTTAGTGCAAACATCTACAGTTTCAGGACATAATTCTCAAGACGTACCTCCTCCAACTCTGGAGAATCAGGGGGCCAACGTCTCTCTGATGCCTCCTAGTCGGCTTGCCTCGCGTATAGCTGACGAGCATAAGGTCGATTTGAATCTGGTTACACCGTCATCAGGCAAGCGTATTCAGAAGGCGGATGTACTGGCGTACCTACAAAACCAGCAGCACTCAGAACAAGTGACTGAGGCATCTACTGAAACACGTGTAGTAATAGCCTCGCCGAAAGCACGTCGGCTAGCGATGGAGCAGGGAAAAGATATTGCGACGATGAAAGGCACTGGGCCTGGCGGTGCAGTACTTGCTGCTGATGTACTAGCGATGCTCACACCTTTACTCCCTCTACAGCCTATAGAGAACGAGTTGTTAGAGGTTGTTCCATCTGTAGAAAAGGTTCCCGTAAGTTCCAATGGGTCAAGTGGGTTATCTCTCAGTACGACGTGGCGTATTATGGCGGAGCGTACCACGCAAAGCTGGACCAGTGTCCCACACTTTTACCTTACACGTGAAGTCAATGGGAGTCGGCTAATTACCTGGCGTGAAGAGATCATGAAGCGTTCCTCCGTGAAAATAACCTTTACTGATCTACTCGTAAAAATTGTTGCGACAGCTTTACGTGCGCATCCACGTATCAATGCATCATGGAGCGACGGCAAAATAACGCTGATGCCAGAAGTGCACATGGGGTTAGCAGTGGCTGTTGAAGATGGGTTGGTTGTGCCCGTTATCCATCATGCAGATGCGCTGAGTCTAGTTGAGATCGCTCGGCAGCGAATGGAGTTGGTCACGAAAGCCCAGGAGCGGAAACTCAGACCACAAGACATAAGTGAGGGTACATTCACGATAAGCAATCTTGGTATGTACAACGTCGATGCATTTAATGCTATTATCAACCAACCTCAAGTTGCTATTCTGGCTGTTGGTCGCATAACTGAGCGTGTTGTGCCTGTACATGGTCAGCCAGTAGTGCAACCTATGCTAGTTCTTACTCTTTCTTGTGATCATCGCGCTGTAGACGGAGCGCGAGGGGCGCAATTTTTGGATAGTGTAGCGAACCTCATAGAGGAGCCGCTGGGACTTTTAGTGTAAGTTGTAGAGGTGTGGCGAGCCAAACGAGTTTCACACAACTAACATGATAGAATAGGAGGGCGTGTAAAAAGTTCGTACCTTTTCTGGCATTTAGCGAAGAATGCTATATAATTTGCTTTCACGCCATAAACGATGTAATTGGGGTAACAACAATGTTACTTCTAAGTAAATGGAGAACAACCATGAGAGGACGACCTTCCTTGTGGAAAAATCAAGTTTTGAACGGTATGGGTGTGATGTTCGTGCTGCTTTTCTTGCTGAGTGCTTGTGGTGGAACTACTACATCTACTACAAGCGGTGCAGGTCAAAATAAAACACCCATCAAGATCGGTATTTCACTTTCGCTTTCTGGCGACTATTCTGCAGATGGCCTTGCTTTTCAGCAAGGATATAAACTGTGGGCTGCGACCGTCAATAAAAATGGTGGTATACTTGGTCGCCAAGTCCAACTGGATATCCTCTCCGACGCAAGCAGTACATCTCAGGTCGTCACTAACTATCAGAAGCTGATAACAGCTGATCATTGTGACCTGGTATTTGGACCATTCTCCTCCTTGCTCACGAAACCTGCATCGGTTGTCGCTAATCGCTACGGGTTTGCGTTCCCTGAAGGAGCGGGTGGTGGACCTTCCGTCTTTACTCAAGGTTTACACAATCTCTTCGATGTCTCGGCTCCCGTCGCTAATCTTCTCGTCAGCTTTACACAGTATATTCAAGCCTTGCCAGCAGCGCAGCGGCCTAAGACTGCTGCCTATGCCACTCAGGATGACCCGTTTACGCAGCCACAGGTAGATACTGCGAGAAAATACCTGGAACAGGCCGGTGTAAAAACGGTTTCTTACCAGGTGTATCCTGCAGAAACTACTGACTATAGCCCGATTGCTCAAAAGATGGTCTCTTCAGGTGCACAAGTGGTTGTAACGGGTACATTGCTACCTGATATCGTTGCGTATATTCAGGCTTTCAAGCAACAGCACTACAATCCGCAGGCTGTCATCGCCACAGCAGGACCAGACCAAGGTTCACAGTTCACCAAAGCTATTGGTGGTATTACGAATGCCGAGGGCGTCTTTGTTCCTAATGGTGGATGGTATCCAGGTATCAACACCTTCCAGAATGCACAGATGGTGAAGGACTACCTCGCGCAGTATGGTGGTACTGCCGATGCAATCAGTGCCGACGTAGCCGAGGCATTCTCTGTCGGTCAAGTAATACAACAGGCAGCGACCAAAGCAAACAGCATTGACAACAAAACATTAATCAACACGATGCACTCAGGTGCCACATTTCAATCTGTTCAGGGACCTGTGAAATTCGATACGACAGGGCAAAATGTCCTTGCGACCGGATATCTCTTCCAGTGGCAGAAAGGCTCGTTGGTTTCGGTCTATCCAGCAGCGCAAGCATCGAATACTCCTGAGTATCCGAAGCCACACTGGTCCTAGTGCTGAATGTAGTAAGGTTAGCACGAATATCTACCGTGTGCTTGCTGTCAGGAACATGGCAGCAAGTACCCACACCATTCTATAGAAGAACAGAATGTATGGTGTAGAGCATCTCGAAGGTAGGTAGAATGGACTTGTCGTAACCAAATTTCTATGTCAGAAGGAAAAGAGGACGCATCATGAACCTTATTTTAGAGGCCATTGTCACTGGGTTACTCACTGGAGGTGTCTATGCACTGATGGCATCCGGGCTGACACTGGTTTTCGGGGTGATGAACATTATTAACGTTGGTCAGGGAGCCTTGGTCATCCTGGGTGCTTACTTGAGCTACTTCTTGGAACAAAGCTTGCATATCGATCTGTTTCTGGGTCTGTTCATCACTCTGCCAGTTATGTTCGTCCTGGGTCTGCTGATTGAGTGGTTCTTTATCCGTCCAATTAAGCGTGACCGCACCATGCTCTCCATCCTCGTCACATATGGAGTCGCACTGGTCATTGAAGGCGTTCTGAACCTCGCTTTCTCGGCGAATAATGTCAAGTTGCAGGCTTGGTACATCACCGACTCGATGAAGATTGGAGGATTCTATCTCCCCTATATCTATGTGTTTGGTTTCCTCTTAGCCTTGGGCTTGCTAGGAGCACTCTACCTGTTGCTCTATCGCACCAAATTTGGCTACAGCGTGCGAGCCTCGATGGAGAATCGCACAGCCGCAGAACTTATCGGCGTCAATGTCGAACGGGTTTCAGCGATTACGTTTGGTATTGGTATTGCTCTGGCGGCAGCAGGTGGTATGGCATTTGGGGCAACCAACGCATTCAATGCTGGTAGCTCCTACGACCTGATCTCACGTCTCCTTGCAATCATCATCTTTGGAGGCATGGGGAGTTTATCAGGTGCTTTGATAGCTTCCTTAAGTATGTTAGTGATTGAAGATGTCACTTCGGTCCTCTGGTCGCCCGTCTGGGCGAGTACCGTCTTTTTCATCCTGCTGGTCATTATCCTGTTGCTCCGACCACAGGGACTGCTTGGACAAGTAGAGGGAAGAAAGCAATGAAGAATTTCAGAACGATTGGGCTTGTGCTCTTCTTGATCGTGCTCGCTATCATTTTTCCATTGATATTCCCAAATCCGACTGTGACTACCATCGCGATCTTTACGTTGATCTTTGCTGCTGCAGCAACAGGCTGGAATATCTTCTCAGGCTTTACAGGCTACGTCTCACTTGGTCATGCCGCCTACTTTGGGTTGGGCGGCTACGCGATGGCTATTCTGTGCCAGAATTGGAAGGTTCCTGGTGGGTATCTGCCTTTTCTACTTGTTCCCCTCGCAGGCTTGGTGGCGGCAATCTTTGCTATCCCCTTGGGCTGGATTGCCCTCCGTGTACGACGCCATACCTTCGTGGTAATCACTATCGCCATGTTTTTTATTCTACAGTTGCTGAGCTATAATCTGAGAAATGTTACCAACGGCTCCACAGGTCTGAGCCTGCCAGTCCCAATTGATTGGAGTGGAGACTTTTTCGGTTTCCCATTCTATTATGTGGCCTTGACTTTGCTGATTGTCTCTGTCGCAATAGCATGGTGGGTACGAAACTCCAAATATGGTCTGGGTTTGCTAGCAATCCGTGATGACGAGGATCGGGCACTGGGCCTTGGTGTGAAGACGGGGCCGTCCAAATTGGTAGCTTTTGTCATTTCCGCTTTGATTGTAGGTATGGTCGGAGCGATCTGGGCCTACTTCGTCGAGTCGATTTACCCGCCCTCTGGCTTTGACGCAACCTTCGATGTGGCGGTCGTCTTGATGGCTTACCTGGGTGGTCTGGGGACAATTAGTGGTCCTATTCTCGGTGCTCTGATTCTCGAACCTGCTCAGCAATACTTCACCTTAGAGTATGGTGCAAACGGCTATTACCTTGTGATCTATGGAGCACTCTTCCTGGTAATTATGCTGTTGCTGCCACGAGGCATTATTCCCACGTTGAACGAGCGATGGGTCAAATATCAATACGCGCGTCTCCGCCAGCATCCAGAGAATGCTTCACCTGCTGCCGCTCTTTCCACTTCAGGTATGTTAGTTGTACCTAGTAGACCAGGCACGCCTGTGGATACCGAAAGAAAGGATGGCATCAATCTATGAGTTTGCTGGAAGCACAAGGCATTTCTAAGTCCTTTGGGGGCATTCGTGCGCTGGATACCTGTTCGGTGAGCGTGGAACCAGGCTCTATTACTGGCCTGATCGGTCCTAATGGATCGGGGAAAACCACCATGTTTAATATTATGACTGGCTACGAACAGGTCGATAGTGGACAGGTGCGCTTTCGAGAACAGCCTATTACCAATATAGCACCAGACAAGGTTTTTCGCCTGGGTATTGGACGTACCTTCCAAATGACACGTATCTTTCCACGTCTCACGGTACTGGAAAATATGCATGTGGCAGCCCAACGTAATGACTTTAGAGGTTTGATCAGCCGCTGGAGTTCAACTCATGAGCAGAAGCGTGCAATAGAACTGCTGGACTTTGTGGGATTGACCTCACTGAAATATCTGCTCGCAGGAAATCTGTCCTTTGGACAGAAAAAACTGTTGGAGTTTGCCTTTGTGTTAATTGCTGAGCCGCAGGTCATTTTGCTGGATGAGCCAGCAGGTGGTGTCAATCCAACTATGGTGAACTACCTCGCAGATCGCATTAGTACTCTGAATAAGCGTGGTGTGACCTTTCTGGTGGTCGAGCATAATATGGAATTTGTGATGAATCTGTGTCATAAAGTAGTTGTCATGCATCGTGGTACCAGAATTGCTGAGGGGACGCCTGCGGAAGTGCGTGCGAATCCCGCAGTCCTCGAAGCGTATTTGGGAGATTAAACATATGCTGTTGACATTAAAAAATATCTACGCGGGCTACGATGGAAGTGATGTGCTGAAAGATGTAACCATAGAGGTGGAGAAAGGGACCACGACGTGTATTGTTGGTCCCAATGGAGCAGGGAAGTCCACGGTGCTACGTGTACTCAGTGGATTATTGAAGCCTCGACTGGGCGAGATTATGTTCGATGGTCAATCACTAATAGGGCTACCTCCACGTCGTATACTCGCGCTAGGCATAGTGCAGGTACCGCAGAGCCATAGCCTGTTTCCAACTATGACAGTGCAACAGAACGTGCGATTGGGTGCTTTTACGTTACATGACAGATCACTTGTTGAGCGCCGTTTGCGTGAAGTCGAAGAGTTATTTCCTGTAGTCAAGTTACGCTCGCATGAGAAGGCGGGTAACTTATCAGGAGGCCAACAGCGTCTGGTGGAGTTCGCACGTTGTCTTATGCTAGACCCTCGTGTGATCTTACTAGACGAACCTTCGATGGGGCTGGACCCTAAGACATTCAAACAGGTGGTAGAGACCATCCAGGTCATGCAGGGAAGTGGACGAACTATCTTATTAATCGAGCAAAACGCGCGTACAGGACTGAGTATTGCCAATAACGGAGTTGTGTTGGAAAGCGGACAGGTGCG
>CAXUIS010000043.1:6084-25750 GCA_964250915.1 uncultured Ktedonobacteraceae bacterium | reverse complement strand
GTCCCCTTGCGGGCGCCCTGGTTTCGGTCCCAAATGTACTTTGACAGACTACTACGTGGGCAACAACTTGGGAAGCTCACGACGTAGCAACTTACCGGAAGAGTTGCGCGGCAATTGCTCTACGATATGGACAGCACGAGGTTGTTTATAGCGTGCAAGGCGTTGTGATGTGTACTCCATCAAATCATTTGTGCTGGCTCCGCTTCCATCCTTTAGATGGACAAAGGCAATAGGCACCTGCCCCCATTGTGCATCGGGCTGTCCACATACGCCAGCCTCGGCTACGGCGGGAAGTGAGAGCAGAACAGCTTCGATTTCCGCCGGATAGACGTTTTCGCCACCGGAGATAATGAGGTCAGAGCGACGGTCTAGCACATACAGGTAGCCCTCTGCGTCCAGATAGCCAATATCACCTGTTGCTAGCCAACCATTGGAAAGGGCACGTGCGGTGGCTTCAGGTTGGTCAGCATAGCCAGGAGTAATCGTGGGTCCTTTCAGATATATCTCACCAGCCTCGTCTGCCTGTGCTTCCTGTCCCTCGTGTAGAACTCGAAGCTGAACTGAGGGCAGAGGGCGCCCTGCCGAACCAAGCTTCCGTAAGGCGTCTGTGGGTGCGAGCGTTACCGCTTGTGAGCATGCCTCAGTCATACCGTAGGTTTGTACAACTGGAATATGTTTTGCGGCACAAGCCTCCAATAATGGTCGTGGAGCGGGGCCACCGCCAAGTAGGACACAACGTAGCGCGGCTGGATATGTACTTTTTTGCTCATCCAAAGCTGCCAGCATGCGCTGTAACATGACCGCCACAACTGAGATGATCGTCACATGTTGCTCTTGAATGGCCGCGTTGACCGCCTCAGCATCGAATTTTTGTTGCACAATCACACTAATTTGATAGATCACGCCGCGCATAAGAATGGAGAGACCGCCAATGTGGAAAAAGGGCATACAAGCCAGCCAGCAATCGTCGGGCTGATGTCCAAGATTGAGTGCCGAGCCAGCCGCGTTCCACCATTGCATGCCATACGTAATAATCGCGCCTTTGGGCGTACCAGTTGTACCAGAGGTATACATAATCGCTTGTGTCGCCTGCAAATCAATAAGTGTGCGTAAGGGAACGTCCGTCTCTGGTAGATTGCTCAATATAGGAATGGCGTCCGTTTCAAATTGTGTGAATGTTGCTTGTGCCAACTGTGGAACGTTCTCTACAATTTGCGTGGCTAGAGATGCATATTCAGCATCGTGGAGTAAGAGCAGTACATGTGCGTCTTGTACTTGCCAGCGTAACTCGTCTCGTGTCAGACGTGTATTTAAGGGTACAAGAACCGCGCCTAACCGTGTCAATGCATGAACACATGTCACAACGTGCAAGCTATTCGCCGCTAACAGTGCCACGCGACTGCCTTCGCCAATATGCAGTGTAGCAAGTTGACGCGCGAGACGAGAGGCTTCATGGTCTAGTTGTGTGAAACTCCACTGTGTTTTCTCGTATTGAATAGCAAGATGCTGCGGTCGATTTTGTGCACAGCGGGTCAGCCAGTCAGGAAGAAGTGTATCAGAAGTATGCATATGTATTTACGCCTTGTCTATGTTATGTCTCGTCGGGGTAGGGCTATTCAAAAGTCGAGTGGAGGCATGACAGGGCTTGCCCCTGCCATGCCTCCTACTGTCTGTCATGCGAACAACGCTTCAATGATCATGAAATTGTGTACTATATGCTAGCAACGCCTCTTCGTCTAATGTCACGCCTAAGCCGGGAGCTGTTGGCACTTTCATCATGCCATTGAGAATCACAAACTCTTCACGAATAAGGTTGTCAATAAGCAAATGTTGTGTGGCGAGACCGCATTCTAGCGTGACCTCTGGTGAAGCCGCCACAAGATGTAACGCGGCGGCTAAGCTTATGCCTGACTCGATTGTTGTTGTGATCACGCATTGAATACCACGCTGTGCTGCCTCGGTAATAATCTGTCTACTTGTGTAGAGACCACCCGCTAGTTGAGGTTTGATAATCAGGATATCCGCCGCGCCATAACGCATCACGCGGCGTGCGCTTTCCAGGCTATGAATAGCCTCGTCTAAGGCTATTGGGATAGAGAGCGTGCGCCTGAGATGTTGCGTGCCTGTCAAGTCGTGACGTGGTAGTGGTTGTTCGACATATTGAATTCGATATGGCACGCACTGTGAGAGAATCGTCTTTGCTTCTGCAAGTGTCCATGCCTCGTTTGCATCAAGACGGAGATGCATATCAGGACCAAGAGCCGAGCGTGCCGCCGCAACACGCTCGATTTCTACGGCGGGATTGTTTGTGCTCCCGACTTTCAATTTGACACAGGAGAAGCCGCGTTGTTTCGCGCTTAACGCGGAGACAAAGACATCTTCAACAGACTGCGCGCTGATAACCGCGTTGACTGGTATGAGAGGGCGAAAAGGTCCATCAGAGAGTAGCATCCCAATATCGTAGCCATCACGCTTACTTTGTATATCGAGTAGAGCCATCTCTAGTCCACATGCAACACTACTCGGCATGCTCTGTATAACCTGCAATGCTGTATCAAGGGGGCTTTCTCGTAGGCGCGGAATGGCCTCGGCTAGTGCCTCACATGCTTCGACAAGCATCTCGCTGCCGAAAGCAGGAAGTGGGGCCATCTCGCCGATACCGAGAAGACCTGTATCGGTTGTAATTGTAAGTATTGCACCTTCGCGCATCGCCATTTCACCATGAGCGGTGTTAAAGCTTTGCGCGAAGGGTAGACTATAGGTTTGCCAGTGTATGTCGAGAATTTTCATCGTAAAAGTTATGGCAAGCGTGGGAAGCGCGAGAAGTCGGGTTTACGCTTCTCTAAGAATGCATTCTTGCCTTCTTGTCCCTCTTCCGTCATATAGTACAGCATGGTTGCATCACCTGCTAACTCTTGAATACCGGCGAGACCATCGGTGTCGGCGTTAAAGGCCGCCTTGAGAAAGCGCAATGCAAGCGGACTCTTTTCCAGAATCTCTTTTGCCCATTGTACTGTCTCCTCTTCCAGACGTGCCAGTGGCACAACGGTATTGACAAGGCCCATATCAAGTGCCTCCTGAGCATCATACTGGCGACAGAGGTACCAGATTTCACGCGCCTTTTTGTGTCCAACGACACGTGCCATATAGGTAGCACCCCAACCGGCGTCAAAGCTACCAACGCGTGGCCCCGTTTGTCCAAAGCGCGCGTTATCTGCGGCGACTGTGAGATCGCACAGCATGTGTAAGACGTGCCCCCCGCCGATGGCGTAACCAGCCACCATTGCAATCACAGGTTTTGGCAGGTACTTGATGACCTTTTGTAGGTCGAGTGCATTCAGGCGTGGCACTCCATCACTGCCGACATAGCCACCATTGCCACGCACACGCTGATCGCCACCTGAACAAAACGCTTTATCACCCGCACCTGTAAAGATTACCACACCGATCTCCGGGTCTTCACGGCAGATATTAAAGGCTTCGATCAGTTCAGTGAGCGTCTCTGGTCGAAATGCGTTGCGCACTTCGGGTCTATTAATCGTAATTTTGCCGATACCTTCGGCCTTCTCAAACAGAATATCGGTATACGTTTTAACAGTGTTCCACTCTATTGGCATGAGAAAACTCCTTTTCCTTATTCCGATTGACAACGACACTCTCGTGTCTATGCTTCGCATCAGTCCGTCGGAGATATAGCCTTACAAAATTCTATGACGATTTGGTCAAATAGCTCTGGCTGTTCCAGATGGATTGTGTGTCCAGCGTCAGGGACGATGTGTATTTGCACATTTGGCAACGCTTGTGCCATGTGTTGTGCGATTGCACAGAACTTTGTATCAAGTATACCAGCTAACAAGAGGACAGGGATAGTCAGTGTTGTCAGTCTCTCTTGCAGTGCTGGCTGCACACCTGTTCCGACGCCACGCAAACTATTGGCGAGACCTAGAGGTCTATTTTGTACACGTTGCTCGTGAAGTGTTTGTTGTTGCTCATATGGAAGACGTTGCTGACTGGCAAATAGTGGCAAGTGTTCCCAATATGTGACAAAGGCTTCTATACTCTCGCGCTCGATCCGCTCTGCAAGGTGCTCATCACTGCTCTTACGCTGTGCACGTTCTAAGGGGTCTGCCAAACCTGGTGAGGCACTTTCAAGAATAAGCGCACGAAAAAAATTGGAAAGCGCTGTGTAGAGGGCGATACGCCCACCCATCGAATAACCGAGCAGAGTCGCCTCGCCCTTTTGCACACCTAACGCATTCAGTACCGCCAGTATATCCGTCTCACACTCCTCTATGCTATAGCGTTGTGAGTCCGTGGGTGCGTCCGATTGTCCATGTCCCAGCATATCTAGCGCGATGACGCGGAAACCATCGCCTGCTAGAGTGTCCAGGTGCTTGCCCCAACTCATGGCACTCCCTGTAAAACCGTGAAGGAGCACAAGCGGTGGCTGATCTATTGAGCCACGTTCCTCAATGCCTATTGTAACGCCGTTGACGTGTATATGTGTTGTCATAGATGCTTGTTGTCCATAAAATGAATGCGGTGATGGTGAATTCCTGTACGGGTCTGCTTCAGCACACCCTCTCGTCTACCTACAATGCTGGAGAATGTGAAAAATATTTCATCAACCTTTAAACATTGTGTGATGCCAAGAGGGTGTGCTGAAGCAGACCCGTACAGGAATTTATTGTCGCACCAATTTCTTATTCTTCGGATAGCAGTTTCAGTGCCTCCGCGACACTCCGCCATAATTGGCGATGCATACGTACATTGCTTTCGCGCTCCGTCACGACCTCGACGATGTGTAGTCCACCATTCTGCATGCCACGCTCTACGGCTATACGGAACTGTTGCCAGTCAGCAACGCGCTGATAGTGACCATCATAGAGAGATGCGGTATGACTAAAATCTAGTCCAAGTGGTGTACCGAAAAGTTGCTCGAAATGCTCTGGATAGTCGGCCTGTGGCAGAAATGAGAAAATGCCACCCCCATCGTTATTGATAACGATAATCGTCAAATCGAGTTTGTGCAGTTTGGCGGCGAGCAAACCGTTCATATCATGAAAAAAAGAGAGGTCTCCGATTACAAGGACATTTGGACCATTGTTAACCGCGCTCGCACCTAACGCACTCGAAACAATACCATCGATTCCATTGGCACCACGATTACCCATAATGCGTAGTGTATTGCTGCCCCAGAAGAACGTATCCAGGTCACGCACCGGCATACTATTTCCTGTATAGAGCAACGCATCCTTTGGTAAAAGCTGCGCGAGTTCGGTAAAGACACGTCCCTCAAACGGCTCCGTGAAATCCTGAATCGTTGCTTGTAAGGCTTCCCTTGTATACATATCGGCTTGTTGCCATGTCGCTAGCCACGCCTCTGTACGGGTCTGCTTCAGCACACCCTCTTGCATTGTATTGTGTAAAGAAGGACGCGATACATCGGTCCCTACGAGGGCTTTACACAGTGCGGTAGGATTGGTGTGAATTAATTCTGATGCGAGTTGTGTTGGCTCTTGCCAATCTTCGTTGCCGTCAATGACGATAAGCGGACATGAGGGATAGCGTTTGAGATAGGTAAGCACAGGCTTCGCGGTTGGCATGGCACCGAAACGTAGTATCAGGTCTGGCTGCATCTTTTCCACAAATGCATCTATGCGCAGGAATGCATCGTAACTTGTGAGAACGTGGCTCTGGTAAGTCGCACCTATACGACGCATCTGTGAGAGCGGGTCTGCGAGTATGGGATAGCCTGTGAGTTGTGCCACGTGTACAAGTGGCTTCAAGAGCGACGTATCCTCTTGTGGTCCAACGATAATAAGTCCACGTGTCGCTTTTTGCATAAGCTCAGCAAGATGTGCAATAGTTGCACTATCGGGTGTACTTTGTTCTGTATTGCGCACCGCGACGTAGGGCGCATTGTCGGGGCGTCCTAGCCATGCAATTGTATCCCGCTCTGAAAGTGAGGGGAGGAGTTGATGAGCGATGGGAGCAGGTGTGAGTGGTTCACGTAACGGAAAATTAAGATGTACGGGACCTGCTGGTAGTGCTGCTGTGAGCGCGATAGCCCTATCCGCTAGCGTGCGAATATACCGTAGGGCTGCATTTGTTGCCTCTGGTAGCGCGACATCGACGGACCATTTGACGTGCGAACCATACAAGCGTGTCTGGTCGATAGTCTGTGGAGCACCATTTTCACGCAACTCGTGTGGACGATCAGAGGTAAGCACCAGCAGAGGAACATGCGTCAATTTTGCCTCGACAATCGCGGGAAAAAAGTTCGCGGCGGCTGTACCAGAGGTGCAGAGCAATGCAACTGGTTGTGCTGAACGCTTCGCCATGCCAAGTGCGAAAAAGGCGGCGGAGCGTTCATCGACGTGCATCCATGTATGTATTCCTGGTTGTGCCGCAATCGCTAACGCAAGCGGTGTTGAACGTGAACCGGGGCAGACGACGACGTTGTATATACCTGCGCGTTGTAACTCATCTACAAACGCACAGACATAGGCATAGGTAGGATTCGCCGCATTCTGAAGAAGCGATGATATTTCTGAAACGTATGACATTTCTTTCTCAATTCTGCTCGCCCAACCCTCGGAGCATTCCCTGTAGTTTTAAGCAAGACTCCGCGTACTCGCTTTCTGGGTCAGAGTTGCCAACGATACCACAGCCAGCGAAAAGGGTAGCTTCGTGTTCGGCAACCAGACCAGAGCGGAGTGCAACCGCAAATTCGCCGTGACCCCCTGCACCAATCCAGCCGAGTGGACCCGCGTACCAACCACGATCAAGTTGCTCAATCCGCCGAATCATATCGAGTGCTTCCTTGCGCGGAAAGCCACCAACGGCGGGTGTTGGATGCAAGTCTGCCATCACGTCAAGAATGCAGCGACCCGGCAATAGCTCACCAACTATAGGCGTCTCTAAATGTTGCACATTCTTGAGTTTGAGCAAGGAAGGAGTATCGGATACATGCACTGCGCTACAGTGTGCAAGAAGTGCCGCGCGTACCGTAGCAACGACAACCGCGTGCTCGATACCATTTTTCTTGCTCTGCAACAACTCCGTGCCTAGCCGTTCGTCCTCTTCCTGTGTTGTACCGCGTGGAGCAGAGCCAGCGAGGGCCATAGTATGTATCTGCCCATTCTGCGCTTGCACCAGTCGTTCAGGCGTTGCCCCTATAAAGAACCGTGTACCGCGTTGAATCGCAAAAATGTATGTTCCTGGATAGCTCTGGCGCAGCCTGCTTAGAACAGCACTTATGTCAAAAGATGTTCCTGGCTGTGACGTAACCTGTACGCTACGTGCCAGGACCACCTTTTCAAACAGACTCTCTCGTATATCGTGAGAGACCTCTGCTACTTTTTGCATCCAAACCGAAGCTGGAAGGGTGTCATCTACGTGTAGGGGAGACTCTTGTGGTCTCTCTGCCTCTTCAGTCTCTTCAATCCCTGCAACAATTTCTATCGTCTTTAGTACATGTTGTATCTCATTGTTGAGAATACGAAAAATCTGCTCAACATTCTCTTCGGGATGAAGGAGTACGCTTAGTGTGAGTGTTGTAGAGTTTTTGCTATATCTCAGCAAGAAGCGGGGCAGAATGAGCAAGCCGTCG
Source organism: uncultured Ktedonobacteraceae bacterium (assembly GCA_964250915.1). Taxonomy (GTDB): domain Bacteria; phylum Chloroflexota; class Ktedonobacteria; order Ktedonobacterales; family Ktedonobacteraceae; genus JBBQVS01. The sequence continues at coordinate 18,135 of CAXUIS010000043.1, read as the reverse complement.
GGAAAACCTGACCAGAGTTGTGTATGCTGGTTATCAGGGTCGAAGGCGAAACCGCCAAAGAACACCGGTCCACGTCCATATACCGTGTCAACCTCTTGCACCGTATCTACCGAGGAAATCACTGCATCTTGTTGCAATGCTCGCCATTGTGCTGCCGCGTCTATAGCACTAGTTTTGCCCGTTGTCTCAATTGTAGTCGTGGCTCCGATACCGATAAGCGCGTTTTGTTCAGATGGTTGTTCCCAGAAAAAAACTTCGCCAAGTCCCGCTTGCTGAGCACCCATGAATGCAGCGATGGTATCGTAGTATTCAACCGGAAATGTGAAATTGGCAATGATGTCTTTATGTAATTGTGTCGCTCGTGTTACAGCCTGCTGTAGAGTTGTGAGCAATTCTGGTGCATGACGATCAAGAAATGTATTTTGCTCTGTGATATGTTCATGAATAAGTGTATTTGTCATAATAAGCATCTATCTGTCGTATAGAAAAGCGACGATTTTATAGTGCAAGATTACCGAATAACATTTGGTAATCTGAATCTGTAATTAAGAGAACATAATCTTTGTAGGTATCTAATTCTATTACACCCTGTTGGCAATCGATTCCGTACATAGGATTGATGAAGCGTTTCATATGTCCTCCAACATTGTACATTGCCAACAGGGTGTAATAGAATTAGACCCCTACAGAGGATACACCTCGTAACTCTGTGTATATTGTAGGGCGTATGAGAAGATGATGCAAAAACGCGGTTAGATTTTTGCACGTTCGTATTGCGCCGCCCACGGAAAATCGTAACCTAGTATACGAGCTGCACGAAGAGGCCAATATGGATCGCGCAAGAGTTCGCGTGCAAGAGCTACAACATCGGCTTGTCCACTCTGTATAATCTCGTTGGCTTGCTCTGGCTCCGTAATCAAACCTACAGCCGCTGTTGGTACACCGCTTTCTCGTCGAATCTGTTCCGCGAAGGGAACTTGATAGCCAGGAGCAACGGGAACTTTTGCTGTAGACACGTTGCCACCAGTCGAAACGTCAATCAGATCAACACCGTGCCCTTTGAGCGTCTGCGCAATCTCAACGCTATCCGCGATTGTCAGCCCGCCCTCCGTCCAGTCGGTTGCGGAGATACGTACAAAAAGTGGTAATGCATCAGGCCATACCTCACGCACCACATCAGCAGCTTCTAACAAGAAGCGCATACGGTTACGTAAAGTGCCACCATACTCGTCGGTACGAGAGTTGGAGAGTGGAGAGAGAAATTCATGGAAAAGATAGCCATGTGCGCCATGCAATTCTATGGCCTGAAAACCTGCTTTGAGTGCACGTTGTGCTGCAACGCGGAAACTTTGCGTTACCTCGGCGATTTCTTGGATTGCCAGTTCCTTTGGTAGGGGATAGGTATCGGAAAAGCGTTCGTGGCTGGGTGCTATCGTTTCCCATCGTCCATCTTCCACCGCGACCTCACCACGACCACTCCACGGGCGATAGGTGCTAGCCTTGCGCCCTGCATGAGCAAGTTGTATAGCGGGTATCGCTCCCTGTTCTTTTATGAAAGAGGTGATGCGCGAAAGCATAGCAATGTGTTCGTCGCGATAGATTCCGAGGTCTTGCGGCGAGATACGGCCTCGTGCCTCGACTGCGGCGGCTTCGGTCATCACCAAAGCAGCACCACCAACCGCGCGGCTGCCCAGGTGAACGAGATGCCAATCAGTGGCAAACCCATCGGTAGATGAATACTGACACATCGGCGAAACCATGATACGGTTGCGTAAGGTAATATCTCGTAGTGTCAACGGTTCAAACAGCGAAACAGTAGACATGTTGAATAAACTCCTCTATATTCCAGAAAAATTATGAAGAGATAACATTTACTAGAGACAACATTTATCTAAAGGCGTGTTATTCCTTGCTTTCTGGTATTAGAAGAAGTACAATATATTCCATATATTCTCTAAAAAACTAAGGGGAAATTGTAAAAGAGATATAGTAAGAAGTAGTGATGAAGGTGTAGTGAGGATACAAGAGAGGAAACCAATCAATGATACAAGAAACAATGCAGATGCCAGTTGGGGAAACCTTACGCCTGATGCGTCGTCAGCAAAGCCTCACACAAACAGATTTAGGCGGCGACCAATTCTCGAAGTCGTATATCAGTGCTGTTGAGCGCGACAAGATTGTGCCTTCTTTTGAAGCATTACACTTTTTCGCAGAGCGGTTAGGCCAGCCGAGAGACTACTTTGAAAAGCTATTTCTGCGAGATGAAACAAACAGGTCTACTTCTACTGACGCACAACTGTACGTATATAATGAACAGCTTGTGCAAGAAAAAATACTTCCACTACTCGATAGTTTACTGGAAGGCAACGAATACTATACAATACCTTTCTTCAGTGATTTTTCACTATTGGCCCCTGATAGTGCCGCCCATCTCTCGCCTGACGTACAAGGCCGTTATGCTTTCTTACTTGGATTGATTGCGCAACAAAAGGAAAACTTCCCTACGGCATTACAGTTGTTAGAGCAAGCTTTGGTGCTTGCGCCAGGAAAGTATCATCCTGCTATTCTTGACGCGCTTGGCACAAACTATTATTACGTGCAGTCTTACTATGTTGCAATAGACTATCACGAGCGTGCTCTAACCCTTTTGAAAGAGCTAGAAGATGTTGAAGTGGAGAAAAATGAACTTACAGCGTTAATTGCGCTCCGTTTAAAGGTAGAGTTTCATTACGGTAATGACTATCATGCATTAGGAGCACATCTGCAGGCACGCGAACATTTCGAGCAGGCACGCTTACACCTGCGTTCAGCACACGATATAAAAACAGCAGGGCAGCTTTATCTCAAGTTAGGCTACAGCACCTATGCTGACGTATATCATCGCACTGCCCTCACATCTACTACAAATGCTGCTGTAGATGAGACAGAGCGCGAGTTTCAGCGTGCCGTCAGCTACTTTGTGCAAAGTAGAACGCTCTATCAGGTGAGTAGTGATCGTCTTGGAGAGGCAAGGGCACGTCTTTCACAGACAATGGTGTTACTTGATTTAAGTACACGGCGACGGCAAGTCGCGCAAGATAAAGCCACTACCACAGGTAAGATGCCGTTCATCAACTATGCTGTTCTCCTCGACGAAGCTGAGGAACAATGTCGTCAAATTCTCCTGGGATGGGAGCCTGATGCCACGTATCCCTCAACTGAAGTAGAGATAACGCTTTATACTGCTCTAGCATATCTTATTCGTGTAGTTGCGCAACGGGCCGCCATTGCACATCTGAATAAGTATACAGACACCGCAGAGCGCGAGTGCTCTGTTGCCGCTTACCTCTGCGTGCAAGTAGTAGATACGCTTGTGAAACCGAACTTCCCCTGGGCATTGATACATGAGGTAGCAACGTTCAAGGAAGGCACTATCGTTAGCCGGGATCAAACGTTGCCACGAATACCGGAACCTGCCTTGCACTCAAATGTATCGCTCCGTCAAGATATAACACGTTCCGTTGTGTTGTTTGCACTTGGTGAGGTCGCAGAAGTGTTGGGACATGCCGCGACACAGACAGAATACGCCGAGGCATGCTATGAACGTGCCAATCAAAGTTTTCGTGCCGCGCTCGATGCATATCATCTGGTCGTTCCTGTGCAAGAGCGTGATAGAAGCTATCTCTACCGCGTATATCAGCATTGTATCGACGTGTTGCAAGAGCGTAAACAGATAAGGCCGGAAACAGAAGAAAAAACCAATTCGATGCTCTTAGATTTTTTCAAAGACGCTCTACAAACCTTGTACATACCAGCCTTGTAATTCTTGCAAAATTATTGCATACTACAGTTGGGATGGAAAAGTTTAAAGAATTCTATGTATTGTAGTTGGCTGAATAGAGGGGGTACGATGCAAGAAAACAAGGAAAGGCAGGAGATGTACAGACCAGTCGTAGCTATTGCGCAAATTACCGCAAGACATACGATGGGGCGTATAGCGATTGCTTTGGCAGACGAACCAGATTGTGTACGTGGTATGGCAAGGCGTGTTGGCTATACAGGTACGCATGATAATGATCTTGCTATTTATCGGCTGAAAGTCAGAGAAAACGCGGAGTCCAACGCTACTATGCTTCCGACATTGTTTGTTGTAGATGGGGGCTTATTTGTAGATTATGATGTATGGCAAAAAAAACGGGAGTGTACAGCAGATTAAAAAAATGTAGATACATTGTAGGGGTCTAATTCATTACACCCTATTGGCAATCAACTATATTGGGAGTATGTTGACACACTTCATTAATCCTGTGTACAATATCAATCGCCAACAGGGTGTAATGAATTAGACCCCTACACTACTGTTGCTTGCTGTGATAACGGCAGAGTAAAGTAAAATGTACTTCCTTCATTTAGTATGCTTTCCAGCCACATACGCCCACCTTGCTGGGTTACGATCTCATGTGCTATATAGAGGCCAAGCCCCAACCCATCGGCTCGTTCGCGCGAACTAGCGCGGTAAAAGCGATCAAAAATGTGTGCCTGTTCTTCCTCGCTGATGCCATAGCCCTCGTCACGTACCGCGATAATCACAAGGTCAGTTGTATCTTTTGCATAGGACAACGAGACGTTGACAGGTTTACCCGCAGGACTATATTTGAGTGCATTGCTCACAAGATTATTGAGTACCTGTTCAACGCGTACAGCATCCACAGTGCCAATAACTGTATCGGTGCTTGTTGTAAATTCAATAGGGTGTTTATTATTATCGTCAAGCCTGTGTTGCTCTATAACACGCTGCATAAGTTCTATGATATCAACTCCATCAGTCGTATGTAGTTCAAACACCTTACCACTTAAACGAGTCACATCCGTCATTTCGCCAACCATTGTGTTCATTTTATTTGTCTGATATACGATTCTATCGAGGTTGTTGACCCACTGTTCAAATTGTTCGCGCTGACCATCTTTATCACTCAATTGGGTTGTGTGCTTCTTAAGACTCCTGAGCAGAATTTGTGCGTTGCCCAGAGTTGCCGTAAGGGGAGTACGTAGTTCATGCGCGGTAAGCGACAAGAAATCATCTTTGATAGTATCGAGCCGCTCTAGCTCGATACGTTGCTCCGTTTCATCCCTTGCATAGATAATTACACCATTGACATGTCTGTGTACATCATGTGAAGGTACAAGCGTATAGACAAAGTAGGTTTCGTTGTGCTCGTCTTGCTGTTGCTGTGATGTGATATGTGTGCTTGGTAGCGTACGAACCTCGTCCCGTTGATAGACTTCACGCGCCTGTTGAATGAGTGTCATGCCTAGTTGGGTCTTCCAGAACAACTCCATTACTTCATCTACTGGGCGTCCTTGAACAACGCGACCTTCAAGCATATATACATAGTTAGGATTGAATGCCTCCACAACCAGATTGGGGCCACGCAATATGAGAATATAAAAAGGGGCTAGCTCGACAATCTCGGCAAGATGTACACGTTCGCTATCAAGTGTCTGGGCAACCTCTTGCAGTTCGCTGGTACGCGCTCGTAACTCGTCGTTAGTGGTTTCTAGCTCTTCGTTGGTAGCTTGCAGTTCCTCGTTATTGGTCTCTAGCTCTTCGTTGGTAGCTTGCAGTTCTTCGTTGGTAGTCTCAAACTCCTCAATGGTGGCCTGCAACTCCTCGTGCGTCAGCATCAGTTCTTCGTTGGCAACCTGCAACTCTTCATTTGCATCCATCAGTTCTTTATTGACGTAACTGAGCCGCTTATTGGTCGTTCCCAACTCGTTCATGAGCTGTGCTTGCTCAGACTGTGCAGATTCTAGCTGTCGTCGAATCTGTACCTGCTCGGTGACATCGCTTACACTAATTGCTGCAAATTCGGGAGTGTTTGCTTCTACCTGCATGAGGGCTAGCGAGAGGCTCAGAAAGCGTCCATTTCCACCGGAGACAACTTCTAATTCTATCTCAGGCAGCATAACGGCGTTGCGTTCGCGGAAGACTGCATCAATGGCGGTGCGCGTCACCGAATAGGGAATACCTCGCACCGTGTGCAAGAAATCTTGGTCATTGGTCACATCTCGTAGACCTAATAAGCGACGTGCCGCACTATTCGCCGTGAGTATGCGATAGTTGCGATCTATCACAACAACCCCGATAGGTAGGAAACGTAGCAATAGCTCGTTGAAGCGCCGTAGTTGTCCATATTCGGTTGTTGCGAGTAGTATATCTTGTTCGTGAGGTATACTCATGCTTTTGTTTGAGCGGCTTGTGCCGCGCCCCTCCAGACGAGGTATTGCAATTTCTGGCATATGTTGTCTTCGTACCGAGGGTAAGACAGTGCCTGTACAGCGATATACCTTCCATTGTTTATTGACAAGCTCAAGATACGATTGAGCAGGTCGCACAGTTTCGGCTTTTCCGAGAAAGAGATAGCCATCAGGGGAGAGCGAGAAAGCAAATTGGTTTAATACATAATCTTGCAATTCAGGCGAGAAATAAATAAGGACGTTACGGCATAATACAAGATCAATGCGTGGAAAAGGAGCACTACGACTTAAATCTTGCTGTCCGAAGATAACCATTTGACGCAGTATTTTTGAGATGCGGTAGCCTTGATCGACGTGTTCAAAAAAACGACTCCGATAGTCTTCTGGCATACCTCTGAGCAAAGCATCTGAATAGATGCCACGGCGGGCAAAGGTAATTGCAGGTTCATCGAGGTCAGTGGCGAAAATTTTGATACTCCATTGAGGCAATTCGGCACCTAACATATCGCTGAGTAGCATGGCAAGAGAGTATGGCTCTTCGCCTGTTGCACAGCCAGCCGTCCAGAAACGGAGTACTTTTTCTTGTGCGCGTGCCTTTTCTATCAGTTTCGGCAAAATTTCGTTTTTGATGTAGTTGAAGGCTTCGGTGTCGCGGAAGAACTGCGTGACATTGATGAGGAACGCCTTAACTAGCTCTCCAACCTCCTCTGGATAGCTTCGCAGGTATTCCGCGTAATCACGTATAGTGTGAACGTGTGTCACCGTCATACGACGACCTATGCGACGTAAGATGGTTGATGTTTTATATTGACGAAAGTCAACACTGGCCTGGTGACTCACCAGTTCAAGAATTTCGCGCAAGGTATCCTCGGTACGCTCTTCTGTCTGCACGATGGTGACTCCTAAGAGGAGGTTATAGAGCAAAGGGCCAATATTTTCAATTTTCACTTCAAAATCTACAATAGTGGGGGGTAGTGCAAGTGGCATGGATGGATAGCGCGCCGTATGTGGGTCCTGTACGATAATAGTGCCACCCGCGTTTTTGACATTAACTGCACCCGCCGCTCCGTCTGAACCAGAGCCAGTAAGAATCACCGCTATTAGACGGTCTCCATATACTTTTGCAGCACTAGAAAGTAAGGCATCTATGGATGGACGTGGATGCTTGGCGGAATCTTCTTGCACCTCGACATGATGGTCTTTTACGAGGATATGCCTATTAGCAGGCACAACATAAATCTTCCCTGGCTCAAGCTTACTACTCGACGTGACCAGGATAACAGGAAGAGTAGTGCGGCGTTGCAAAATATGATCAAGGTTACTCGGACGATTTGGATCGAGGTGTTGAGCCAGCACAATAGGCACTGGAAAATCCAAGGGCAAGGTACTCGCAAGAATAGAAAGTGCCTCAATACCTCCCGCCGAGGCTCCTACAACCACGAGATCGCCAACAGTAGATTGTGTATTTTCAACATTACTCATAATAGAGAATTCACCATTCTTCCAGTAAACCAACTGTAGTTCAGCCAGGGCGCCCGCAAGGGGACGCCCCTCCCATATAACGGAGTTTCTCAGGTACGTTCGCATATGGGAGGGGCGTCCCCTTGCGGGCGCCCTGGCCTCTGTCACATAACGATTGACGGACTACTATAACCAGTTTAATCCGCGCTATTTTCTTGTCGAATATCATCTTCTTGTGGTATAGGGATTGCCGGTTCGTTTTTCTGCAACGCAGACATAAGTAAATCAACACGTTTCTCTGCTTGTTTCTGTCGCTCTTCAAAACGATGTGCCATCAAGAAACGCCCATCTTTCCGCGACTGTTCCGCCATTTTACGCGAGATACTAACCTGCTCTTCTAACGTCTTTAACGCAGTCCACATTGCTTCTTCAATAGCGTCTGATTGTTCCGCCATCATGCTGTCTACAGAGAAGGCGTGACCGACACGACAGCGAAAGCGTAGCAAGCTCTCGTCTTGTATTTCCCATAAAACGCCACCGCACTCTGGACACGAGTATTGTGATGGAGTACCAACACGTGTATCATTCTTTTGGCGCGAGAGGTCCATTCTTGCGAGACTCAACTCATTGCGTATATCTTCTGGTGTAGACTGCTCCATCGTTGTATCGACCTCCATCGTGACGAGGTTAACGACTGTACTTGCAATATCGACGAGTGGCAACACATAATCTACCTTGACGTGTTCGAGCGCACTTTGCGGCATACTGGGGTAAAGCGCATCCTCTGGGTCCTGTACAATAGCAATCCCTCCCAGCCGCTTTATGGCTAATAAGCCTGCGGTACCATCGTCTAATGCGCCTGTGAGGACAACACCAATTACCCTAGGCCCATAGCTACTTGCGGCAGAACGAAAAAGTACGTCAACGGCTGGACGGTGCCTATTCTCTTTAGGACCACGCACAACACGTATATGTTCTTGTTCAAGCAGTATATGGTTGTCTGGCGGTGCCACATACACATGGCCCAGTTCCAATGTGGTGCCGTCTGTTGGGTGCAGTGCGGGTAATCGTCCAGCATGACTGAGTATTGTTGGCAGCATACTTGGACTTTGTGGTGAAATATGGAGTACCACAAATACAGCGGCAGGTAAATTTGCTGGCAGTGTTCGCACAAAATTTGCGAGTGCCTCGACGCCTCCGGCTGATGCTCCTACTACCACAATATTGTGTCCCAACACAACTTCTCTCCTTCGTCGATACGAGAAAACTTTTGAATAGTATACAGCTTTTTGCGGAGAAGGACAAGACAAAGAAGATTATTGTTTTTGCCCACAGGCGAAATATAAAGAAAAATAGCAGTGATTGTTTTCCCACTCTCGGCGCATTGCTAGGGACATTCTATCATATTCTGCGGAGGATATTTTGAAAAGTTCAGTGATCTTTGGTTTCACTGCTTGATTATATGAAACCATATCAGAGGCCGTCATATTGCCCAAGCGTCCTCCCCAATTTCCAACAGGTAAGTCTATGCGATACATCTGAATGTTTGTGAGTTGAGCTGCCGCTAGGAAATTTCCTATATTCGCGCACACACGAGGGTCAATGCCACGTGTGCGCGCAACTTCAAACCCCCACGCTGTCAATTGCTGCATCACTGGTCCTGGACGATGTATGATCAGGTCCGATTCTGTCAACTCAACCCATCCTCCTGGTCGTGTGACACGTGCGAGTTCTTGTACCGCGTGGTTCCAACCATTGACGGGCAGTGCCATGTGCAGAAAGCGCTGATGCACGAAATCAAAAGTCATATCTGGAAAGGGAAGTTCTTTAAGAACGTTGCCAGCGATAAATCTATAATTTGTAGGAACCGTGTTACCCTCTTTCGAGGCGCGAGGGTCAACATCCAGGCCAAATACTTTTGTGCGCGGAAACTGTGCCGCCATTTCGTGTGCCCAACGCCCAGTACCACAGCCAACGTCAAGGATGCCTTTGGGGTTCTGGATAGGCGCAACATAATTCGTTTGTGTCGCATAGCGGACCAGGAAATGCTGAAAGTCGAGTCTATTGATCTCACGCGCATCGTTAGGAAGAAAATACGGAGCATTACGTGTATCTATCTGGTTTTCCGACCAAAGAAAATTTTCTTCGGGTCTATCCAGAACGGCCTGTCCTGCTCGTTCTCCCCCACGTCCTCCTTGAAACCAAGAAAGCCATTTCATCACTGTTATACCGTCCTTCCATACACTTACGGCATCTTAAAAATGTGTGTATTTCTATCTCCTCTTACAAGGTGATAGTATCAATAAAAATAGTTACGTGTCAACAAAAATAAGCATGTTTCTACAAACATTCATAGAGCTATGTTAAGCGATATGTATTTATTGTGTTTCTCACGCTCACATATCTATGATTAGATACAGTAGTAAAAATGGGTATAGACAAGAAATTGTGATGATAGAGACTAGCCTATTTGGGTAGGTATGGTTGTTGTCATAAAACCCCACAAACCTCTCACAAGTGGATATAATAAGGGAAACACCTTTTCTTTCTAGTGAACGAAGGAGACATCAAATGACGACTCTGGGTGGAGACCGTGCTCCGTTGTGGGAGCCAACTGAAGCGATGCGGCAACAGGCGAATGTCACGCAGTATATGCGCTGGCTTGCGGACAAGAAAGGTTTGCATTTTGAGACTCGTAGTGAGCTATGGCAATGGTCTGTTGACTCGCTTGAAGACTTCTGGGCTTCGATCTGGGACTATTTTTCTGTGAAAGCTTCACAATCGTATACAACGGTCCTGGCAGAGAGGAAAATGCCCGGTGCGTCCTGGTTTGAAGGTGCTGAACTCAATTATGCGGAACATGTCTTTCGGAATGCCTCATTTGATCGTCCCGCTCTCCTCTTCCGTTCCGAGCGTCATACGCTACGAGAAGTATCATGGGACGAATTAGCCACAAAGGTGGGGTCTATCGCACATGCTCTACGCGAGCTAGGAGTACAACGCGGCGATAGAGTGGTTGCCTATATGCCCAACGTGCCGGAGACCCTGATGGCGTTTCTTGCTTGTGCGAGCATTGGTGCTACATGGTCAAGTTGTGCCCCGGACTTTGGCACAAGCACTGTGATTGACCGTTTCAAGCAAATAGAGCCGAAGCTTCTTTTCGCCGTCGATGGCTATCAGTATGCTGGTAAGACATTTGATCGACGCGGTACTGTGACAGACTTGCAGCAAGCGTTGCCAACAATCCAAAAAACAGTCCTCTTCCCCTACCTCTTTGGCGATGCGGAACCCATTACCCTGGCAAACAGTGTTGCATGGAGCGAACTGCTGACGCATCCCTCGCCATTGACGTTTGAGCAGGTCCCCTTCGATCATCCTCTCTGGATTCTCTACTCTTCCGGTACAACAGGTCTGCCGAAGGCGATTGTGCAGGGACACGGCGGTATTCTGTTAGAGCACCTGAAAAGTATTTCGCTAGAACTGGATATAAAAACGGGTGATAGATTCTTCTGGTTTACGACAACGGGATGGATGATGTGGAATCTGGTCATCGGTGGCTTACTCGTTGGAGCAACCGTGCTTATGTACGATGGGAGTCCCGGCTATCCAGACATAGGTACACTTTGGAAGCTTGCCGAGGATACAGGTATGACGCTTTTCGGCACCAGTGCAGGCTACATTGCATCATGTATGAAAGCAGGTATTACGCCGGGTAAGACATACAATCTGAGCAAGATACGCGAGATTGGCTCTACTGGTTCTCCACTTCCACCAGAAGGTTTCCACTGGATTTACGAAAATGTGAAGTCAGACGTGTGGTTAGCTTCTATGAGCGGAGGGACCGATGTGTGCTCCGGTTTTGTTGGTGGTTCTATTCTGCTTCCTGTCTATGAGGGCGAGATACAAGCGCGTGGACTCGGCTCAAAAGTTGAGTCATTTGATGAGCAAGGGCAACCACTTAATGATGAGGTAGGCGAACTGGTGATTACCGAGCCAATGCCCTCTATGCCGCTTTTCTTCTGGAATGATGAGGGTGGTAAACGCTACCTCGACAGCTACTTCGAGATGTATCCAGGTATTTGGCGACATGGCGATTGGATTCGTATCACGCCTACGGGAAGTGTGGTCATCTATGGACGTTCCGACTCTACGATTAACCGCATGGGTATCAGAATGGGCAGTAGTGAGATTTACCGCATCGTTGAGGGCTTTCCAGAGATACTCGATAGTCTCATCGTTGGCGTCGAACTGCCAGGAGGCAAATACTATATGCCGCTCTTTGTGGTGTTGCGCGACGGTGTAGTCCTGGACGACAGTTTGAAGGCACGTATCAAAGAGCAACTAAAGCGCAAT
>CAXUIS010000043.1:0-5984 GCA_964250915.1 uncultured Ktedonobacteraceae bacterium | reverse complement strand
TGTAGTCCTGGACGACAGTTTGAAGGCACGTATCAAAGAGCAACTAAAGCGCAATGTATCACCGCATCACGTTCCCGATGAGATACTCCAGATTGCAGAGGTGCCGCGCACACTGAGTGGCAAAAAGCTTGAGGTACCAGTCAAGAAGCTGTTCTTAGGTATGCCTGTCGAAAAGGCCGTGAGCATGGACGCAATGGCAAATCCGCAATCCATTCAATACTTCATTGACCTGGCGAAAAATAAAGACATCTTGAAGGAGGCGAGGTAGCCATGCAGATTGAAGAGACAATAGCCATTCGTGTCGGCGAAAGTTTTGATCTGCCAGCGATAGAACAGTATCTGCGGAAGCATATCGAGGGGTTGGGCGAAGGTACGCTGCACGTGCGTCAATTTCCTTCTGGTGCCTCTAACCTGACCTACTTGCTACAAGTTGGCACATGGGAAGGTGTGCTGCGGCGTCCACCATTTGGACCTGTGCCGCCAAAGGCGCACGATATGGAACGTGAATCTGGCTTGCTACAAAAAGTGCATCCGGTCTTCTCGCTTGCACCTAAACCCTATGTCTTCTGTAACGATTTGAGTATCATGGGCGTGCCATTCTATGTAATGGAACGCAAAAGTGGTGTGGTGCTGAACGATACCTTTCCACCAGGAGTGATACCGAGCGAAGAGATTGGGCGCGGTATCTCGTTGACGACCGTGAATACGCTTGTACACATTCATGGTATAGACTGGCAAGCGGCGGGTTTAGATGTATTGGGGCACCCCGAAGGCTTTTTAGGACGGCAGGTAAAAGGTTGGATCGAACGCTATGCACGTGCTAAGACGGACGACATAGCGCAGGTCGAGCCGCTTACACAATGGCTTGTGGCACATACACCGTCGAGTCCCGCGCCATCGCTCATTCACAACGACTTTAAATTGAACAATATGCTGTTCAGTCTTGAGGATGTGACACAAGCCACCGCTGTGCTCGATTGGGAGATGGCGACAATCGGTGATCCGCTCTTCGATCTTGCCGTCTCGCTATGCTACTGGATTCAGCCAGATGATTCAGAGGACTTGAGAGAGGTTTTGCCAACGGTGACAACCTCGCCCGGATTTCTCACTCGCGCACAATTCATTGAGGCATACGCGCAAAAGAGCGGGCGTGATATCTCCTCGATGCAATTTTACATGGCGTTCGCGTACTTCAAGCTCGCAGTTATTCTTCAGCAGATTTATGCGCGTTGGAAACGCGGGCAGACACAAGATGCACGCTTCTCCATCTTTGGTAAACGCGTACACACGCTTATATTGCATGCGGCATATCTAGTGGAGAGTAACAACGTGTAACACAGAAACGGTAGGGGCAGCAATTGATTGCGCCCGAAGATGGGGGTAGCGGGGCAACGCGTCGGGCGAGAGAATCATTGCTAGCGTGTTCCCCTCCCCACCCATCTTTGGGCGCAATCAATTGCTGCCCCTACCGGTGGATTGTAACCATAAAATTAAAGGAACATACTATCTATGGCTTTCCCTGCATATCCTTCAACTGACCGCCAGAAAAAACTGGTTGGAATCGCAAGCGAACTAGCGACCACCTTTGCGAAGCGTGCGAATGAAAACGATTGGGCGGGCAGATTCCCTCTCGAAAATTATAAAGACTTGCAAGCGTCGGGCTATCTGACGCTGACCGTGCCGCGTGACTTTGGTGGCTGGGGTGCGGACCTACTCGAAGTCTCGCTGGCCCAGCAACAACTGGCCCAAGGCGATGGTGCAACCGCGCTTGTGATGAGTATGCATCTGTCGCACGTCGCAAAGTTAGCCGAAAACGTGACTGGCCCCAACGCTTTTTTCGAGCGTCTCTGCTCTGCGATTGTGAACGATGGCGCGATAATCAATGCCGCCGCGAGCGAACCAGCAACAGGTAGCCCCAGTCGTGGGGGCAGACCAACCACTATTGCGCGTCGTCAAGAAGACGGTTCATGGATTGTAACAGGACGTAAGACGTTCACAACGGGTAGTCCCGTTCTCTCGTTCTTCATTGTCACCTGTAGTATTGAAGATACGACGAGCCTCACACCTTTAAGTGCTGATCGTGGTTCGTTCCTGATTCCACGCACCGCACAGGGTTTGCAGGTCAAGGACACCTGGAACTCGTTAGGTATGCGCGGTAGTGGTAGCAATGACCTGATTCTTGATAACGTACATGTGGACGCCGATGCATTCGTGGATGAACAAATCCCAATAAATCCTGCTTCTCAAACTCGTCTCGCTGCATGGGCATTTCCTACGACTGCCGTGTATCTCGGCATTGCTACGGCAGCACGCAATGAGGCTATTGCTTTTGCTCGTAAACGCAAGCCAACTTCGCTCGACAAGCCCATTGCTAGTGTGCCACATATTCAGGAAAAGGCCGCGCATATGGAGCTTGCCCTGTTGCAGAGCCGTGCGGTGTTCTACGGTATCGCTGCACAGTTCAGCGAGGACCCAAATAGCATACCCGCCAGCCAGTTTGCCGCCGCGAAATATATAGTAAGCAACTCTGCTATTGATATCGTCGATACCGCGATGCGTCTGATGGGGGCGGCGAGCCTCTCCATGACGATGCCAATGCAACGCTACTACCGCGATGTACGCGCAGGCTTGCAGCATCCACCAATCGACGATGCCGCGATCTCCATGATTGGAAAGTATGCGCTGGAAGAGAAGTAATTAGAACAAAAAACAGAGCATTTCACGTTATGAAATGCTCTGTTTTTTGTTCTGGTATACATCTTTTTCATTGCCCACCCGTTGGCATATACAACCCGTATACATCAGAGGTCGTGCTGGTTCGTACCATTTGCTGGTAGCCACAAAGTTCAAGCCATAGAGCCATCTCTGCCATGTTGGGCTTGCGTTTTAACACCTCTTCGACACGCTGCTCCGTCCCAATCATGGCAGCACACACCTCTTTGCCTTCTTGATACACAAATATCCAACCAAGATAGTCATGCGGACGTGTCAGTAACAGGGGTGTCCATATCGGCGGAAAGCGCAATACTGCTTCATCGCCTTGTCGTGTGCTAAGCCATGCCGCGTAATAGTGTGGGATGCTCAGAATTGCCTCAAACCGAATGTTTGTAATCGGGTTCCCTTCGAGTTCGACCCCATTGAAAAAGGAACGTATCAGCATTTCACGCTTGTACTTGTTGTCTTGCTCCCGCGTGTTCTCTTCGGAATACATATGGTAATTTGTCCTTTTTTGGCGATCTACGATGTTCATAGGACGTGTAAATGCTGGCATAAACGCTCTCGTTTAGATGGTTTATTGCCCACAGGGTGTAATGGAATTAGACCCCTACAGAGTTGCGTTTAATTGGACACTGTACAGGTCCGAGATTTTTGAGGCGTATCCCCTGCACATTGTCAAAGGTATAGGTGTATTGTCCGTTCGTGCGTACTGAGAAGGACGAGAGGATATAGACCGCTTCTATGGGGTAGACGCTAATACCGTGTTCCATCCAATACACGACACGTGGATGAACCTTCGCCGCCTGTGCTACCTCGAAATAGCTTAGATTGTAGCTTTCGCGGAGTTGGCGTAGCGTTGGCAAGCTATGACGAAAGAGCGGAAACGGTAGAGTATCCTGCTCTGTAATGGGACGCTTGTACATCATTTCTCCTTGTATGTTATGTTTTTTATACTAATGTCCAGACATACTGACTCCCGTATTGCTTTTAGCAAAAGCCTATGTTACACTTCTCGTAGAGTTAACTACCATAGTGCTATGTTTACTCTATCGCTTTCTTCGTAACTCATATTGCAAGTATGCAGCCAAGAAAGTGATACAACAAGTGCAACTCCCCATAAAACAGTGCAAAAGTGGAGGAAGAAATCATGGTCCTTCATAACGAAGAAGGCATAGAGCATCAAGGAAAAATCGTTGCACAGTATCGGAAGATCAACAAGTGGTCGCGTTCCAAGCTCGCGGAGGCACTACGTGTTGATGTCTCTACAATCTACAGAATGGAGCAAAGTAGCGTGATTAAAGACATCCAAAGAAGGCAGTTTCTTGTTGGATTGCTTGGTATTCCCTCAGTTTTAATGGGATTAGAAGATGGAGCCGTCATTCCTACAAATATTAAAATGAATAATGACCAAATAGGTTTCTTTGAACAGGAAATGGCTATACGTTGGGATGTATATCACACTGGTGGCACAACGCGCGCATATAGAGGACTCGATGCATGGCTCAAAGAGGTTGAACGTTTTGCCCAGGATGTAGCTCCGAGTGTATGGAAATCAAGAGCGTACTCTTTGTTAAGTATGAGCTATCAATTACGAGGAAGTACTCTTAGAGATATGATAATGTACGAGCAAGCCCATATGTCTTATGAGAAAGCATTTTCAATTGCTCAAGAGTTAAATGATATAGAACTGATGGCATCATCACTTGCACGTAGAGGAGTGACTTATATTCAGCAACAAATGCCAATGGATGCAATAGAATATATTCACGCGGCTCTTCAGCTTATTAATGGTCTAGGCTATCCCTCACTTAGAGGATATATTTTACAGGCTCTTTCAGAAGCATATGCTATGGCACAGCAACCAAAGGCAAGCTGGCGGCATATTGAACTTGCTGAGAGAACACTTGAACGTAAAGGCTCAACCTTTGAGCGTAGTAACTGCCAATTAAATACAACGTCAATAGTAGCTCAAAAAGGAATCAATGCGGTTCTTTTGCATGACAACGAAAGAGCTATTACACTAATCGACAAAGGACTTATTCAGTATGACCCTACGCTTATTCGGGGGCGTGCTAGATTACAAGCGCAAAAAGCCGAAGCTTATTATGGCCTTGGTCTTGTTGATATTAGTGTGGCAACGGCGGAAGATGCCCTTACTTTAGCAAATTCGGTTGGATCGAACAAAACAGTAAGGCGTATAAGAGACTTACACAACCAACTCGTGGATTCATCCTTTAGAAAGGAAAGTAGTGTACATCGGTTAGGGGCACTGCTCTCGATTTAACAATGAAAAGACTCATGCAATCCTCCTTTGTCATTGGAACAGGTTTACTATCTCTTTTCTTGGTTACGGTCTGGTCAGCCTTTTTTTTAAAAGGGAGACGTTTTGCTTTAAGAGACAAACTTCAACATGCTGACGCAATTGTGGTTCTTGCAGGAACACGGGGAAACATTGAATTTCTAAACGGGAAACTTCGTACTGCTGTCCATCTTTATGAAGCAGGTTGGGCACCGTATATTATATGTAGTGGCAGATTTAGTGTGAAAGTGACGAACACTCCCAATTTAATTTTGGACGAAGAGATACAAGACGCAGTAATAGCAGGACGTATTCAGGAGAAAGATGCTAAGGTAGCTGTAAAAACATGGGATATCGGCCTTGGAGCTGAATACATGCGTGAACAAGCGATACATATAGGCGTTTCAGCGCAAGCGGTTTTGGTGGAACAACAGTCACTACACACACGCGAGAGTGCGGAATATGTTCTTGCACTTTTAAGGAAATGTGACATGCACTCCATAATTTTAGTGACTTCTCCCTTTCATCAATTAAGAACCTATTTGACGTTTGCAAAGGTCTTTCAACAGGATGATATCAAAATTCTTAATTATTACGCTGAAACAAACGAGTGGCATCCTGTATCGTGGTTTTTATCCGCTAAAAATCGTAAGCTTGTAAAAAGTGAGGTTGAACGTATAAAAATGTATCGTGAAAAAGGAGACTTGCTATAATTGTGCACATGAACAGAATGGGAGGTATATACCAATTGTAGGGGCATTAATTCATTATGCCCTGTTCCCAATGCACGCGTTTGGCGAACGTAGAAATGCTAGCACCAACGCCCTCATCTAATTGGTCAATCTCCAACAGGGCGTAATGAATTAATGCCCCTACTAGTCTGTCAATCTTGATGTGGCTGGGGCAAGGGCGGGGGGGGGGGGGGGGCGCCCCCCCCCCCCCGCGACGCCCCGGAGGGCGCACTGGG
>CAXUIS010000042.1:19743-25920 GCA_964250915.1 uncultured Ktedonobacteraceae bacterium | reverse complement strand
CCGATTACACACCATTAAAGCGATATTGGTTGCAACGCTGGGAGGATAGCTGATGGAATTTTCTTGACATTTCCTACACCTACCTGTCATACTATCTATGCATATAAGTAATACTTTAATCTTGTATAATGCAATACTAGAATGATAGGTGATAATGGCTCAAATTGTAACAATACTTAATTTTAAGGGTGGCGTTGGAAAAACCACCGTTGGAGTTGAGACTTCCGCCGCCCTTGCGAAGCATTATGGTCGCAAGACTCTTCTCATCGACCTTGATCCTCAAGCGAGTGCAACATTTTATGTGATGCAACAAGAACAATGGCTCCTGTGGAAAAATGTGAAGGGATCAACCTACAATATTTTCGAGCGACGTGATGGGTCCTTTCCTATTCGTAATGCTATCGTTACTGATATAGTGCCAACCGTCTTTGGCTTTGATCTTTTACCTTCTAACCCTGATCTGGTGGATGTTGATTTACGTCTTTCTGATTTTGTTGGGCACAACATTCTTCAACGTTGCCTTGAAGAGGTTCGCGATTCCTACGACTATATTATCTGTGATTGTCCACCAAACTTTAACCCAGTCACGAAAAATAGTCTGTGGGCAAGTGATGCTTATATAGTACCTACCGTCCCTGACTTCCTCTCAACCTATGGTATTGCTCTGCTCCAACGTTCGATTCATAAGCTTTTTCCAAGAACCAGTAAGGATGCTCCATTTCTCGGTCCTGTACTAGGTGGTATCATCCTAACCAGAATCAAAACTGGTGTAAAACACCATGAGATATATTGCCAAAAGGTGCGCGACGATTATCCAGGAAACGTCTTCAAACACGTCATCAGCGATAGTGTCCAAATTGCGCGAGCACCCGATGACCATATTCCCCTTAGTGTCATTTCTCCAGCCACAGGGCAAACCCTCGTTTTACAGCAACAATTTAAGGATATCGCTGGAGAGTTTATCAGCCGCATTCATCATGTACGGTCACAAAAGAAAATGACAGTACGCCAAAACACTTATTAAGGTAATAGTATAAAGAGGTAGAAATATGAGCTTACGTATGACTGTTGACCAACTTGAGCAGCTGAAAACGCACGAACTTGCGGACTTACTCGCAAATATTGTTCTTGTCCTACGTCGTATGCCTGATGTTCCCTGTACACAATTACAGCAAAACCTTGTTGAGCCTGAAGGACTTCAACCTAAACTGGAAAAGAAAAGAGTGACAAAGAAAAAAGATACGCTTCCTGCTGTTGAAGCACAACCAGAGCAAGAAACTCCATTTACTATTTTTACAGAAGAGGAACTACATAAGAAAAAAGTTGCTGATTTGCAAAAGATTGCTGCCGCACTTCGTATTCCCACCTCCTCTAATAAAAAAGACGACCTTGTCAGTAAAATCCTCGCGAGACAAGGGCAGGAACATAGCGAACAGTTTGCCATTCAACATATGTAGCAATAGGTTGTCATAGATAGGTAAAGAAGAGGTAAGTAAGAATGTTATATTCGAGTTCTTACTTACCCCTTCTCTACCTCCCTTGCACTACAGACAGAGATAATAGCATGATTGTTGAATACAAGAGTATCCCTCTTCAACTTGGGTGGGGCAAAAGTA
Organism: uncultured Ktedonobacteraceae bacterium; assembly: GCA_964250915.1. GTDB lineage: Bacteria > Chloroflexota > Ktedonobacteria > Ktedonobacterales > Ktedonobacteraceae > JBBQVS01. The sequence continues at coordinate 24,304 of CAXUIS010000042.1, read as the reverse complement.
TGCTCATGCTTTCCCTTCCTGTTCAAGTACTTTCATAACATGAGCGACGGTCTGTTGAAGATGGTGACGCACTGCATTAGCAGCCCGAACTGGATCACTTGCTTGACAGGCTGCAAGAATCTCACGATGCTCCATATCGAGCCGTTGTGCGTCTCTGGGAACCTCGGCTGCCGCGTAAAGGTGCAGATAGGCGTTCGAGGCATTTCGTAACTCTCCAATCATTATAAGCAACCGTGACCGCCCTGAAAGGCTATATAGACTCATGTGAAACTGGTGATTCCGCTCAACATAAAGAACGGCATCACTAGTTGCATGCATCTCATCGAGGAGAGCAACAAGTGGTGGAGCATTCTGATCCTTAAAGTGTTCAGCAGCTTTCTCGACAGCCAGCATCTCTAGTGCCATACGAATGTCGTAGTGCTCAACAAGGTCTTGGATGGTCGGCAAGAAAACCGTGACTCCTCGATGAGTGTCGATCTGTACCAAGCCCTCACTTTGAAGCAGTCCAAATGCCTCACGAACGGGAGTTGTACTGACCCTAAAGCGTTGAGCCATCTCGACCTGCCGCAACTTCGTGCCTGCCGCGAGTTGTCCTGTGGCGATTTCATGCCGAAGAGCAGCTGCAACTTGATCCGCTATCGTGAGTTTTGTAAGTGGGACATTCGTACTACCCTTTCCTAATGATGCCATCGAGTTCATAGGCTCTGTTCTCTCCCTCTTGACAAGTATATTGTGTATTATGCATAATATATATTACTCTAACGAGCTTTGTCTAGTAGCTGTAGGAAACCATTCAACACATCGGCTTATGTACAAAGAGCAAAGGTTAGAAAGAAGGAGCGTTCCCAATGATGCTTGTGAGTTACCGAACTCGTGGCTCGAAGGATGCTTGGCGTGTAGGTATCGCCCATGAAGGAACCGTGGTTGATGCTATTGCGTCCCCGTTGTCTCGTGCAGACGATGCTCTTGGGCAAGGAGACTTCTCCATGCGTAGAGTGCTTGCACAGGGGCAACCGTATTTGGAGCAGATATTTGCATGGGGCAAGTCTCAGTTCGAGACCAAAAGCCATCTCTTTCCTCTGGACACACTAGAACTCGGTCCACCAGTTCCTGATCCCGAAAAAATTATTTGTCTTGGCGTAAACTATCGCGATCATGCGACTGAAGCCCAGCAAGAGCTTCCTGTTGTTCCCATGTTCTTTGCCAAATTCCGCAATAGTTTAATTGGCCCAACCAGTCCCATTCTCTTACCTCACGTGAGTAGTCAGATCGACTATGAAGGGGAGTTAGCCGTCATCATTGGCACACGCTGCAAGGAGGTACCTGAGCAGGAGGCACTCCACTATGTAGCTGGCTATACCATTATGAATGATGTGAGTGCGCGCGACGTGCAAATGCAAACGAGTCAGTGGACAGCAGGTAAAGCCTTGGATACCTTCGCACCGATGGGACCAGGAATAGTGCTGGCATCTGATATTCCCAATCCTCAGACGCTTGTACTGACTACCAAGGTTAATGGGCAGGTAGTACAACATGATAACACCGCCAACATGATATTTTCGGTAGCGATGGCAATCGCATTCCTCAGTTCCCTTATGACGCTTGAGCCTGGAGATATCATTGCAACAGGCACGCCATCTGGAGTAGGCTTCAAACGTACTCCTCCCCTCTTTTTACAAGAAGGGGATGTTACGGAAGTCGAGATCGAAGGTATTGGTCAGCTTCGCAATCCTGTAATGCGCGCTTAGACGTAAGCAGGAAAAGGTGTGAGCGTATCCGTTGTAGAAGCAAAGCAAAAAAGAGATGAGTCCGTTCCATTGTAGAAACGGCTCTCATCTTAGCAACATCAAAGGAGAAAAGGAATGTCACACGTATCTGAGAACAAGACCACCATCCGGCCTACCCTGCACCACATCAATCTGAAGACGAAGCGCCTTCAAGAGATGATTGAGTGGTACACCACCGTAGTGGGCATGGATTCAACGTACAAGTTTCCAGGTGGGGCCTGGCTTACCAATGACGAGGCCAACCATCGTCTCGCTTTACTAACCTCACCACAGTTGAGTGAGGACCCCGACAAGTTGATGCATACAGGCATCCATCACAGTGCCTTCGAGTATCCGTCAATGGGGGACCTGCTCGATACCTACTCACGGCTGAAGGCTTTAGGCATTGAGCCGCACGCCAGTCTCGATCATGGTATGACCACCTCGTTTTACTACGAGGACCCTGACGGCAACAGCGTCGAGTTGCAATCCGACAACTTCGGGACATGGCAGGAGTCTAGCGAGTGGATGCGCACTTCGCCCCAGTTTGCAGCAGACCCCATTGGAATGCCTGTCGATCCTGAGCAGATGTTAGCGGCACACCGCGCAGGTGCCTCGTTCGCTGAACTACACCAGCGTGCCTACGCTGGTGAGTTTAAGCCTTCTAGTCCTCTCGACTTGCACGTGCCTTTAGGGGACCCACGCGCTCCATTGTAAAACTATGTAGACTTGCCTGAATACGAGGGAATATGAGCACACAACACATCACTGGTTGTATGCCAAGTTCTCCGCTTAAACAACAAAAGAGACAAGGAGTACAACGGTGCAAAACGAAGTGGTTGATGTTGTGATCGTTGGCTACGGGCCGGTAGGACAGATGGCAGCAATCCTCCTGGGGCAGAAGGGCTATCAAGTCCGTGTCTTCGAGCGCTGGCCGCAAATCTACGCACTACCACGAGCGGTGCATTACGATGACGAAATTGCACGTATTTTCCAAACAGCAGGAGTGACCGATCAGGTGCTCAAGGTTGCCGAGGCGGTGCCAGACTTCTATGAGTGGCGCAACAAGGATGGTGAAGCTCTGCTTCGTCTCGACTGGTCGGGGCGGGGACTTTCAGGCTGGTCGGTTGCGAACTTCTTTGCCCAGCCGCAACTCCAGGCGGTGCTTGACGAGAGAGCGAAGTCATTGCCGACAGTCGAGGTGAACCAGGGCTGGGAAGTCCAGCGGATTGCAGAATTTGACGACTATGTTGAAGTGACAGCAGAGCAGGGACACGCCAGCCAAGCAGGGGAGTGGGTACCTGAGGAGGGGACAAGAATTGTTCGGGCACGTTACCTTATTGGTGCCGATGGTGCCAACAGTGCTGTGCGTCAACACATGGACACATCAGTCACCGATCTTGGGTTCGCCTTCGACTGGCTCATTCTAGACATTATTCCACACGAGCAACGACCTTGGAGGCCAATGAACTGGCAGTTGTGTGACCCAGTGCGCCCGACCACCATGGTTTCTGGTGGCCCAGGTAGACGACGTTGGGAGTTCATGAGATTGCCCGGAGAGACCATTGAGGAACTCAACACAGCTGAAACCGCGTGGCAGCTACTCGAAACATGGGGGATGACTCCAGAGAATGCCACGCTTGAACGCCATGCTGTGTACCGGTTCGCCGCTCGCTGGGCAGACTCATGGCGGCAAGGACGGTTGTTGCTTGCGGGTGATGCTGCCCATCTTATGCCACCCTTCGCTGGACAGGGTATGTGCTCAGGGTTGCGAGACACCATGAATCTGGCATGGAAGTTGGATCTCGTCCTTTCTGGAAAGGCAACTGATGCGATCCTGGACACATACGAGTCCGAGCGGCTTCTCAACGTTCGTCAGTTCATCGACTTTTCCGTTGAGCTGGGAAGCATTATCTGCATTACTGATCCACAAGCAGCCGCCGAGCGAGACAAGCGCATGATCAAATCAACGGAGGATCAAACTGCTCCTCCACCAATCCCAAACCCTCCCCATACACTTGGGCCAGGTCTTTTGCGCACCAACGACCCACGCTCTAGTGTGCTCTTCGTTCAAGGGCGCGTCGCGTATGCGGGCAAAAGTGGACTCTTCGATGACATTGTTGGACAAGGATTTTCTCTTCTTTCACGGGGAGACCTGCCACCAGTACTTAAAGAAGACCAAAGAGAGTTTTTGGCTTCTATCGGTGCTCATGTCCTACACCTCGCTCAGGCTGAAACAACGAGCGAGGATGCCTTTATCGACCTTGAGGGACGCTACGCGGGCTGGTTCGAGGAGAACGGCTGTGAGGCTGTTCTTGTACGACCGGATTACTACGTCTTCGGTGCCGTAGGGAAGATGGAGGAGGTATCCAATCTGGTGGCGGACTTACAGGCCCAACTCGCCGGTGTTTCCCTAACAACTAAACAATAATGTGATATGACGCTTACCATCACATCAACACCGTCATAATTTTGCACACAGCAAAGAAATTGTAGTTGCGTTTTGTCTCGTATAGAGGAAGGGAAAAAGACCTGACGAACGATGGACTTGCTTGTGATACTTAAGAATTTACGCGCTTCATTGTAGTATTCCCTCTTATAAGAAGAAAGGCAGGGTTGGAACATGATGGTGAGAGATACCCCGGACAGAAGGCAAGATATTCCTCAGGAGACGGAAGTCCTCATCATCGGGGGCGGTCCTGTCGGGCTGAGTGCAGCAGTCGAGTTAGGACAACGAGGCGTGCAGTGCGTGATCGTCGAGCCGAGGTTAAACGTTTCGCAACTTAGGCCGCGTG
>CAXUIS010000042.1:0-19643 GCA_964250915.1 uncultured Ktedonobacteraceae bacterium | reverse complement strand
GTGCAGTGCGTGATCGTCGAGCCGAGGTTAAACGTTTCGCAACTTAGGCCGCGTGCTAAGACAACGAATGTCCGAACAATGGAACATTTTCGTAGATGGGGGCTAGCTGAGCGCATTCGTGAGGTGGCCCCGCTCAAGGTGGGCTGGTCACAGGAGATCGTCTTCTGCACCACGTTGCTCGGTCATGAAGTGATGCGCTTCACGAACTGCCTTGGACTTTCAACGCAGCGAACCGATATGTTTGCGGAGTCAGGTCAGCAAATCGCCCAGCCACTAGTGGAGGAGGTACTGCGGGAGGGAGTCAGTGATCTGGAGCCATGCCACCTTTGCTTGGGCTGGTCTCTGCACACTCTTCAGCAGCATGACGACGGTGTACGGACGATAATCGTCAACGAGCGAGGCGAGCAGAGGCAGGTCAAAGCGTCCTACGTTCTGGGCTGCGATGGCGGTAGAAGTGCCGTTCGTGCAGCAATTGGCATCCGTTATGTGGGAACCTCGGATCAGCGTCCAAACTTTGGTATCGTCTTTCGTGCACCTGAATTAGCCAAACGGCAACCTCATGGCCCGGCAGTCCAGTACTGGGTCCTCAACCCAGCCAATCCTGGGGTACTAGGCCGTATGGACCTGGAAGATCGGTGGTGGATCATTGCAAATGGTGTGCCTGCCGAGGTCGGTCAGGCGAACCCACATGCCTTGATACAAGGTCTCGCCGGGGCGGAGATCGACGCCGAGGTCCTGGGAACAGATCCCTGGATCGCACGCATGCTACTGGCGGATCGCTACCGGAACGGGCGGGTCTTCCTCGCAGGTGATGCCGCGCATCTGAACCCGCCGTGGGGCGGACATGGCTTTAATACCGGCATCGGCGATGCCGTAAATATTGGCTGGAAGCTAGCAGCAGTAATTGACGGCTGGGGCGGAGATGGTCTACTCGCAAGCTATGAGGCCGAGCGGCGACCAATCGCAGAGCGAACCATCAGGGAGGCCACGGCAAATATGAGTGTACTTGCCCCTGAACTCGGCAATCAAGAGATGGAAGCCTCAGGACTCATTGGCGAACAAGCGCGGCGGGCAGCCGCTCAGACGATCCAAGTTGCGAAAGACAGAGAGTTTCATAGTCTGGGACTCGTTCTGGGCTACCAGTACGATGCCTCGCCAGTAATCGTTAATGACGGCACACCGTTTTTTCCCGAAGGCCAGAATTATGTGCCAACGGCTCGACCGGGATCGAGGCTGCCGCACATATGGCTGCCCGATGGGGCATCACTCTATGATCGGCTGGGGAATGGGTTATCACTCCTTCGACTCCGCGACGACGCCGATATGACTCCATTCATCGAGTCGGCTGCGGTCAGTGGAGTGCCACTGACTGTAATCGAGCTGCGCGGTGAGAGACTGGAGGAGGTCTACGATGCCCCACTTCTCCTTGTGCGACCCGACCAGCACGTGGCTTGGCGTGGCGCATCCGTAGATCGGTCAACGGCGAGGGTAATCATCAACCGAGTCCGAGGAATTTGAGCATCTATAGGTGACGACTGCAGCCGCTGGTATGCTACTATAATAAGAGTGTGTATTCGTGTGAAAAAGTTTATTTTACTGCTGTGGAAAGAAAGAGAAACAATGACACAAGGTAGCAACGATGGGTACGGTCAGATTAATTGGAAGGATCAGAATGAATGGAATCGACAGATTATTGATGAATTTCACGCCAACAAGGGGGATGTGAGTGGGCCGATGGCGGGTACACCTCTGCTTTTGCTCGAAACAACTGGTGCCAAAAGCGGGCAACCACGAACAAGTCCGTTGGTCTATTATCGTGAGAATGAGCGTCTTTTCATTTTCGCAACCAAGGCGGGTGCGTCAAGCAACCCCGACTGGTATTACAACATTCTCGCACATCCAGAAGTCACTATCGAGATAGGAACGGAGAAATTTCCTGCGACTGGCGTCGTGTTAGCAGAAGAGGAAAGAGCGAGGATGTACGCCAAGCAAGCGGCAGTATCATCACGTTTTGCTGAGTACGAGAGGGCAACTACACGCAAGATTCCAGTGGTCGAGTTGATTAGGAAGTAAAAATTCTATCTATATAGTACAAACAGGTATTTGCGACAAGCGCAATCATAAACAGAGTATATTTCTTTCTGTTTATGATTGCGCTTGCCGCTATACGGCAACCTGCTATGTTCTGTTGTTAACGGGCTGGAAGGTGCAACACTATTCTTCCCAAGCCTTTACCTGCCCAGTTGTATCAAATTCCAGTAGATTCCCATCGGGGTCTCGCACCGTGAAGTCAACCTCACCCCAGCTTTTCTGTGCGGGTTTCTTCACATACTCCATTCCAGCGGCTTGAAACTGTTGAGCGAGGGCGTTCAGGTCCCCTGTTGTCTCGAATTCGATATGGAAAAGGGGAGCGGACGGCATTTGTTGCAGTCCCAGGCGTCCGGCACCAATGCGAATAAGGGCGAACACACCTTTATGATGAGTAATAATTTCAGCACCTGGAAGTTTCATATAAAATTCCAGGGAACGTTCTACATCCTTTACTCTCATGGTCAAGCCTTCCATTGAAAGCTGATGCTGTATCTCTTCTGATGAAGAATTCATACTTGTTTTCCTTCTTTCTTTTTTAACGGCTCACTTACGCCTCAATCTGAACTAAGACTTTCTCATGACTGATGGAGAAACTCAATGCCATATTTGTCACAAACTGCGGTAAATTCCTCGCGCGTCACTGCTACTTGTTTGGCTTTGACAAGGGCATCGATATCCTCAAAGAAACCTTCAAGTCCAGCTGGTGTCGCAATACCGAGCAAACGACCAGTCGTTTGACCAATATTCGTGAACATATGAGGCAAGCCCTTTGGCATTGAGATAGAATCTCCGGCACCTAGAGTATATTCCTTCTCGCCACAACGAACCTGAAACAGTCCTTCAATGACATAGAGAGCCTCGTCCTCATGGCTATGGATGTGCGTTTTCGCTCCGCGTCCTGGCTGTGCAATGATCTCATACGAGGAATAGGTTCCGCCAGTATCCTCACTACGCATGATGAGATCGGTTCGCACATAAAAGACCTCGGTCGTTTTGCGCTCATTCGTGGTCACAACTTTGACCAATTGTGGAGTTTGTTGCATTTGTTTTCTCTTCCATTGTTGAGAGGAGTTCCTTGCGTACTCATAAGAGTGCGCAATACTGCAATGCTGCTTTTGATCGCAAACCATAGATGATGAGGATAAAAAAGAAAGAAAAGCAGACGCGCAAACTATGAGCACTAGGACCTCCATAAATTCAAGACGTCATACGGTCTTGATTATGCTGTGGGTCCTGCCGCTTACGCGTCGAACAGTATGCTCTCGTAGGGATTGGAGAGGTGATCGGGCTTACCGTACCGACCTGCCTTTTTCAGCAATTCTATTGTACTTTGCTACTACCGATCTGTCAACTGCCCAGAGTGAAAAATTCATTTCTAATGGTACGGCTGAGAAGCACTTTCCTCATTGTCCATATCTTCTCTCTTTTCAATACATAACGTTACGTACTTCCACCACCTTTTTCGCACCTTGCAAATTCCACGTAAGCCATCTATACTCAAGACATACTATATGATTTGTGTATACAAGACTCATTGCATGCAAAGATGAGGCTCCATATGAAAAGCGTTTTCATTCCCTATGGTAGTGCTAATCTGTTGGTAGAGCTACCGGAAACTACGATGGTGATACATCCTCATTATAGTCCGGCACTTGCAGATGAACGCGCTGTATTTCAATCCGCACTTCATACTCCTATAGCAAGCTCACCACTTGTAGAACGTGTCAAACCACAGAACACCATCGCTATCGTGATTTCTGATATCACACGACCAACACCAAACGAACGTATTATACCTTGGCTTCTTGAAACACTTTCTTACGTACCACGCTCCCAAATTGTCATTCTTAATGGTACAGGCTCGCATCGGGGCAATACACATGAAGAGCTTACACAGATGCTAGGGCAGGATGTTGTTGATACAGTCGAAGTTGTTAATCACGATGCATTCGATTCTAGCACTCTCGTACATTTAGGGGAAACAGCTTCTAATGTCCCAGTATCGGTCAATCGTCGCTATGTAGAGGCCGATTTTCGTATTGTAACAGGCTTCATAGAACCGCACTTCTTTGCTGGCTTTTCTGGTGGTGCAAAAGGTATTATTCCTGGCCTTGGTGGTATCCAAACAATTCAGGCACTACATAACGCTTCCCTTATTGGACATCCACGCTCTACATGGGCAGTACTGGAAGGCAATCCTGTTCAACAGGGTATTCAAGAGTGCGTAAGCAAATGCCCTCCTGAATTTATGGTGAATGTCACACTCGATCAGGAAAAGCGTATCATGGGTGTTTATGCTGGAGACTATCTACAGGCACATGCTATAGGTTGTGCTGAGGTCGCACAATCAGCAACACAGGTGGTCGATGAACTCTTTGATATCGTCATCACGAGTAACGGTGGCTATCCGCTTGATCAGAATCTCTATCAAACAGTTAAGGGTATGACGGCTGCAGCACAAATTGTACGCAAAGGTGGCGCGATCATCACTGTAGCTGAGTGTCGTGACGGTCTACCAGATCATGGTAACTACAAAACACTACTTCAGATGCGCGACTCTCCACAAGCTCTACTCGGCTTGATTAACAGCCCTACATTTTCTATGCACGACCAGTGGCAGGTCCAAAAGCAAGCCATAGTACAACTAGAAGCCGAAGTATATCTACATTCATCTCTACCCGACGAAGTTGTACGTATGGCAAAGCTTACTCCTGCACCAAACCTACAACATACAATCAACTCTATATTACAGCAATTCGGTGGCTCAACCGCACGCATCGCCATTTTGCCTGATGGCCCATTTACCGTTCCATATGTAGCAGATCATGTTCATGCGGTGTAAGTACAACTGGCTACAAACTAGTTTGGATATGGCATGAGGTTTGCAGCTGGCGTATCTCCATAATTGACGTACACAGTCTTTTTACGCAAGTAGTGGTCAAAGCCATGTGCGCCATCATCACCGCCTTGACCACTCAAACCATATCCAGTGTGAAAGCCTTGCAATTGCTCTGGTCCAATCTTGTTGATGTAAATTTCGCCGAAGCGCACCGCTTGTACGGCTCGCATCATACGCTGAATGTCTTTTGTAAAGAGATAGGCAGTAAGTCCATAGCGGGTATCATTGGCAAGCGCGATAGCCTCCTCAAAATCATCGAAGGGCATAATCGGAGTGATTGGACCAAAAACTTCCTGTTGCATAATATCCATGTCGTTACGAACATGCGTGAGCACTGTTGGCTCATACCAGAAACCTTTTTGGAACTGCTCACCCTCTGGACGTTTGCCTCCCATAACGAGTTGAGCACCTTGCTCTTGAGCATGTCCCACCATATGCTCAATTTTCTCAAGCTCAATCTGATTAATCTTTGGTCCCAACTCGGTCCCTAGTTGCATCGGATCGCCCATACGTAGTTTGCCTGCCATAGCAACATAGCGTTCGAGAAATTGGTCAAACACGCGTCGATGTACATATGTACGTTCGTTACAGGTACACACTTGACCACAGTTCATAAAACGTGCTGTAACCGCATTGCGAACAGCCGCATCCATCTCCGCGTCATCCATCACGATAAAGGGAGCCTTGCCGCCTAGTTCGAGCGATACTACCGTAATATTGCGTGCCGCCGCTTCAAGAATTTGCCGACCAGCACGCACTGAACCAGTCACGGTAACGAGTTGTGTAATATCATCACGCACAAGCGCATCACCTACAACTGTGCCAGCACCAGTCACAACATTGACAACACCCGCCGGGATGCCTGCCGCTTCAACAATCTTCGCAAGTGCAAGCGAACTGAGGGGTGTATCTTCGTGAGGCTTGATAACGATAGTGTTACCAGCCATCAAAGCGGGAGCCACTTTTCGCGCGAATAGGGCCGCTGGATAATTCCAGGGAATGATGCCAACTACAACACCATAGGGCACACTACGAATCCAGATATCTTCATCAGGGCTATCCGAAGCGATAATCTCGCCAGTAGCGGCACGAGCGAATGTGGCGAAGTAATCAAAAAACTCGGCGGTCCCACCAATTTCACCTTGTGCCTCGAATAACGGCTTGCCCTGCTCTTGCACAACTAAGCGCGCCAGCCGGTCTGCATCCTCACGAATAAGAGCTGCAATACGCTTGATATATGTGGCTCGTTGTACTCCCGCAAGTGCTGCCCATGCGGGTTGAGCATTTGCGGCTGCCTCAAGGGCCGCATGGGCATCCTCACGTGTCCCCTCTGGTACCTCGGCAAATGCTTCTCCTGTCGCAGGATTGAGAACAGGTCGCGTCTGTCCACCTGTCGCATCACGCCATTGTCCACCAATACGCATCTGATAGTTGTGTAACGTTGTCTGCGTTGACATGCGAGCCTTCTTTCTCATTCTCTAGCGTGCGGTCAATCCACCATCAATGATTAGCCCTGTACCTGTGATAAATGCGGCGTCATCTGAGGCAAGATACAAGGCTGCTGCTGCTACCTCTTCTGGCGTACCAAGACGGCCCATTGGTTGGCGCGCAACTAATGATGCACGTTCAGTAGTAGGATTATCCGCTTGATTCAGTAAGCGACCAACCCACGGAGAGTCAACCGTACCCGGACACAAACAATTCACACGAATGCCTTGCTCAACGTATTCAATGGCAACCTGACGCGTCAAAGCAATAACAGCTCCCTTACTAGCACTATATGCGGCCCGCTTGACTAGACCAACCATACCCGCGATAGAGGCAGTGTTAATAATCACACCTCTCCCTTGAGCGATCATGAGAGGAATGGCATACTTACACCCCAGGTACACACTTTTTACATTCACGGTCATGACGTGATCCCATTCGTCAGGCTCACATGCAACCACGTCCGTTGTCGAGCCAATGCCAGCATTATTACACAAAATATCCAGATGACCATAGACATCTTGTGCCTGCTCAATCATATACTGTACCTGTTCAGGTTGCGATACATCAATGCGTCTAGCTGTACATGTTCCACCAGCCGTAGCAATTCTACTCGCCGTCTCTTGCGCTGCTGCCTCGTTTACATCCGCGATGAGCAGCTGCGCTCCCTCACGAGCAAAAAGCAGTGCCATTGCTTGACCGATGCCAGAACCTGCACCTGTAATCACTGCTGTGCGTTGCGCGAGTTTCATGAAATTTTCCTTTTAACTAGGCCAGTTGCCACCATCAACATTGATGCATTGCTGAGTAATATAGTCCGCATCACTTGACGCGAGAAACGCTGCGACATTTGCAACATCATCTGGCTGCTCAATGCGACCAAGCGGAATGGATGCGACAGCGCGACGCTTTGGTTCACCAACGGGCAGATTTGATATCTTTGCGAATTGCTTGTCAACCTCTTCCCAAAACGGGGTATCGACCACTCCTGGTGCAAGAGCATTGACAGTAATCTTATGCTCCGCTAGTGCGAGGGCAATGGATTGCGTCATACTAATCACACACGCCTTACTCGCACAGTACGCAAGCACATATGCCTCACCACGCCGTCCAGCTTGCGAGGCGAGATTAATAATTTTTCCACCACGTCCCTGCTGAATCATGACACGCGCAGCCGCCTGACTACACCAGAGGAGACCTTTGCAGTTGATATCGAACATGAAGTTCCAGTCCTGCTCTGTAGTTTCCAGGAAAGGAATAATTCTGCCGACACCAGCATTATTCACCAAAATATCGAGTCCCCCAAACTCGTGTACTGTGGCATCGATCAAGGCTTGTACTTGTTGCTGATTGCGCACGTCAACTCCAACCGCTATTGCCTTCCCATTCTTGCCGGAAATCTCTTCCACCACATTTTGAGCATCCGTGTGTTTCAGATCGCCGATGACAACTTTGGCACCTTCCTGTGCATAACGCAGTGCGATGGCACGTCCCATCCCCTGCGCTCCGCCAGTGACAATGGCAACTTTGCCTTCTAGTTTCATGAAAAAAGTCTCCTTGAATAGATATAACCTTACGTAATCGCGCTACACGATCATTCGCCCTACGAAGTATGTTGTTCGATACGGTAACGGTCAATCGTTTCCTGCTTGAGCTTCACACCTAACCCTGGTCGCTCTGGCAACTGCACGAACCCTTTCTCGTCAAGTGTAAGTGGCTCTTCAAAGAGGTCTGAGCGTAGAGCGTTTGGGTTTTGGTCCCACTCAAGCCAGCTTCCATTAGGAATCGAGGCGATAAAGTGCATGTTTGTGATACTACTAACCGCCGAAGAGAAAACATGTGGAATGACGGGCAGACCATACGCTTGTGCGAATGCAGCAATCTTGCGACACTCGGTGATGCCACCAGACCAAATCACGTCTGGTTGCACAATATCGATGGCCTGGCGCACAATGAGTTCACGGAAGCCTGGTAAGCCTGTTTCGGTCTCATAACCTGCTACAGGTGTGGTAAGTTGATGCGCCACCAGTGCCGACCCGTTCAGGTCCTCGGTCGCAACAGGTTCTTCAAGCCAATAGATATCTTGATCCTCAACCGCATGCATAAACTTCAACGCTAACGAAGGAGTCCATGCATTGTTTGCATCGATAGCAAGTTTAACGTTCGGTCCAATAGCTTTTCGAGCCGCCTGAACACGCGCGACATCTTCTTCAAGTGTGACGGTAGCATAATCAGGAGCGGGCATATCTACAAGCGGGTTTAAAAGAGCAGCAGGTTGGCGTCCGACTTTGATTTTCACGCAGCCGAAACCACGTTCAGCGTAGCCACCGACTTCCTGTGCCAGTGCATGTATATCTTTGTCCTGCGCATAGAAGCCTGCGGAAGCATATGCCTGGAGCCTGTCACGATAGCCGCCAAGCAAGCGGTAGAGAGGTGTATGAGTTGCTTGACCGATGATATCCCAAAGCGCAATATCAATACCGCTTATCGCCATCATGAGCATGCCACGACGCCCACGCTGCTGCGCTCGCGTTGCCATCATTTGCCATAATCGCTCAACTCTAAAGGGGTCCAGACCAACTATCGTGCGACGCAACTCCCCTAGAATGAGTGCCTCTGTACTTTCTAAAAAGCCTCCATATGTTGCGGCCTCACCTAGCCCAACAATTCCCTCGTCCGTGTGTACTTGTACCAGGAGCGTTGGGCGTTCTGGCATATAATGAATGGCATCAGCCATAGCAACCGTCAGAGGAAAACGAAGCTTGATGGTCGTAACATCGGTGATAATCACTGTGCGTCTCTTTTCCTAAAGTTTAACTTCTTTCAAGTTTCTTGTTTGCCAACCTACTTTGAAGAAGGATAACGACTAATAAGAAGGCTCCACGCACAACATCCTGCCAGAATGGACTCAATGTTATACCAGCACCGCTCAGGAAGTTCAGAATGTTCAGGATAAAGCCCAGTAACAGTACACCGATAAAGGTTCCAAAGACTGATCCCTCGCCACCAGAAATCAATGTACCGCCAACAACAACGGCTGCAATTGCTGACAGTTCATAGCCAACAGCTAAATTGCCAGAACCAGTAAACGTTTGGATAGCTGTAAACACTCCTGCAAGTCCTGCCAAAGTGCCACTAAGGGCATAGGCTCCTAGCAGCGTAACATTGACGCGAATACCCAGCAAACGTGCAGCCTCTTCATTGCCACCAATAGCCAGCAAATGGCGAGCAAAACGCGAGTAGTTGAGGACGATGATGCCAATTATAAAGGCCACAATCAACACAATTACAGGGTTAGGAATACCAAAAACATCACCATTTCCAAAACCCAAGAGATCACTATTAGTGACCGTAACGTTATGTTCATTTGAAAAATACAAGGCTAAGCCACGCACACCTAGAAGCGTTGCCAAAGTAGCAACAAATGGAGGAACGTGCATCTGCGTAATGACAAATCCATTGAAAAGTCCTACAGCCAGTCCCGTGAGAACAGCAGCAAGAATTGCGGGCAACATCCCATTGTGACTGGTAAGAGCGACCACAACCGACGAGAGTGCAATCGTTGAGCCTACCGAAAGGTCGATACCACCAGTAATAATGACAAAGGTCATACCGAGCGCGATCAGGCCGATTGGGACATTAGAGACAAAAACGTTATCCAGGATATTGTATTGTGTGAGGAAACCGTTGAAGCTGATCGAACTCACCACAAAAATCAGGATGAGAGCAATTAACGCTCCTTGCCGTCGGACAATATTTCCAACGACAGGCCAAACGTTACTCGCTTGGATTGAGCGTCTAGCTCTAGGTGCAGAGGCTTGTTCCATACTGAATTTCTCTCCTATGAAGCTTTGCGTTGCGTCTGTAGATAGACAGCGAGAATAATGAGAAGAGCTTCTACAACTCTGGAAATATCGGCTGACACATTATTGGCGGTCAAGGTTGAGGTCAGCAGTTGGATAAACACTGCACCGATAAAAGTTCCAACGATGTTGGCCTGTCCACCCAAGAGGGAAGAACCTCCAACCGCAACGGCAGCGATAGCGTTCAGTTCCATGCCCAAACCGATTCCACCTGGGTCTGCGGAAGAATTATTCGAGATGTAGAACACGCCAGCTATGCCTGCTAAAAAGCCTAGAATAATATAGACAGCTAATTTTACACGCGCTACCGGAATACCAGCAAGGCGGGCAGCAGGCTCATTACCACCTGTCGCCACAACTTGACGCCCAAAGATTGTACTACGCACAAGCCAGATGAAAAAGATAACGATAACCGCCATAATCACTACCTGGAAAGGAATACCCAGGACAGTGCCTGTACCAATGAACCGAAACGTCGGATTTGAGAAGTCAACCACCCCGTTCACCAAAACCTCAGCGATACCACGTCCAGCAATGTAAAGAATGAGTGTCGCCACAATTGGTTGAATACGGAAGACAGTCACCAATATGCCGTTAAAGAGGCCACAAAGCGCAGCAATGAGAATAGCAGCAAGAATTCCTACAATATAGGAAGTGGGTCCAGCCAAGGAGAAAATTCTGCCTACAACAATAAGCGCTGCTATGGAACCTGCAATTGACATCACCGAACCTACCGAGAGATCAATACCACCCGTTGCAATTACTAGCGTCATCCCCATAGCCAAAATCACCGTTTCAGCTACTTGATACAGATTGTTAGTAAGCGTCTCAGCAGAAAGAAAGTGAGGGGTAATAAAAATGTTAAAAATAATGAGTAGGATCAGCGCACCAAACGTTCCGTATGTCTGCCCATATCCACGCAAACGACCAAAAGTAAACGGCTGTCGGACCTCTACTGGTGCAGGAGGAGAAGTTGCAATATCGTCGTTAATCTTTGCCATCAGACACCTCGCCAGTGCTATCTAATTTCGTAAGTTGTACCGGACTTTTACCTGGATCAAATTCACCTAATGCCTCTTCATCAGTACCTTGCGCCATTGCGACCATTACCGTATCCTGACTAATTTGCTCATGCGGAATATTAGACACCGTTTTGCCATCACGCAACACCACGATACGGTCACTTCCCTCGGTTAATTCTTCCAAGTCTGAGGAAATCATCACGACACCTACGCCATCCCCAGCTAGCTCTTCAATAATACTCTGAATTTCAGCGCGTGCCCCTACGTCGATACCACGCGTGGGTTCATCTAAGATCAATACCTGTGGATTCAAACAAAGCCAGCGAGCCAGCAACACCTTCTGCTGATTTCCACCAGAGAGTTCACGAATTTTTTGCTCTGGTCCCGATGTCTTAATACCCATCCGTTGAATAAACTGATCGACGATCTGGCGTTGCTTTAAGCGTGAAACAATTCCATAACGCGAGAAAAGCGGTAAAGCAGCTAGAGTGAGATTATCGCGGACCGAAAGATGAGGAATAATGCCCTCCGCTTTACGGTCCTCAGAACAAAAACCAATATGTGAGCGAATTGCATCACGTGGCGAACTAAAATGAACAGGTTTGCCCGCGACATCGACTTGACCACCCTCAATTTTGTCTGCACCAAAAATAGCACGTGCAAACTCGCTACGACCAGAGCCAAGCAAGCCAGCTAAACCAACAATCTCTCCTGACTGCAACTTCAGGCTCGCATCACGCAGTTTATGACCATAACGCAGATCATGAGCTTCTAGCAGAGTCTTATCCTGTGCATGATGTTTGTTGGCATCAAAGCTTGTCTGACCACTGCGTTGAACCTCGCCTCGCTCTTTACCAAGCATCGTCGCCACCAACTCCACACGCGTTATCTTGTTCATGTCCCGCGCATCGACAGTACGGCCATCGCGCATTATTGTTACACGGTCACAAATCTCGAATAGCTCATCAAGACGGTGCCCAACGAATACGACAGAAACTCCATCTGACTTCAACTGACGAATAATCGAGAAAAGCACTTGCACCTCTTGATCGTTGAGCGAAGAGGTTGGCTCATCCATAACAACGAGTTTGCTTTTAAATGACACAGCTCGGGCAATCGCTACCATCTGCTGAATAGCGATGTTATAGGTCCTCAACGGCTTGCGTACATCAATCGAAATCGAGATACGTTCAAGCAGTTTGCTACTCTCAGCATTAATCTTAGACCAGTCAATAAAACCGAAGCGACGTGGCTCACGCCCTAGGAAAATATTTTCGGCGACTGACCGAAAAGGAATCAGATTAATTTCTTGATAAATAGTACTGATTCCATTATTTTGCGCCTGTTGAGGAGAAGTAAAGTCGATTGGACTGCCATCAAAAAGAATACTGCCGCTATCCCGGTGATATGCTCCTGTAAGAACCTTAATCAACGTGGATTTACCAGCACCGTTCTGTCCAACCAGTGCATGGATTTCACTCCGTTGGATGGTAAGGTTGGCATCTACTAGAGCTTGTACACCAGGGAAGCTTTTTTTCACGTGCTCTATCTGGAGCAATGGGCTGGCTTGAGACATCCAGAACCCCTTTCAACATATTTGAAGGCCAGAGGTGCCTTTCGACACTTCTGACCATCTAGCACTGGCTTCACTAGCGACGATTTCTTTAGAAACCGTTCACAAGGTTTGCCTGCGCATTTGCCTTTGTATATGTCGTGTCCGGTTGAACGACCCAGGTAGGCACTGACTTGCCACCAGCATAGTCAGACATCGCTTGAAAGGTGAGTGCACCCAAACGTGGATTGGAAGTAACTGAGACCAGTTGCTCACCAGCGATGATCGACTGTAGCCCGGCAGTCTCTCCGTCAATCGAACCTACAAGCACATCTTTACCTGGCGTCTTGCCAGCAGATTTCAAAGCTGTAATAGCTCCCTGACACTCTTCATCATTTGCGCAGTAAACAGCAGTCACATCAGGATGTGCCTGGAGAAGCGTCTGCATCTTCTGACGAGCTGTATCACGGTCAAAGTTCGCATCTTGAGATGCAACGATCTGCATACCGGGCTGACTCTTAATTGCGTCGTCGAAACCCTTTTTACGCAGAATCGCAGGAGTAGCACCAGAGGTACCTTCCAACTCAATGATCTTAGCCTTACCATTCGTAGCCTTGATCATAGCAGAGGCAACAAGCTGAGCCTGCTTCACGAAGTCAGAACCAACGAAGGTAACATAATCTTGACCGGGTTTTGCCAGTGAGTGATCAGCATCACGATCAACAAGAAAGACGGGGATACAAGCTTTTTTGGCGGCCAAGATGGCGGAGACTTCACCTGTTTCAGTTAAAGGTGCAATGACTAAAACATCAACCTTTTGAGAAATTAGAGACTGGATATCTGAAACCTGTTTGGCATCCTGACCACCTGCGTCAGTCATCACAAGAGTATCGCCAGCTGTCTTGGCTCCATCTACCATACTCTTGTTTTCAGCCAGACGCCAAGGACTATTACTGATGTTTTGCGAAAAACCAACCTTGAGACCAGTGGCTTTAGTCAACTTTGGGGGAGAGCCACAGGAAGTGTTGCCACTACTAGTAGTACTACCACTACTAGTGCCACCACCACCACTGGTAGTACTGGTGCCACCACATGCGGTAAGGAGTAGACCACCCAGCATGATGATGAAGAGTGCTGTGATATTTAAATTGGACAATCTGGTGAGCTTCATAGTAAAATACCCTCCGTGGAAAAATTACAGGACGCGAAACCATTTCGCGTAGCTCGACAAACGCGACGTTACATTTGTACGGAAAACAAGTAATCCTACTTGGGGTGATGATAGCTACTCTTGTATGTTGGTCAATATCCTCCTTTCGGTTGTCTTTTCAACCTACGCGAAATGCTGCATGCATACAATTTCCTGTCTGCTTCGCGTACTTGCGTCACAGCAGGAGCACGTGCGAATGCTACGTATATTTGTAGCTCTCTGATGGAGTGAGTTTTATTTCTTTGTGAATGTGATCGTAACAGATGTTTGCTTCAAAAAAGGAGTCGTCTTACACATTTGTTTCGTTAAGTTCCTAACCGAATACACACAGTGTAGTGAATAAACACAAGAATGTCAAGTATCTCGGTCAGAAAATGCTGTTTTCTAAGAAATACTACATCTT
This sequence comes from uncultured Ktedonobacteraceae bacterium, assembly GCA_964250915.1. GTDB lineage: Bacteria > Chloroflexota > Ktedonobacteria > Ktedonobacterales > Ktedonobacteraceae > JBBQVS01. The sequence continues at coordinate 5,115 of CAXUIS010000042.1, read as the reverse complement.
TCACTAAAATAATTCGCTCACTAATACTCTTTGTTTTATATTTACCCTAACCAGTTGGGATAAATATAAAGTATAAAACGCTGAGTTGTCAAGTGGAGGTGGAGGTAAAAATGCGTTACTAGAGAAAATTCTGATGATACAGACGAACACACATAATACTACGGCGTATATAGATAAAAATTCACACGAAATAGAGAATGCCCAGCAACAATTGACTTTTTGTTTGTTCATCCTTTATACTATCTCGTATTAGTTCGTTAAATCATGAAGGAAAGCTCCTCGTGTCTTTTAAGATGCATGTGCATTGCATAGTATATAAGTGAGATGTGACTGTATGGCGGGAAAAGTGTTATTTCTTGATCTTAGTAACGATAGCGAAAAAGCTCTCACATTATTAAAAGCCCTTAGTTCTGAAACTCGGCTAGCGATTCTTGACTATTTGAGAGATCGACCAGTGAATGTCAACGATATTGCGGTTGCGCTTCAAATCGCACCATCATCGGCAACAACGCATATCCAAATTTTGGAGAAAGCAGAACTAATTCGCACTGAAATCATCCCAGCCACTCACGGCTTGCAAAAGCTTTGCGCACGTACCTACGATAGCATTCACATTCACTTAGAAGACAATGATGTCAATGAACACAATTCATTTAGCGTTCCTATGCCAATTGGACAATACTACGATTTTGATGTTCATCCAACATGTGGCTTAACAACAGAGTCAGGGCTGATTGGTTTGTTAGATACATCGGCAACATTTTATGAGCCGATGCACGTTTTTGCGCAACTGCTTTGGTTCCGTTACGGCTACATTTCCTACCGCTTTCCCAACCATCTTCCATCAGGCGCACAACCAACACGGCTCGATGTAAGTGCGGAGCTATGTTCTGAAGCTCCTCTTCATCATCTGGATTGGCCTTCCGATATTACTATGTGGATAAATAGCGTCGAAATTGGCACATGGACAAGCCCAGCCGATTTTGGTGGTGAGCGTGGCTTACTCACTCCACAGTGGTGGGAGACAAAGGACAGCCAATATGGGTTGCTTAAGCGGTGGTCAGTCGCACAGGATGGTAGTTACATTGATGGTAGAGTGATGAGTTCGGTGCGGATTCAAGACTTACGGCTGAGTGAAAAGCCGTTTATCGAGGTACGTATTGGCGTGAAGCAAGACGCACAGAACGTAGGGGGAATAAACATATTTGGGGAACAGTTTGGCAACTATCCACAACCGATTGTTCTCAAAGTCGATTTCGTACAACCAGCACGCAAACAGGAACGGACAGTACTGCAAAGTCTGCCTCTTGAATTATAGCACTGGAAAGACAGATAATACATGCTTGACATCCTCCACCCAATCCTGTCATAATCGCTTGGGTACAGGAAGTAGAATTTTAGAAAGCAGCAAAAAGAGTTATGGAACGAGAAGCCGTTATTTATGCAGGACCAGAACCAGGCTCAGACGAGCAGGTAAAGGCAATTATTACGGAACTACACAAGCTTTATCCCGACGCAGCCTGTTCGTTGAACTTCTCAAATCCATTAGAGTTACTTGTCGCAACGCAACTTTCAGCACAATGTACTGATGTACGCGTAAATATCGTCACGGAAAAGCTCTTTCAAAAGTACCGCACCGTCGAAGATTTTGCGACAGTGAGCCAGGAAGAGCTAGAGCAAGACATCCGCTCGACAGGCTTCTATCATAATAAGGCCAAAAATATTCGTGCAACTGCACAACGCATCATCACCGAGTTTGACGGTGAGGTACCACATACCATGCCAGAACTATTGAGCCTTGCGGGTGTAGCACGTAAAACAGCGAATGTTGTACTTGGTTATGCCTTTGGTATCGAGGTGGGTGTTGTTGTTGATACACATGTTGGTCGTCTTTCACGCCGACTGGGATGGACAAAAAATGATGATGCGGTAAAGGTTGAACAGGACCTTATGCGCATCATTCCAGAGCAAGAGTGGCTCAACATTTCGCACTTGCTCATCTTTCATGGTCGCTCAATCTGCGATGCGCGCAAACCACTTTGTGAACAATGTACGCTGACACATCTTTGTCCATCAGCATTTGTGGCAAAGGTGAGCAGGTCATAAGTTTAACGATATACGCCTCGTTGCTCCTCAGGCAACATTCCCGCAATTTTATTCATCATCTCATCAGTCAGGACTTGCATACCAGCTTTTCGCGGTGTACCTTCTGACAGTGCAGGCATATATGGCATCCCTATTCTCATATATACTGATGGACGCCAACCACCGTGAGAACGTAGAATACGCCTTGTTCCAGTTAGTGCAACTGGTACAACCAGTGCGTTTGCACGTACCGCGATGACAGCTACCCCTGGGTGCGCAGTAATCATTTGTTCCTGACGCTCGACAGTGCCTTCGGGAAAAACGACAAGAGCCTTGCTCTCACGAAGATAAACAACAGCACGTTCGAGAGCAACGCGATCTCCCTCACCACGATGCACCGCAATCTGTTTGGTACTACGAATCAGCCAGCCAGCAATAGGCCAGCGAAACGCCTCAGCCTTTGTAAAAAACCAGACTCGATGTGGAAATACGAGACCGAGCAGTAATGGATCATACCAACTTAAATGGTTCGAGACAATTAACAGAGGTTGAGATGCTGCAATTTGCTTTATATGCTCTTTACCCTCTACACGATAGTGACAGACGATATGCATGAATATCCACGCAAGTAGCCAAACAAGAGCGTAAGTGATGCGCCCGACCGCACCTGTACGCGTTGCTTTCTTATCTATACTCGTACCCATAGTGCTCCTGGCAGTATCTTAGCATCAAAACTCGTTGCGCTACTCGTCTCACCATCCATCTGAATATGAATTGGAAAGCGACTATCTATATGCACCGTTTTCGCACGATAAAATGTTACTTCTGGCAAATGAGAATGTGCGCCTTTTTGCACGATGGGAAGGAGTCTCAAAGCACGAAGGAGTGGAGTGAAAGTAATTGTACATATATCAAAGAGACCATCAGTATGATCAGCGGTAGGATTGATGCGAAAACCAGCACCATAGGTTGGACCATTTGTCACAGCCATCAGTACATAGTGTGTCTGTGTCTTGTTCTGCTGGGCCTGAGCAGTTTCGGCGTCAAGATCAAATGTTAGCCACGGGCATTTATTGTAGCCGAACAAAAGCTGTCGTACAGTCGAGGTATAGTAAAGACGTTCACCACTCATGAATGGATACTTTTTTAACCAACTTGCAGTTACCGCGATATCGGCATCTAGCCCCACGCTGAACGAATTAGCGAAGTATCTTCCATTGACAATGCCTGCATCGGAGTCAACAAGTTGTCCATTGAATGCTCGCTCGACAACGGCAGCTGGATCGCGGGGAAGTTTCAGTGTGTTCCACGCATAGTCATTACCCGAACCAGCAGGAACAACACCCAGGGGTACCCGCCTTCCCGATGAAAGAATACCATTCACCGCTTCATGTAATGAACCATCACCGCCAACAATGATAACGGGCCGACTCTCTTTCGCGGCAAGCATAGCGCGTTCCTGAGCCTCGCCCGCTCGTGTTGTCTCAACATACTCGGTTGGCTGCGTTCCTTGCTCACCGCTAAGACGGCTACGAATGAGGGCACGATAAACGTTCATGTTTCCACGATTAGCTGTGGGATTAAGAATAACAATGGGGTTGCTGTCAGACTCCGATGTCTCCATGCTTGACACTCCTTGCTCTGTGGAATTGTTGTACCTGATTGTACCATGTATCACTCGTCTCGCCAATTTTGCTATGTAAGTTGGCTACCATGTGTCTTTCCTCTATGGTAATTCGTGTCTACAATAGACAAGACTCTTAATAGATTTTTCCTTCTAGCCATCCGTCAGGAGGATACTCTTATGGAAACACTACTCGTCTATGGCCTCGTGGTCGTATTCTTTGTCTTATTGATACCCGTTATCTATTTTCTTATGAAGGATCCTATAGCACACACAGACGATGAACCAGCAGAGGCACAAAAGACACGCACTCCTATCAAAATACAAATAGAGAAAACAGCCTCTTATGGAATTCTCGCCGCAATTTTCGCACTTATGTGCGTCCTTACAGTACTAGGTCATAGAACTAAAACGTAGTTCGTAAAAATTGCAACAGGGTTATAGTACAAAACGCATGTCTTGTACTATAACCCTATTTTTTACTTTTCTTACTACTTTTTGCAAATAGGTCTTGTAGCTATTGATTTTTGTCGCTTTATAAGGTAATGTTTATTATGTACACACAGTTTATTAAAAGTGTGTAAAGAAAAACAATTGTGGTGGTTATTCACCATAACTCCGTTCCACTCAATGTACAAGACAACGGAGTAGTCCTGTATCTCAATAAACGTGTGCAATGCCGAAAGATGCATACGTAGCACGTCTCAATTTCGGAGATGCACCATAGAAGAAGGAGGCACAACTCATTATTGGACAGCAGAAGATGTATCCTTAGCCCGAAGATCTTACACTAGTCCTACGCAAGACCATGCAGACAAGGAGCACCGCTATGCAAAAGGTATCCCTTCGTAAGGTGAAGACCCCTGTTGGTTACACCCAAGAGACTGATGAGGAAATCTTACACTTTTCTTTACAGGGTTTACTACCAGCAGGACATATGCTCGCGTTAAATACCTCACTTGGTACCCTCTCGCATCTCGCCTACATTCAAGATCACCCACGCATGCTCATGGAACAACAATTCACTACGAGTGAAATCTGTGTTCTTATGCCATTGCTTGAGGCTCATCCTTATTACTGTCCCTATGAAGTATTGCTCGCAAGTTTCAACAATGGACGCATTACAGAAGCGTCTGTTGCACGTTGTCGCGAACGCTTACAAGAAGCACAGGAAGCCGGAGTATGGGATCAGGAGATGCGACCAGTTCGTAACGTCCTTTCTCGAACACGTCTCAAAACGCGTGCATTCGGAATAGAAATTTCTTCTATTCTCGAAACTGGCTACATTTTGATGTACGTGGCACAGAGAAGACAAGCGCGTACGGACATGTAACATACAGAGCATCGAACAATAAAAAGACAATGCTTCTCTACATGGTTGTAGTAGTCTGTCAAAGTACATTTGG
>CAXUIS010000041.1:7343-25926 GCA_964250915.1 uncultured Ktedonobacteraceae bacterium | reverse complement strand
TTTTGGGGCATCACGGCAACTAGTTTTTGATGGCACAAAGACAAAGAAGTAGGAACGCGCTCAACAAGCGCATTCCTACTTCTTTGTCTTTGTGCTGTACCTTGTGATTGCAGAACGTGCTAAGATAGCACAAGAATAGGTATCGCTACGACAAAACGCAGGGTGAAAATGATACACAAGTTCTTAATGCTTTCTCTTTTTGTAATTCTTATAGTCATAATGTTTCCTCCAACTGCACACGCGGCTGGTTTTCCCATTGTGAGTTCGCTTCATTCAGGGACCAGTCCAGAGGCAATAGCTGTTGATACACAGACACACCTGCTCTATATTGCCCATGAAGGGCCTGGAGTCGTGGTGGCTTTCGATCCTCTACGAGGCGTTGTGCGTTGGCGGGTCACGCTAGGGAATGTCGCAACTGATATCCAGGTTGATAGTACAACGCATAGAGTATTTGTGGCGGTCGATGGGTACAAGAGCAACGAGGCTGACCTATTCATTTTGGATGGCGCGACTGGAAAAACATTGGCAACATTACGTACAGGTCTTGGTGACAATGGTATCGCACTCGATACGCAACGACATGTCGTGTATGTTTCATGCAGCAACGAGGGCATCATCTATATGTTTACTGTGCAAACAGGATGGCAAAATGGGCCTATTCAAGTTAAGACAACACAGTTGCATATAGGTTCACATCCACAAGGTCTTGGCGTCAACAGTCAATTGGGAAGGCTGTATGTAGCAGATATTGCAACACATGTGCTTTCCATTGTTGATGAGTCAAACCTGCATGTACTTACTACATTACAAGTCGCACAGACACCACTACAGCCATTGCGTGTTGATGAAGCTACGGGGCGCGTCTACGTTGTCTGCGCAGGTGGACAAGAAGTAGATGTCATTGATGGCAAGAAAAATATCGTACAAGCGCGTATTCCTGTCTCGCCCTATCCTGAGGGCATTGCGTTCAATACAGGAACAGGGCGGATATATGTTGCAGGCGAAGGGGATGACGAAAGTGGGCGTGTACATGATGGTGGCACTACCATTACGGTTATCGACAGTAAAACGCTTACTGTGCTAGGAACGCTGCCTGTTGGAAAAGCTCCCGATGGTGTGGAAGCTGATCCTGTACTCCATCTCGTGTACGTTGCATTAGAAAATAATAATGCTGTGGTGGAAGTCAGTGATAGTGTCAATTTGCCTTTGCAAGCGAACACAAAATTGGAGCAAGTAGTCGCCGCCCGTAATGCTGTAACGCTATTGCAACAGGCGACGATTCTTACGCTGATTGTTATGCTTTTGACGGTTGTGTGGACAACACTTGACGCCCTGTCACCGCGTTGGCGTGTGCGGGAAAGTTCTCAAACTCCGCAAGACGGCGCGTCGTCTCGCTCAGAGGTCCATAGCCTTCCTCAGTAACATAGGCCAGACCAGTTCGTTTCAGAAAATCGTAGACTGAGGTGCACGAATAGGTGTGGGCGAAGCCACCCGTTGGCAGAACTGCATTTGTACCAGCACTATAATTACCGATGCAAAAAGGCGTATATGGTCCGATCAGAATTTCACCCGCATTCTTTAATTCGCCAAGCAGGGCAAATGGCTCTTGTACCTGTACTTCGAGATGCTCAGGAGCATATTCGTTTGTGAACGTAATTGCTTGTCGCAGAGTTTCTGTCAGAACGATACCCCCTGTTCCCTTTTCGGACTCAAATCCTGTATGGCAAAAAGTCTGACGTGGTTCAGGAAGTGCAGCCATTTTTTCTGTTAGTAATGGTAGCACAGCATCGACGAGAGTACGGCTATTTGTCACCAGCAAACTAGATGAGTCGGGACCATGTTCAGCCTCAATCAGTAGATCACGTGCTACCAATTCGGGATTGGCGTATTCATCAGCGAGCAGAATCGACTCGCTTGGTCCTGCCGGAAGTCCCACATCGACGGTGCCATATAACAGGCGTTTAGCCGCAGACACATAGGCGTTACCAGGTCCTGTAATTTTATGTACGCGCTGTATTGTCTCAGTCCCATAGGCGAGTGCCGCGATAGCATGTGGACCACCTATGCGATAAATCTCATGCACGCCGCATAGATCGGCGGCGACAAGTGATGCTGGATCAATAGTTCCATCAGCCCCCGGCGGAGTGCAAACGACGATACGTGGTACACCCGCGATATGTGCAGGTGTTGCTAGCATGTACATGACCGACGGAAAAATACCTTTGCGCCCAGGAACACAGAGTGCAACGCTTGTAATGGGTGTCACCTTTTCGCCGACCATAACACCAGGAGCAACCTGTGTAAAGGTTTGTTGAGACGGCATTTGCTGCTCATGCAACTTATGGACATTGGAAATGGCATGTTTTATTGCTGCATAGACGTTCGGGTCGAGTTCGTGATGAGCGCGTTCGATCTCTTCACGACTCACGCGCAAGCGTTCGGGCGTGAGTTGTATCTGGTCAAACTTCTCCATATACTCGATCAATGCCGCGTCGCCCCGATTCCGTACATCGCGTACTATCGGGCGTACATAGTCGATGAGATCATCAATCTCGACTTCCGCACGTCGCAACAAGCGTTTATACTGTGTTGCATCCAACTGTGAAAGTTCATAAAAATGAATCATGTTTCGATATATTCCTTAATATTGTGTTTTAGCAGGGAGACCGCAAGGGTCTCCCCTACATGTAGGGTTATGCAATGTGTAGGGGAGACCCTTGCGGTCTCCCTGCACGTCATGCACAACACCTTTTATCCTCTGGCGATCCTATCGGCTTCGTCAGCCGCCGCGATATCGCCTTTCATCCAGCGTGCTCCGAAGAGGCCAATCAGACCTGCAATAACGAGTGCTGGTGTACATGTCACCAGCAGAGCAGTACTCAAGTCTTGACCCGCCATACTTGTAGCGAAATGATGCCCATGTGTTGGGTCAAAGCTAGTGGCGAGTACTCCTACCAGGGTAGGCGAAAACGCATCACCTAGCAAGTGAGCGATGAGCAACGAGATTGCAACGGCTGATGCACGTAGGGCTGATGGCACAACATCCTGTGTTGCGGCTGTACTAGGACCGGTGTAGAGTGTGAGCAAAAGCGTTGAAAGAACAAAAAAGATGGTAAATACGAACAGGTTGTGAAAGGTAACGGCTGCCGCAAATGCAGGTGCGCCCAGCAAGAAGCCAATGCCACATACAAGGATACGCGAACCAGGATGGCTCTTGTTCAACCAATCCGCCATATAGCCGCCAAGTACAGTACCTGCCATACCAGCCAGAACCACAACTGCACCCGAAAAAAGCCCGGCCTGTCCAGAGGTGAGGCCAAACGTATCCTTCTGTTGCATATACGTGGGCAAGAAGACCACGTTGACGGTAAGCACAAAGAAGGCGAAAATCTGCATCAGAATCAGGACGACAAGCGTTCTAATGCGTAACAATGCGCCAAACTGAGCAAAGACATTTGTAGGTACTGAAAGAGAATGTCCAGTATCTTGCCCTTCTTTTCCTGGTACATGTGCCTCGTAAATCCCCATATCCTCTTCATCCGCTTGATTGCGTCGTGGTTCACGTACTCGCCATACGAGGAGTGCAAGTAGCAAACCGGGGATACCTGTGAAGATAAAGGCCAGACGCCAACTACCTGGATAGAGACCCGCGACGGCACCGCCAATGACAAAACCAACCAGGATGCCGACAAGCTGCGCTACACTCCACCAACTCATGATACGTGAACGTTTCTCACGACAAAAATAATCGCTCATCAGTGCAGTGCCAGCTGGAAAATAGCCAGCCTCGCCGATGCCTAGCACCATGCGCGATAGGAAAAGCGTTGCAAAATTTGTTGCTAGTGCCGTTGCTGCAGTGGCAACACTCCAAAACGCGACAGAGATAGCGACAACATCTCTGCGTTTCGCACGGTCTGCCCATATGCCAAGCGGAATTGTGCCCACTGTGTAGATGATGAGAAAGGCGGATGCGATATAGCCAATGCCATCGAGGTTGAAACCAAGTTCTTTGGCGATGACATTCGCGGCTCCGGTTAGAACGTTACGGTCTAAATAATTCAAGAAGCTGATGAGGAACATGATCCAGAAGACGTAGCGAGCATAGCCAGTTGTAATTCGTGGAGAGGTTCTTATGCCAGCATCGGCAGAAGGTGCGATATCACTCATGGAATAACCTCCGAAATGGGGACGCATAGGAAAACGCGAGCGTTTGGGCGGTACAGCTTTCAGGTACGAATGTAAGATACCACAGAACAGAGGTGTTGCATAGTTACGGATGTCATTGAACGAAATTGTAGGGGTCTAATTCTATTACACCCTGTTTGGCACATACGAATGTCGGTGTACATAAAAAACGTTTTAACATGCTTTAAACATTGTCATGCGCCAACCGGGTGTAATAGAATTAGACCCCTACATGAGTTTAAACAAGGAGACTGTAAGTGTCTCCCTGTTTACTTGTCTATAATGTATACTTCTATTGCGATACACGATTAACGGTAGACATCCTTGCGGTCATCTATCGTCAGTAACGTAATTTCTTGATTGCTGTCGTCAATAGTATAGATAATACGCCAACTTCCTACGCGCACACGATATGTTCGTGTTTGTCCTCTAAGCTTCTTCACGCCAGAAGGACGTGGCTCTGTGCGGAGTGCTTCTATGTATTGCTCAATGCGGTTAACAACCTGTTGAGGCAGCGCGTTGATTTGTTTTTCTACCTGTTTGGCTAGAAGAATCCGATATGGCACTAGAATTGCTCACGCTCTCGACGTTCTCGTCGGAAGGCTTCGTAATCGCGCACCTCTCCGGTTGCTATCTCGTCATAAGCGGTTTTCAATTCTGCGGCGAGTTCGGGTGATACCTCTAACTCGTCTCCTGCAAGTTCTTGTGTCACGAGAGCAGCAATGTACTGTTGCATCGCTTCATTTTGCTGCTGGGCCAACTCAAAAGCGTGGCGTAACTCATCTATCATAAATTTCTCCTCTTTGCATTTTTCATTTTACACAGAGTATATCATAGAGTTACTTGTACTACGTCAGCGCAGCATCTCCAAAAAGCTCCATGATTTCAGGTCGCGTTCCAGGTGGAAGCGTAGCAGACCGTGCATGGCGCGTTCGAGTTCGGTATGCAAGTGGGCGTCGAGGTGGAAACGTGGGACTTGTGCCCAATCGGAGCGATGCAGAAGGCGTAGTACCTTGAGCGCGTTCATCGAGAGGGATTGACTCCATAAACGCGAACAGTTCGGGCAGAGCGCACCACCAAGCGAGGGCGTAAAACCGTTCTCCTCTGGCTTGAGTTCTGTATCACAGTTGGCACAGGTACGTAGCACTGGCTCATAGCCAACACTTGAGAGCAGGTAAATTTCAAAATAGCGCATGAGGAGTTTGGTGCGATCATGCATATCCCGCTCTTGCTCCTCTTGTTGTACCGTACCCTCTGATTTTTGAGCTTGCTCAACTCTTTGTTGCTGTACTTCTATTGCATCTATTTCAAGAGCGCGTAGAGATTCTAGCAGAAGTTTGTAGACATCGGTATGCGGCGTATTATCTTCCACGAAGCGTTCGACAAGTTCGGTCAGGTACATACCACAGGTGAGGTGCCAGAGTTCGTCGCGCATATGCAGAAAGCTTTCAATCCCTTGTGCCTGTGTCACGATGTCGAGATTACGACCTACCGCGACCTGTAGCTGTGAACGGTATAACAGTTCGAGGTGGCCTGTTTTTTTGCTAATTGGACGCCGTATACCTTTAGCAATCGCGCTAAACTTGCCCTTGTAGGGCGTGAAAAGCGTCAAAATACGGTCGGCCTCGCCGAGATTGGATTGTTTGAGAATGATTGCTTCAGTGGAATAACTGCGTTGTTCTCGCATGGGAAGGTGTTCCTTGCAGACCGCTTGAAAAAGAGAAGAGACGTGATACATATCACGTCTCTTGGAGGCGACGAGCGGATTTGAACCGCTGGTGCAGCTTTTGCAGAGCCGTGCCTTACCACTTGGCGACGTCGCCTGAAAAGAGGGGAGCGGGAGACGGGGATCGAACCCGCGACTTTCTCCTTGGCAAGGAGATGCTCTACCACTGAGCCACTCCCGCTAATGCCATCGCATACAACCTATCACTGCTGTGATGTTTCGTTTGCAGATTTAAGATACCATACCCTTAGTGAATTGTCAACACTTTTTTCTAAAAAATGTCAGGGTTGTTGCAAATCCATTGTGGGCGTCGTCTCCTTTTTTGACATCAAAAACGTCTCCCATCCCATTTTAGAGAGGTAAAAACGTCGGGGGCCTGAAATACTGTGCATCTGTCCCGGCTTGGCCTTGTCGAACTACTCGTTTGCTTATATACTGGAAAAGGGAATTTATTTTCACCATAGGGAAATCTCTATAAGGAGTCCTCCATGCGCTTTGATACTCAGGTTGCGTTGGTGACTGGTGCCGCTTCCGGCATTGGTCGTGCACTCGTCCAACAATTTGTGTCAGAGGGTGCTGCCGTCGTTGCCGTCGATATCGCCGAAGCATCTCTACACCAGTTTGTCGCAGAACTCCAATCACAAGGGGGAAAGACGACTGCTTGCGCGGCAGACGTTTCTTCCGATGCCGATGTGGAACGTATGCTTGCTCTCGCAAAGTCCATATATGGACGTTTGGATATCCTGTGTAATAATGCAGGGATTATGGATCTCATGACGCCAACTGCCGATGTTCCTCTGGCATTATGGGAGCGTGTGCTTGCGATTAACTTGACTGGACCCTTTCTCGCTTGCCGTCGGGTCATTCCATTGATGCTAGAGCAAGGAGGTGGTAAGATTGTCAATACTGCCTCTGAAGCTGGCCTACGTGGAGGAACTGCTGGTACTCCCTATACGGTTTCAAAGCATGGTGTGGTTGGTTTAACCAGAAGTATTGCCTTTCATTACGGGGATCAGGGTATTCGCTGTAACGCGGTGTGCCCTGGCGGTGTCGAAACAGCGATTGGAGTGGGCAGTGGAATGCCTCATGAGGCGGGACTCGCCAAGGTGATGGCACATACACAGGGTGCTGCCATTCGAGTTGCCAAACCAGAACAAATAGCAGCCGTGATTGCCTTTCTAGCCTCCAATGATGCTAGTAACGTCAATGGAGCGATTCTGCCAGCTGACGGCGGCTGGTTTGCTGCATAGGCTTATCAGCACGAATATGAAGGCGAAAAAGAAGAGTTGTTTTTCATTTTTTAAATAGGAGAAAGTGATGACCACCAGACATCTTGTTGATCCAGAACTTGTTGGAATGCTCGACGTATTTCCCGCTCTGACGTTCACACCAGAATCATTGGCCCTCATACGAACCTCTTTCAATGAGATGAACACCCGACCCCCTGAAAACCTACCTGATTTTTCTGCGATTTCTGTAAACGAGCACTTTGTCCCTGGTCGTCAGGGAGCACCTGATGTGCGTGTGCTCGTGTATCGACCAACCACGCGTTCAACATCACTACCAGCGTTACTCTGGATTCATGGCGGTGGCTATGTCATTGGCTCTGCCGACGGGGAGGATATTGGGGTGAAGAGCATCGTCTCAACGCTTGGGTGTGTTGCGGTCTCGGTGGACTACCGTTTAGCACCTGAGACTCCGCATCCCGGCCCAGTTGAGGATTGTTATGCTGCGTTAACATGGCTTCATTCACATGCCGAGGAACTTGGCGTAGATACGACTCGGATTGCTATTGGTGGTGCTAGCGCGGGAGGCGGGTTGACAGCTGGATTAGCACTGCTTACACGTGACCGTGGTGAAGTGCCGCTTGCCTTTCAACTTCTGATCTACCCGATGCTTGATGATCGAACTGTGACCTCGGCAGAGCCTCATCCCTACACGGGAGAGTATATCTGGACACCCGACGCAAACCGCTTTGGGTGGACCTCACTCTTAGGGCAGGAGCCAGGAAGTCCAGGTGTCTCGCCCTATGCTGCCTCGGCCCGCGCTGACCATCTGGAAGGGCTTGCCCCCGCCTTTATTAGCGTTGGCACGCTTGATCTGTTTCTGGAGGAGGATATGGAGTATGCCCGCCGACTCATGCGAGCAGGTGTGCCAACTGAATTGCATGTCTATCCTGGTGCTTTTCATGGTTTCAATATGGCGGCTAGTGCGAAGGTCTCACAGGCGTTTGTGCGTGACTACTTTGATGCACTTGCACGAGCTTTCTCTAGGAGCTAACCAGTAAGAGAAAAAGTTAGAGTATGCAATATTGTTAAAAGAAGGTGTAGGTGAAATGCTACGAGGCAGCATTTCACCTACACCTTCTTTTTCCTTAATACAACTCCTCATTGCCAATACTTGTAGCGAATGTTCCAACGACTTGAAAAAGAGTTGTATCGACGGTTCTATATTCGCTACTTGTGCTAAAGCCATCACGCACAAAAGGTTGTGCACGGTTATTAATCACTTGATACTGTCGTCCAAAGGTAAAGACGTACTGCTGTATCTGACCCGTGGCGCGGTTCAACACAAGAATATCATCACCTTTGCCACAACTGTCACTAGCAAGACAGGCGGTGCGGTCAACGAAGGCACCAACCAGAATCTGATAATGCTGGTCCCAACTATGAACGGTATGTAACGTCACTATTTTTAGTGCATCATTGAAGACAATAAATGTACTTGTACCAGCTTGTGGATCATAGAGCATTGCGTTCAGTCGGTCAGTTCCAAAGTGACCAACGTAGAAGACCTCATTTGGTGTCCATCCTGTATAGTCTATTCTTTTTACTAATGAAAGGTCAGAGCCTAACATGAGAAAGGCACCCATCCCTCGGCTTGGCTCGTAGAGCATCACCTGTGCGCGTCCCGACCCATTGAAGTCTCCACTGAAGACTTGCCAGTTGCCGCTTAAATTATGAATTTCTTGATAGTTGTTGATGACCATACTACCATCAAAATCCATGACACGCGCCTCACCAATTCTACGATCATACAGAAAGACGCCATCCTGATTCGCGTTTGTATAACGCCCAACATAGACTTCCCACGAGTTATGCCACTGTGTATATTGCTGCAAATGATGCACACTCAGGTCTTTGTTAAAGTCGAGAATGACAGCGTTTGCTGTTCGTCCAGTCATACGCCATTGCTGTAACGGGTCGCCCATTTGCACAGTGCTGGCGAGCGATGATGGAATACTGGCATCGGCGAAGCGATTGTACATGAATAGTCCGGTGCTGTGCCCATCAAAACGACCTGCGTAGAGTTCCCAATTCGGCCCCCAACCTGTCAGGGAAACGTGCGTCTTGATCGTAAGCTGTGATGTTAACGTGAGTATTTGCATCGTGCCATGTGTACGATCATAGAGCAGAATATCGGACTCGCCAGTGCGCGCGAAGTCTCCCACGCGAATATCCAGATTCGACCCCCAACCCGTTAGCGTCGTCTTTGCATCCGATAGCATCACCTTTTGCGTTACTGGCGTTTCTGAGGACGAGTATTGGAAATCGTTCCGTATGATGTGCGGTCCTGGTTGCTTGTATGGCGAAAGTGAAACAACGCTCAGGCTCCCCTGTTGTCGATTATACAGGAGGAGATCGCTTAAGCCATTGCCTGTGAAGTCAGCGTTAAACTCTTGCTCCGTGCTACCACTGCCACCAGGGAGGCCGAGCGTAGGACGACTTTCATTGACTGTATTTTTCGTTTGTGTTCCCGTTTGACTACTTCCTGTGGTCTGTGCCTGTGCATTGGCCATCGTCAAACCTGCAACTGCATTGCCGTTAATGCCTGGAAGATGCGCGAACAGTGTGGGGTCAATAGTGGTTGGAAAGTAGATAAAGCGTAACTGGTTCTGCTGAAAACTTGCTGCATTGATTTGGTCAACAGGGTAGTTGAGTCCAATATGCATAGGTGTTGGGTCGCCATAATTTTGATAGGTGACATTGAATGTACTGTCATCATCGCTCACCGAGGTCACAAAGGCAACGTGACCTTCTGGCCCATAGGCCCATACACCATCGGCGCGTGGAAAAACAGCAATAGCACCTGCACGCGGCTCTGTCCCAATGGGCAGCCCGGTACGCTCGGCGTCAACCACCCAATCCGCAGCGTTGCCCCAATTCAAGGGAAGATCATAGCCGAGTAGGTGCCATTGTTCCCAAGCCCACCACACACAGTTGCCACCACCAGGAAAGGGACCAGGGCATAACTGAAACGGGTTGCCATCACGCGAAAAATAGGATGCTTTACAGCTTTCGTTTACCGTCGCGCTTGTATGGGCAGTTGTCGCTACACTAGACTGCGCTCGTGAGCTATAGGATGGACCAATGGCGATACAAAGAAATAAGAGAACCGAGAGAATTATCAATATAGGAAACAAAAGCTTTTTTATAACGTGACGAGATGCGTATTTCTGCTTATGCTGCTTTACTAGGATGGGTAATAAAGTGGACAACATACAAAGGCTCCTTGCAAACGTAGTGAAATTATCTTCACATAACACTACGCTTGCTAGCACTTTGTGGATTGCTTTCAGTGATGAATGTCGATGTAATCTTGTTCTTTAGAGAAGAATATATCTTGCTTTTTACTCTCAGGTCGGTTACTCTTAAGCTAATGCGAGACCCTGCAATTTCGCTGAATACCTTATCTCCATGCACCTACTTTAGAGGAGTATGAAAACACTATGACAGTGACACAACAGGACTTGTCTGCTGCTCAGACGGAGCAGATCACCCCACGATGGAGCTATACGAGTGGCACGAGCGATACTCCGTTACTCGGTCTGACAATTGGCGATCAGTTCGACTTGACCGCGGAAACCTATCCTGATAATTCCGCGCTCATCGCACGTCAACAGAACACTCGTCTGACCTACCGTGAATTGCAAGAACAGGTTAACCAGTGCGCGAAGGGCCTGCTCCAATTGGGATTGCGCAAAGGGCAGCGTATTGGTATCTGGTCGCCCAACCGTGTTGAGTGGTGTGTGACGCAATTTGCCACTAGCAAAATAGGCACCATACTCGTCAACATCAACCCTTCGTACCGTCTGCACGAACTGGAATATGTGCTGAAACAATCAGGTTGTAGTGCCATCATCATCTCCCCTGCCTTCAAAACCTCGAACTACACTGAGATGGTGCAAGCTCTAGCCCCCGAACTACAGCATAGCGAACCAGGGAAGCTCAAGGCCGAAAAACTTCCCAACCTCACAACCGTCATTCGCATGACCTCCGAGAAGATTCCTGGCATGTTCACCTGGGACGAATTGATGTCGATGGGCGGCGATATAAGCAACGAGCAACTCACAAAAGTACAGCGCGAGCAGGAGTTTGACGACCCAATCAACATTCAGTATACCAGTGGCACAACAGGCTTCCCGAAGGGTGCGACGCTTAGCCATCACAATATTCTGAACAATGGCTATTTCGTAGCTGGCCTGCAAAACCTGACGTATGAGGATAGGGTATGTATTCCCGTGCCGCTCTATCACTGCTTTGGCATGGTTATGGGCAATCTTGGCTGTATCACGCATGGCGCGACGATGGTTTATCCCTCCGAAGGGTTTGAGCCACTGACCGTGTTACAGACAGTGCAGGAAGAAAAATGTACCTCGCTTTATGGTGTACCGACGATGTTTATCGCTGAACTCGATCAGCCAGATTTCGCTAAGTTCGACTACTCTAGTCTGCGTACAGGCGTGATGGCAGGTTCGCCTTGTCCGGTTGAAGTCATGAAAAAAGTTCAGAGCTTGATGAATATGAGTGATGTCGAGATTTGCTATGGCATGACGGAGACCAGCCCAGTCTCGACGCAAACACGTATCGGTTCGCCACTGGACAAGCAAGTCAGCACCGTCGGGCAGATACACCCGCATCTCGAAGTCAAAGTTGTTAATCCCGCAACCGGTCAGGTCGTGCCAATCGGCGAGACGGGTGAACTCTGCACACGTGGCTATAGCGTTATGCTAGGCTACTGGAACAACGAAGAGGCGACAGCTGCTGCTATCGATTCAGCACGCTGGATGCACACGGGTGACTTAGCGGTCATGGACGAAGAAGACTACGTAAATATTGTTGGGCGTATCAAAGACCTGATTATTCGTGGTGGTGAGAACGTTTATCCACGCGAGGTCGAAGAATACTTGTATACGCATCCAAAGATCAGTGATGTGCAGGTCATCGGTGTTCCTGATGAAAAATACGGTGAAGCGATCATGGCATGGGTTATGCTCAAGCCAGGAGAGCAGGTGACGGAGGAAGAATTGCGCGACTATTGTAAGGGCAACATTGCTCACTACAAAATCCCGCGCTACATCAAGTTCGTGACCTCGTTCCCCATGACCGTCACTGGCAAAGTTCAGAAATATCAGATGCGCGAGCAATCCACCGAAGAACTCGGTTTGCAGAGTGCTGCATCGGTTAAGACTGCGTAAACGAATATCGACAACAGAATATATGAGAGAACGGCAATTGTAGGGGTCTAATTCTATTACACCCTGTTGGCAATCACAAATTTGGAAGGACGTTGAGACGTTTGCATATGTCGTCCAATATTCGTGTATGCCAACAGGGTGTAATAGAATTAGACCCCTACAATTGCCGTTTAATGTATAAACGCCAGAACAATGAATTTGTATACGAGCAACACAACAGCTATCACAAGGTAGATACGTAGCGCGAACATGCTAACCTTGAGTGTGCGCGACCATACAGGTTTTGTCAATTCCGCAAGGGGCGGCATTCTCCATGCGTTTTTATCTATTGCATAGAGCGCAACAAGTTCTGCGTCTGGTCCTCTTCTAAGATGCTTCACCAGCGAGACACTTCCAACGATTGCTAATGAGATTCCCAGAATAATACCTGCGATTGCTGCTAACTGTAGCGTCTGTGTGTTCGTAAATGGTATGAGTGTCGTTACTGCTAGGATAACGGAAAGCGTTATGAGTACACCGACGATGATAGCGCACACGATGTTAAGCCACAACTTGTTGACCCAGGGGCCTAGCACGGCACGATCATTGCACAACAACACGAGAAACATTGTGGCACTGGGAAGCAGAATGCCCGCGAGTGCTTGTACAATTAGTGTCAGGATGGCAAGCATTTGTGCTGGCGAAAGCACTACAATGGTACCAGCGCATATAATGAGTGCGGCATAGCTGATGTAAAAACCCTTTGCCTCGCCAAATTTGCTATGCAGCGATGGTTTGGTCTTGAACGCATCGCCAAAGGCATATGAGGTCGCAAGTGAGACCGCGCAAGCTCCAATGATACTGGCGTTGAGCAGAATAATCATCAAAATTACGCCCATAATGGGATGACCTGCAAGTCCAAACTGATGTGCGGTTGTGTTCAAATCTAAAAAGCTGTTATCGAACTTCGTAGCGGCAAAGCCAAACGCCGCCGCGATGACTAACCCCGCGGCCTCAATATTGGTCAAGAATGCACCGATGATGGTATCTGTGCGCTCGCTTTTCATCCAACGAGAGGTAATACGCTTGTCAACAACATTTGATTGCTGAAAGAAGAGTTGCCACGGCGTAACCGTTGTACCGATAATGGCAACGATGGTCAGCAATGCAGTTGAATTGAGACCGCCACGTACACTTGGAAGAAAGGTACCGCTCACAATTGGACCGATAGAGCCATGTGGAATAAACGCGATTGGAATCATTAGCAGGCTTGCAAGACAGCATACCCACATCACACTTTCCCAACGGCGGAAGCTTCCAGTTGTAGTAATTAAAATGAGACCGATAACGCCCAAAGGAACTGAGATATAGGGACTTACGCCAAAGTATTGCAGTGCGACGCTGAAACCGATAAATTCTGTAATAATGGTCAAGAAGTTCAGAATAAACAGATCGCTGAGTGAGAACGCGCCCCAGAATTTGCCGAAACGCTCGAAAATCAGACGTGCATGTCCAATGCCGCTTACAGCACCCAGCCGTACGACCATTTCTTGATTGACAATCAGCAGAGGAATCAGAATGAGCAGTGTCCACAATAGAGATGTTCCGTATTGTTGACCTGCCTGAACATATGTCTGAATGCCACCCGCGTCGTTATCGCCGACCATCGTAATCAACCCTGGCCCCATAATCACAAGCAAGGCTAGAAGCCGTTTAATCCATGTTTTACGTGTCGCGCTCTCGCTGCCTTTGATTGTGCCCCAAGCTCCCTGGATATCGTCGTTGCATGCTGTATCAATATGTACCGTGTTCTCTTCTACCGCATCGAACACAAGTGTGGTCTCTTCAATTTGGTACATAGGAGTACTCCTCTCTTTTTTTCTTTGAATTAAGAGCATAATGAGATACGGACTCTCTCACGGGGAAGAAACCCTTTGATAAATGTTGACAACTGTACGCGATCAATTCTTTCGGTAGGGGCAGCAATTCATTGCGCCCGAAGCTGGGCTAGGATGGGAACACGTCGGGAGTCAGGAAGCGCTACTGACACGTTACCCCACCGCTACCCATCTTTGGGCGCAATGAATTGCTGTCCCTACCGATGTTTACGCATTCGATTATCAAAATTCGTTGAGGTTTTGATTCTTTACCCTGCACATCATTTCATTGTTATCAGAAACAATGTGCGTGAGAAAATCTGAAAATGAGAGAAAGAGTGAGAGGATGACACCATGCTTGCCAGAGGAATTCGGCAAGGAGAGTACTACCTAGGCTCACGCTTCTCGCTTTTGGAAAATTGTATCCGTAGCCAAAGCGAGTCGTGAGATGATAGCACTACTATATAAAGATGCTAGCAGGTCAGAAACGTTTGTACTGCGGAAAGATGGTGACGCCGACACCAAGTAGGGTCAGGGTCCATTCGGGTCCTCCTTCGTTCCGTAAAGGTAACGAGATACACACCTAGATAAAGCGATCTAACGCGTTCTTTAGTTCGCGTATCGCCTCGTCTGAACTACCTTGTTCGACAGCCTTTGTGACACTCTGTTCAACGGCATATTCCAGGATAGCTCTGCCAACCTGGTCAAGCCCGGCACGAACGGCGGCAACCTGTGTCAACATGTCGTCAACGTCGCGGCCTTCGTCCCAAAGTCTTTTAAGGCTCGTTGCATGTCCGGCGACGCGTGCGAGACGTTTAGCGATGTCTTCACGAGCCGACGAATCAGGCGGGTGTGTCATGATATGCAAAAACTTTCTTACAAGCAATCCACCTACCCCCCTGGGGGGATACATTGCTCTTGACCAGAGTATATCTCACATGCTTGCTATATGTCAAGAGGAAATTTTACAAGTCTCTCATATGCTAGAGTTTTACAAATTGTTGGAGGGATACAAGGCATCCTTACAGGATGACCGCAATGTATTATTAAGTCATTATCACCTTGTTGATATTGCACAGAAAGTTGTTGGTATTGGTAGGTGGGTACACGTTGTTATGTAATGCTCTTTCTCGGAGACGATGCGAACGATCCTCTTTTCTTGCAAATTAAAGAGGCGCGAGCGTCCGTATTAGAACGCTATCTAAGAGCAAGTCAGTACTCAAATCATGCACAACGGGTTGTGTGTGGACAAAGGCTTATGCAAAGTGCGAGTGACATCTTCCTTGGGTGGACGCGGAGCGGGCCGCACGACTACTACATTCGCCAGCTACGCGATATGTCACTTTCTCCAAGCATCGATAGAATGAGCATAGGCGATTTCATTTCCTATGCAGGACTCTGTGGTTGGGTGCTTGCTCGCGCACATGCACGTTCTGGTGATGCTGCTCTAATAAGTGGTTACATGGGCAAAAGCGATGCTTTTGAGCAAGCAATCACAACATTTGCTAAAGCATATGCTGATCAGACTGAACGCGATCATGCAGCCCTTGTAGCTGCTCTAAAAGAGTAGGAGAGTAGGGAGGTCACAAGGGCTACTCCTCTACTCTCTTCTTTGTGTGCTTAAACAACTACTTCTTGCTGAGTGAGCGTAACTTTGGGAACACTTCACTTGCATAGCTTTCAAGGAAGCCACGCTGATCTGGTCCTGGACAATGGAAGATCAGGCAGTCAAAGCCTAAGTCAACGTACTGTTGCGCAAATCGAATGTGCTCCTCAATCTTTGGTGAGAAGCAACTTGTTTTTAATATAACATCTGCGCCGATAACCTCGCCATTTTCTTGCGACATCTTTGGCGTGTAAATTTTCTCATCATACATCGCTGGTATTGCTGTGCTGGCCCAGTACTTGAGCTGCTCTTGTACGGCAGCATCGACATTATCGGTATATGCAACATTGAGTTCGATAATGCGTGGCATGGTTGAGGGGTCTTTGCCAGCCTTTCTCGCACTCTCTTCAAAGTTCTGGATGATACCCTTATATATCTCTGGCTGCTTGCCTCCAACACTCCATAGACCATCCCCATACTTGCCAGCGTACTCTGCCGCATGTGGTGCGAGTGCTGAGAAAATGATCTTCATCGGCGAGGCAGGAGGTGTGTACAACTTCAGCTTATGTGTTTGGTAATACTTGCCCTCGAAAGTGACCTCTTCGCCATTCCATAATGCGCGCATGAGTTCAATAGCTTCAATTAAGCGTTCACGGCGTTCTGCATAACTAGGCCATTGACCCGTTGCCGCAAACTCGTTGAGTGCTTCACCTGTTCCCAGGCCAAGTGCGAAGCGATTGGGCGCAAAGTGTGTCATTGTCGCAGCCGCCTGTGCAATTACCGATGGATGATAACGCAGAATTGGGCAGGTGACACCAGGGCTAAGAATGGTGCGCTTTGTCTGCATCGCTGCTGCACCTAACCATGACCATGTAAATGACGCCTGTCCCGCTTCACTCCACGGGTTCATGTGATCGCTGACATCTATCCAATCGAACCCTGCTTTATCCGCGATTGCTGCGTATTCTAGTAACTCTACCGGTGGATATTGCTCCGGTCCTGCTTTCCAGCCAAGTTGTACCATGTCCGTAACTCCTATAGTGTGTAGCATTTCGGAGGAACTCTGTTTACGGTGTCCCTACGACTTCAATCAAATGAAGGAAATAGAAAGATATATGCATGCGCTTTTTATACACATGCATACTAGTATATCGCTTGAGTGAGCGTAAACGTTACAATATGTAACCTATTCCATTTTCTGTTCGGCTTCCAGATCATCAATAAACTGACGTGCAACACGACCAGAGCGACCTGCGTGTTGACGTTCCCAGGTGAGCGCACGTGCATGCAAGTTTTCCTCTGACAATGTAAGGCCACGCTGATGTGCTAGACCAGTAACGATGGTGAGATATTGTGCCTGATCGGGAGTCATAAAGGTAACGCGTAGTCCAAAGCGTGCCACGAGCGAAGCTTTCTCATCGAGGGTGTCGCGCCAATGTACATCGTCAGTCGGCTTGCCTCGGTCCGCAAAGTTTTCACGAATCAGATTTAAGCGGTTCGAGGTCGCATGAATGAGAACATTCGCTGGACGTGCCTCCACCGCGCCTTCAAGCAACACTTTTAATGCCTTATACTCGGTCTCATGTTCTTCAAAGGAGAGGTCATCAATGAACAAGAGGAAATAGGGTGCATGTCCACGAACCTGATTGACGATGGCTGGTAGGTCATTAACAAACTCTTTTCGCACCTCAATCAAGCGTAACCCCATATCGGCATAGGTATTGGCAAGAGCCTTGACCGTAGAAGATTTTCCTGTTCCAGGGGCGCCATACAAGACAGCATCATGTGCAGGTAAACCATGTACAAAGTGTTCAAGGTTTGTGTGCAACTGTGCCTTCTCGCGTTCATAGCCAACTAAATTAGCAAGCTGAATGGAGTCAGGATGAGCAATACCATGTAATCCTTCTGTTCGTCCTTCCCAACGAAGGACTGTGTAACGTGCAAATAGTCCTGTGCCCTGACGATTCCAATATTGCTCTAAGAGGAACATACTTGCTGCCCAATCCTCGGCTCTCGCAAGCTGATGCATCATCAACTCGCGTGCCGAGCCTGTTGCTTCATACTTAAGGGCAAGATTATGCCACGGCACCCATGCGTCATTCAGAGTGGGCAGATGTTGCATGACAACATGTCGTGTCAATTCCCATATGTCGTGAGCTTTAAGTTTGTAGAGCAAGTGAAGAATACGTAGATCGCGTTTGGCCTGTTCGCGTATTCCCTGTGCAATATAGTGTGAGGTGGTTTTTTCTGCCTGCGTACTCCACGGATTGCCGCTATCAACAATACGACTCACAAGGTGAGCTTGCCATGCATCAGGTATGTTGGGCAACAACGTGTCGGTGTTTGTGTCTTGTGCCAAGATAAAGAACGTGGTGCTATAGGCTTGTGCTATGCTTGCTGCATCAGGTTCAGTTGTAACAAGTAGTCGAAAGAGAGTGAGCACTGCTTGCCCAATGTCATCGTCAAGAATGTCTCGGAGCAGCGTGAGACTATGAACGGCATCCAATGCAGTACGAATAGCCTCATGTGTCGTTTCTGTAGCATGTGTCATACCAAGAGATACTCCTACAGTTTCGTGTTGTTTCCACTATATCACCTGTGATATATATGTTCTCTGTAGGGACCGATTTATCGCGTCCTCTTAGCGTTTCGTATACCGACGAGGACGCGATAAATCGGTCCCTACAGAATTCGCATTATTTTATTTATTGCATCCTCAACGAAACTTTTTG
>CAXUIS010000041.1:3877-7243 GCA_964250915.1 uncultured Ktedonobacteraceae bacterium | reverse complement strand
GGTCCCTACAGAATTCGCATTATTTTATTTATTGCATCCTCAACGAAACTTTTTGTTGTAGAAAAACGTACCAGTCCTTAAGGGGACTTGTATGTCGTTTTGCTAGTGAGGAAAGAATAAACTTTATGCCAGATTCACAAGTGCATCAAGATAAAGAAGATAAAGAGAATCGTCCTAAGAAGGCTGATTCACGCCTGATGGAGGCCGAAGGCGAGAAGCGTACTGGTAGTGACTCAGACGCTCATAGCGGGAGGAAAGCTTCACGACTGCACGAAAACCATCGAGATCAGAATACACCACAGGATAGACGTGATCCGGCCGAGTTCGATGACGACCTGACTGCAAATAATCGGGCAGGCGAAAATAATGGGTTGAGCAATCCTCCACCTACCAAGTTTGCACAGTCGGCTGATACTATCAAGAGTATGCATGCCACCACGCTTGCTGATTTGACGAATGACGAACTTAAGTCAATTCAGATCGTGCCAGAAGGAAACCGTTTGCAGCAAGGGGCAAAGTATATTGACTTGCATCACCTCGAACAAGGTGAAATCACCGCAACATCAGAAATGGTGGCTGGGCCAGAGAATGCCTATGTGTCCAAGAAGGAAACAGATTATGTTCTCTGGAATCGTCTCAATCAGGTGGATACACCTGCACGACTCGATGAAGCGGAATAAGCTAGTAGCACATAAAAAAGAGGCGACCTGGACAGGTCGCCTCTTTTTTATGTGCTACTAGCTTATTGTTGACTACCATTCTGATCCTGGCTTACCTTTGTCCCATAGCTTGAACGGCTGCTACCAGGGTGGCTAGGTCCACCTTGATTACCATAGTTGCCCGTACCATAGAGACCTTGACCACCCTGTATATCGTACTGGTCGTCGTTCTCGTTCACCTCTTCATAATCATCTTCATCGGCAAGGTCCTGGTCGTTCTGGTTTTCGTCGATGTTCTGGTCGGCTTGCATACTGTAGAGGTATTGATCGCTGACCTGATTCTGGTTAGCCTTTGTGCTGGTCTGATCTTGGTTGCCTAACGCGCCTAACTGATTCTCATCGCTATATTGCTCTTGCTTGTTTGTATCCTGGTCTGCCATCGTTCGTAACTCCTTTATATGTAACCTTCTATACCTATGATATACGTTTGATGGAAAGGCTTTGTGACAAATACTTATTTTTGCTACCAAGTTTTGCATCTATTGCTAGCATTGATACGTGTCAGAACAAGAGTATTTTCTTTGTTTCCACAACGTATCAGGGAGAATACACGGAAAGTAGTTTCTTTGTAGTAACACACGTATAAGGAGAAATAGGCAATGGCGACTACAAAACATCCATCGCAAGAACATCATACGAAGGCAGCAGAGCACCACGAAGAGGCAGCAAAGCACCATCGTGCAGCCGCAGACGCACACGAGAAGGGCGATCACGAGAAGGCTGGACATCATGCACAAGTAGCACAGGGTCATCACGCGGAAGCCACACATCACGCAACCGAGGCCGCGAAGAAACACGCAGCACATGCCAAAGAAACCTCTGCTAAAGAGGCAAAAGAAGCTAAGGCAACAAAATAACATCGCTTTAATAGCATAACGGCAGGGCTATCAATACATATATTGGTAGCCCTGCTGTTACGTTTGTGGTCTATCAATGTGGTTCTAAAGAGTCCTTGTTATATCCCTACCTCAATCGTCTTCATATAAAATATGCTATAGTTCTTGTAGAGTTTCCTCTTTATGGTAAGTAGTGCCTTCTATAGGCACTTTGAAGGAGTTACTGATGGACGTAGTCGTCAAAACTTTGCATGGTGCAGTGCGTGGCAACGTTAGCCAAGGTGTAAATGTCTTTAGAGGCATTCCCTACGCTGCTCCCCCTTTTGGAAAGAATCGTTTTCAACCTCCACAGCCAGTTGAGTCATGGGATGACGTACGTGATGCCTTGAATTACGGTCCTACCGTTCTCAAACCACCGTATTTTCCTCCATTCGATGCCTTATTGCCAGAACCCGCTATTCCTGGCGAAGAAAGCCTCAACGTAAATATCTGGTCACCCAGTATAGAGCAGGCCAAGCTACCCGTGTTAGTCTGGATTCATGGTGGTGCCTTCACTAACGGCTCTGGGGCGGTTCCCACCTATGATGGAAGTCGTTTCGCACGTGATGGGATCGTTTGCGTCACGATAAATTATCGTCTGGGCGCAGACGGATTTGTCTTCTTAGACGAAAAAAATGCAAACCTTGGCATCCTTGACCAAGTCGCCGCGCTTACATGGGTGCAGGAGAATATCGCAGAATTTGGTGGTGATCCCACCAATGTCACTATCGCTGGCGAATCAGCTGGCGCGATGAGCGTCGGGACATTGCTCTCAATGCCACGCGCAAAAGGCTTATTTCGTCGTGCTATTAACGAGAGTGGGGCTGGACAGCATGTTATCTCTTCCACAACAGCACAACGCGTCGGTCGCTATTTCGCGGAAAAGCTTGGTGTCGCGCTAACTGCTGAGGCACTCGCAACCGTTCCAGTTGATCGCCTACTGCAAGCGCAAATAGAGTTAAGTGCTGATGTTTTCAATATGCCCAATCCGACATTGTGGGGTGAGGTTGCCGCGAATCAGATGCCTTTCGAGCCGATTGTTGACGGGGAAATTATTCCTATGACTCCAATCAAGAACATAGCAGCCGGGAACAGTGTTGGTATTGATGTGTTAGTTGGTTCCAACGCGGAAGAACAACGCCTCTTCTTGGTCCCGAACGGTATTATCAACCATATCACTGAAGAGGCTCTGGCTGGTGCCATAGCTGCCTACGGGTTGCCAGTCGAAGCAACGCTTGCAGCCTATAAAGCGGATCGTCCTGAAGCCAGCCCTGGTGATCTCTTGGGTGCAATTGCTACGGATTGGACCTATCGCATTCCCGCTATTCGCTTGGCAGAGGCCCAGGTCAAAAACAACTCTAACGCGTACATGTATGAGTTCGCGTGGCGCTCTCCTCAGTACAATGGAACACTTGGTGCTTGTCACGCAGCTGAAATTGCCTTTGTTTTTGACAATCTTGATAAAGAAGGCAATGAAGCACTCCTTGGCACTAACCCTCCACAACAGCTCGCCGACACCATGCATAAAGCCTGGGTATCCTTTGTTAGTACAGGCAATCCCGGTTGGGCAAAATATGACCTTGAGAACAGAGCGACAATGCGCTTTGATACAACATCGGAGGTTATAAACGATCCCTATGTAGTCGAACGAAAGCTTTGGGAAGGTCTACGCTAATCTTGCTGTTGCATGAAAGGATAACAACAAGAGGAGTGGGGGGGGGGGGGGGGGGGGGGGGGGCGGGGGGGGTGGGGGGGGGGGGGGTGTGTCTAGT
>CAXUIS010000041.1:0-3867 GCA_964250915.1 uncultured Ktedonobacteraceae bacterium | reverse complement strand
TTTTTTTCTTTTTTCTTATTCCCCCCCCCCCCCCCCCCCCCCGGCCGCGCCCCCCCCCCCCCCCCCCCCCCCACTCCTCTTGTTGTTCCATGTACACAATTACTTTTATCATCAGGAAGACACTATTGGACTCATTGAAGCAATGCTGACTAATTCGCAAGCATATAAATGAAATCGTACTCAGAGCCAACTGGCTTACCACGTGCGTGTAGTTTCATTTGTCCACGTACTGTTTGGTAGGACCCCGTACCACCAGTGATAGCAAGCATGGAGTCCGTACCATTATCATAGAAGGGACCTTCGACGGTGATCTGGCCTGCGGGTAAAAAGATTGTCCAGAAGCACTCCCATTCCTTGCCCACGATAGTGCGTACACAGTTTCCGTTGTCCTGGCCTACTTGCTTCTTGTTCGTTGCGTCAAAAATAGGGTTATGGAAGACAAGCTGGTTGCCAAGTGCGTCCTTCGCCGGAACCTCTGTATCGGTAATTGCGTGTTCGACAACATGAATTGTACGCGTCGTATTTGCTTGTGCGAGTGAACTATTGTACAGTGCAAATATACCTGCCATCAGTACGAGGGCGACTAGCACGATGACTGGGGTGAGACCAACCCTTTTTTTCATGAAGCCTTCTCCTTTGAACTCAACATATTGCTTCTCGTATTACCACAGTGGCAACACGTGAATACTATATCATATTTCGAGAGAAGCAAGTATACAATGATTGCTCTCACTACCCTAAAAAGAGGCAGCTTTGTGATGTAAATACTTACCTTCGCCTTCTAAATAGCATAAGGATCACAATAATAACGGCGATAACGACTAAATACGATATCTGAATACTCATTGTTAACGTGTTATTGACTACTGCTATATTCATGAAGTTTCACCCTCTTTGCTGTTTAAAGTAGAACATGCCTGTAGTTCTTGCTTCTAGTATAGCACGATGTTGTCTAAGACAAACTATCTTCGCAAGCTTTATAATTCGTTTCTAACATGAGGTCAATCTCCGTGTACCAGCACACGAGCTAGTACACGGAGATTGACCTCGTGTTATTTCTCTACTTGCATTTTGCCAAGACGCCGCATTTCAGGCCAGAGGAGTGCGACCAGGAGTACCACAAGAATCGTGCCTATGCCACCACCGACAACAGACACAAGTGGACCAAAAAGTTGCGCGACAAGGCCAGACTCGAAGCCTCCTAACTGATTTGAGGCACCGATGAACAGCGTGTTGACCGAGGAGATGCGCCCAAGCATAGCATTAGGGGTACGTGTCAAGAGTAGTGTGCCACGAATGACAACGCTAATATTATCAAGGCCACCCAGCAAGAACAGCATACTCAGTGAGAGCCAGAAGGAGTGTGATAGCCCAAAGATAATTGTAGCGAGTCCAAAGCCACCGACTGCCCAGAGCAGTGTTTGCCCTGCCTTTTTGAACGGTGGAATATGTGCAATGCCAAAGGTGACACATAAGGCACCGATAGAGGGTGCGGTGCGTAACAATCCCAAACCCTCTGGCCCAACGTGCAGAATATCCTTAGCAAAAATTGGAAGGAGCGTAGTTGCACCACCGAGTAGGACCGCGAACATATCAAGCGTGATGGATGCTAATATAACCTGTGTACTCCGCAAAAAACTGATGCCCTCCAGCAGAGAACCTATTGTTGTTGATGTGCTAGTAACAACTTTCGGTTGACTACGTAGCGGTAATAGTAAGAGGGTGAAAATAAGCACAGCAGCAGCATTGAGCGCGTAAATGAGTGTCGCGCTACGCAGAACTGCGATGAGAATACCGCCTAATGCTGGACCTATGACAGACGCGAGTTGCCAGGAACTGCTACTCCATGTCGCGGCACTCTGATAGGCATGTTCCGGTACGGCTTGCGTAACTAACGTCGAGCTAGCAGGTCCATTAAAAGCCGTTGCTCCACCCATCAAGAGCAAGCAGCCATAAATCAGAAGTAGTGGTCCGCGCTGATATGACAAGATGGTCAAACCAATAGAGGCAAGTGCCAGTACGAGCAGTGAGAGAAGCACAATTCGTTTACGATTGTATCTATCCGCAATATGCCCTGCTGGAAGCGATAAAATGAAAAGCGGAATAACCTGTACTAATCCCACCAGACCCAGGACAAGCGCAGAGCCTGTGCGATCGTACAATTCCCAACCAATAGCAATCGTAATCATCTGCTCGCCCAACGTCGCAATGAACAAGCCAATAAATAAAAGGCGAAAGTCCGTAAAACGCCACGCGAGATAAGGATCATGAGGAACAATAGGCTCGGTAGAAAGTGTGGGTTCCAGTGCTGTTGAAGGTTCAGTGTTATTGTCCGAGGGTTCTTGGTCAGTAGGGTCCACAGTATTTCCTTACTATAGCGGTAGGGTAGCATGACAGGGGCAAGCTCTGTCACTACTATACTTCCCGCTACTGCGTAGCTTACCATGATAATTCGTCTATAGTAGTGACAGAACTTGCCCCTGTCATGCTGTCCACAGAAGCAAAACATCTTACTTCTATTATACTCTAACTTTTGGGTTTTCTTGTCGCAAGATAACCCAGGCCAAGTGCGAGTGTGTCTTCGGCACTTGCCCATACAAAATCGGGAACGAACTTGATTTTGTCGAGTGTTTTGCGACCATAATAGCCCGCCGCGCTACCAGCACTTGCCGCAGTTGCACCAATTGCCATGCCGACGACAGGCGAGACACGCGAACGTTGACAGATTGTTGCACCTGCAAGTCCACCAATCACGATACGACCAATCAGGGGACCAGCAGAGATGCGACTTGGTGTAAAGGGTAGCTTATCGCCAACCAGTTCACCAACTGCAAGTGCGCTCGAAACAAGACGGCTTGCAGGGGCATCCAGAAATTGCTCAAGTGCAGACTCTGCGTCAACACCAATACGACTTGTCCAATTTAAGAGTGCTAATGGTGTCATAGAGCGCAGACCTGCGACAAAGCCAAGTAGCCCCGCACGTGCATATACGCCAATAGGATTTTCACTAGGTTTAAGAGAAGTATCTGCCAATGTGTATACCAAACCTTTCTATATGTTGCTTAATGTTGTTTATGATATCTCTTTCTATCACGTATATACATTCCTC
The DNA here is from genome assembly GCA_964250915.1 of uncultured Ktedonobacteraceae bacterium. Classification (GTDB taxonomy): domain Bacteria; phylum Chloroflexota; class Ktedonobacteria; order Ktedonobacterales; family Ktedonobacteraceae; genus JBBQVS01. The sequence continues at coordinate 758 of CAXUIS010000041.1, read as the reverse complement.
AAAGGTTCATTCCTGAAATTCATATGCTCTATTATAGTACGGATGTGTTATGACATAGACGTGCTATACTACACACATGTTTCGTTTATGTGTCATCAAATACTGATAAAGGCATCTGTATACAAAGGAGAACTCAATGTCCTTCAATACAAAATCTCCACGTTCAGTTCAGCAAAGTGGTGTTGTAAGAAGTCTGCAGCGCCTCTTTATGAAGGGCCATGTCTCGCTCTATCGTCTCACAGGTGGAAAAGTTGGTGGTGGAGAACATCTACTCATTCTTACTACAACTGGTCGTAAGAGTGGAGTTGAGCGCGACACACCGCTTTTCTTTTTCTCTGACTCGGACCACTATATCGTCATTGCATCTAATGGTGGTGCACCCAAGCATCCCGTCTGGTGGCTCAACCTCCAAAGCAATCCGCAAGCAAGAATACAAGTCAATTCACGTGTCATTCCTGTTACCGCTCAACAAGCCGATGCAGAAGAGCGCAAGCGACTCTGGGCCATCATCGCGGAGAAGTATAAGAACTTTGTTGAGTACCAGAAACGTGCTGATCGTGAAATCCCTATAATCGTCCTCACGCCGAGATAATAGAATTAGACCTCTACAAAAATCACAAAATCTTCTAACAAATGCGCGGCAAGGGGCAAGACTGTTTCAATACGTGCACCTGGAGTGATTTTGGGGACCCACGGACGCCCACAAGGAGCTACCCTACTCTACACGACGCGCAGAGCGCGCAGGTGCGTCGTAGAGT
>CAXUIS010000040.1:15953-26505 GCA_964250915.1 uncultured Ktedonobacteraceae bacterium | reverse complement strand
GAAACAGTAGCGCGTTCTCATTAACAAACTGGAAATATTGATGCGCGATGACGAACAGGCAAACAGTGGTGATTTCGATGCCAATTGGGAAGATGATGTTGAAATTGTTGATTTAGACACACTCAACGAGACGGATGAGGATAATCAGAAAGCACATATTCCTTCATGGTCTGTAGCTGTACTACAGTGGCAACACTCATTCAATCGACAACGGTGGCGTACTATCACCACTACCTGCTCTTTGCTACTGGTATGCCTCGTACTTGCTCTGAATCTGCATACAACACTGACACTCCTGACAACTGTGCGCAATGGTGTTGCGGCTCGCCTGATAAAGCAACAGCCTCTATTGTCTGAACGCTTGCCAACCCCTATGAACATTACGCCGTCTCTCGTCATCCCGCTCGCACAGATGGGCTTCTCTTGTGTTACTAGCGAGGCATGGTCTCCTGATAGCACTACAATTGCACTGCTGGGTTACACAACAGGATGCGAATACGACTCTGATAACGCGGTTGGCCTTGCAACAATACAAGATGCCCACACAGGACAGCGCATTGTACAATTACACCCAGATACGCTTATCAAAAAAACTTTTTATGCACAATTTCCTGCTATACATGACGGCTTGCTGCTCTATTATCAAACTGCATCATGGTCTCCTGACAAGATACACCTTGCGTTGCTCTTCGACATCCATACCAAATCACAAATTGGTGGTGCGGAATTTTCAGGTGTGCTCCTTTTTGATCAGAAGCATAAAAGTACACGTGTACTGCTTCAGCAAAATGAGAGTATGCCAACATATCAGGTCAGCGCATCCTCATACATGGAGTGGGATATCCCTCATGGTAATCTTGTGCCTACTCCAACACTTGAGAACGATGATCCGTTTGTCTTTAGTTCTAGCATTCCTGTAGCGGAAGCATATGCTTGGAACAACAATGGCGAACTTGTGCCTCAAACGCATACAACGTCACACTCGACTGACATTGGTAGCACAAATGGAAGTCCCTCATTTACTGTTTGGCAACCTGGCGGCGTGGAATTAGTCAAGCAAGATCAAAGTGGGGGGGTCACATTTGCACCAGGAATATTTGTATGGGATGTAAATTTTATTACCTGGTCGCCAGATGGACGATATCTTATTAATGGAGCTTTTTTATCGGCACGCTTGGAACCGCCAGGACATCCTCGACCCGATCAGAAAACTCTTGTCGCCTTCCACATGGAAAATTTACCTGTACTACCAGTACGCGATGCGGCCTTGCTCTCGGCTTTAAAGCTACTCAGCTCCGCTCAAACTATTGGAACACTCTATCATATGATTGTCTCGTGGTCTCCAAATGGGCAACTTATGGGTATGACAACCTATGAGTTCTCAAAGAAGAGTCTTTACTCGACAAAGCGCGGTTATCCCGTTGCGACTCTGCAAGCACCTAAAACGAACGTGCCCAATGCGCAAAGTTCACACGAAGGCTATTATGCCTTTAGTTCTCCAAACTGGTCGCCCGATAGCTCTCACGTCCTTGCACAGGACCCAACAACAAACGCCGTTGTGGTGTGGAGTATTCCAAACGGGTTGAAATAACGCTTAAGAAAAGAGCGTACGTACAGACTTGACAATGTTTGTACATACGCTCTTTTCTTTTTGGTAGTTTACGCTGTAATCTTATCTTGCCATTGTTTGCAAACCAAACATGATTGCATCTCTTTCCCCGTTGAGACAGGAACAATTTCCCTGTTAAATCGGGAACTTGTCCCGTGACAGGGGAATTCTCAATAGGTATGATTACTGCACGAGATTATGCTTTTACTCCCCTTTTTATAAGAAAATCTACCATCAAAACTTTGCTTTGTGATGATGTACATGTGAGAGGAAGAGTTCATAGTTGCGCTTCTACAAGTGTGAAAGGATACGGTTCATGTCTATACAAAAACGTAATGGCATACAAAGAATGTTTCTCACGCACGATAAGCGACTCAATCTGTTCTGGCGCATCCTACTCTACCTGTGTAGTTTTTCTGTGCTTATCTTAGTCGTCAGCCCACTACTAGCAAAACTGCTTTTGCTTGGCTTGTTCAGCAATCTTCCAATAACTGTGCAATATCTGCTCGTGAATGGGCTGCTTCTGCTGTTTGACGTTCTCGGAGTTCTGGAGTTGACGTACCTCTTTCGTCGCTATGTTGATAAACGTCCGTGGAGAGGTATAGCCTTGACACCTTTCAGGCAAGGATTACCTCTCGCACTCCTAGGGTTTGTGTTCGGGGGATTACTGATGGGACTGGTATTCGTCATCGACTATGCCTTTGGTTGGATACAGATTGTAGGGACTGAGTTCAGCATCAGTGGAATTACATTCAGTCTTGGTGTTGTGATAGCGAATCTTCTCGGTGGCTCTATCCTTCCAGGCTTCACAGAGGAACTTGCTTTTCGTGGCTATACGTTCCAAAATCTGGGAGAGAGATTTCCGCTTTGGCTAGCTGTCTTAACAACTGGTGTTCTCTTTGGACTCTTTCACTTTATACACTTTGGAAAAGGGTCTGTCTTCGCTATACTCTCATTTGTTGTCCTTACTATACTCTTCACCATCTTGATGATTATGTGTCGTCTGAGCACACAGAGTTTATGGTTGGCAATCGGTGTACATACAGGCTGGGACTGGTTGCTCAATAATGTGCTGGGGCTAGGGGTCGCCAATTCGCCTAGTCATGCCTTGCTTCATATAAAGACAACGGGTCCTGCCATTATGGTGGGAGCAGCACCCTTTCCAACTGAAAGCGGACTCGTTGCACTGCTCGTTTTAGTTCTAGGCATTGTACTGATTTCACTATGGGCGCGATCTCGTAACAAGAACTTCTTCTGGCAAGCGCGACTTACTGACGAGGGACAAGTACAACCTGACCTAATACGTGAAGTTAGCACCATTGGGAGTGTTCAAATAAAACCCATTCACTAGCCCTTGCGCAAGCAAACATTCTGACCTCTCTTATTGAAAGCTATCACATCATACATGATATGGTGATAAAATATCTATGATACATTGGTAGAGTTCTAGTGTATCATAGACAATAGGAACACCTGTAATCATCCGCATATCTTCCGTGAGCAAACAAGAGGAAGGTATGGAGAAAGAGGTGAGCGTTTGCATGAGAGGAGTTATGTATGAAACCTCATGGGCTATCATCTCTTTCCTCTGCAATGCAGAGACTCTCGTTGTCATGGCGACTAGACAATGGAAGCGGTCCGTGGTTCATGCTAGGACGTAGGCTCTGGCTTCTCGTTGCAGCTCTGACACTTCTCATGACAATGATAAGTGTACCATTTGCATTTGAACAACTACAGAGTGTCTGTAGCCAACATCTCTGTCCCGTATACTATCTTTCCAGTGGAAATGTGCAGCAATTGCACGCGCTTGGTCTTTCTACGAGCTTCTATGCTGCCTATTTTCTTTGTGTCCTCTGTATAGACTTTCTTATCTGGTTTGCGATTGCTATTGTTCTTTTCTGGCGCACATCTGACAACCGTATTATGTTGTTCAGTGCCTTCTTTCTTGTCACAAGTGCTCCTATTGCCATCTTACAGATAGGAGTACACTCCCAACTTGGCTCTCTAGGTTGGAAGACAGTCGCTGGCCTTCTCATCATGTTCGGCCAATACTTATCTGATCCCTTTTTATGCCTCTTTCCCAATGGACGTTTTGTCCCACGCTGGACGCGTATCCTTGTGCTTGTTGAATTGATCGTAAATATCTTCTTGCTCTTTTGCGTCCTTTTTGCCCCTGAATGGTACAAATTTCTAAGCAATAGCTTTACCGTTATCGCATTAAACAGTGTCACGATTGTCTGCTTCTTTACCCAACTCTACCGCTATAAGTACATTTCTAATGTAGTAGAGCGGCAGCAGACCAAATGGGTCATGTTTGGGATGATTATTTCTGTGGTGGGAGATGCGGGACCGGGGGCTGTACTTTACCAGACGTTTCGGTATTCTTCTATCATTCTGGCACTCGTCTGTATAACAGGAGTCTACCTGTGCTCGATCTGCTTGCCGATCTCTATCTGGATTGCCATCTCACGCAACCGTCTCTGGGATATTGATCGCATTCTCAACGGCGCGCTGGTGTACGGACTGTTGACAGCGTGCGTGGTCGGGATGTATATCGTTGTCGTAAGTGGTCTCAGCTTACTGTTTCAGGTGCAGGGCAATTTTATGATCTCTTTAGTCGCTACAAGTCTGGTAGCTGTGCTCTTCCAACCACTCCGTGAGTGTTTGCAGCGAGGAGTGAACCGTTTGATCTATGGAAAACGAGATGACCCCTCAGCAGTGCTTTCACTTCTGGGGAAAAGCATTGAAACGGCATCGATTCCAGAGGCTATTTTGCCTACGTTTGTCCAGACCATAGCTCAGACACTGAAATTACCCCATGTTGCTGTAATGCTGAGGCATGGTCAGGAACAGACGCCTGCAGCGTCGTATGGCAATCCACGAGAGGAGTGTGTGCGTTTTCCTCTCATGTATCAAAGCAAACACGTTGGAGAATTGATTCTTGCACAGCGTGCCCCGGACGAGCCTCTGACACCAGAGGACTTGCGCTTGTTCAATGATGTTGCACGGCAGGCGGGTGTCGTGGCATATGCAGTTCAACTAACCTCCGACTTACAGCGTTTGCGTGAGCGTTTGCTTACGACGCGGGAAGAGGAGCGTCGTCGTCTACGTCGTGACCTGCATGATGGTCTAGGTCCAACACTGGCTGGCCTGAGCCTCAAGCTTGGTGCTGTACGCAATCTGCTCGCGCCTGGACAAGAGCAGATTGATAGTCTGGTGGTCGAGTTGGGTAGCGAGATTGAGCAAGCAGTGAGCGATATTCGGCGTATTGTCTATAACCTGAGACCTCCATCCCTTGACGAGCTAGGGTTGATTGGTGCTATTCGTTCCTGTACTGTTCATTATCAAATGCATTTGCAGATCGCTGTAGAGGTGCCTGAAGTGCTTCCCATCTTACCTGCTGATATAGAAGTGGCGGCATATCGTATTGTACAGGAGGCGTTGAACAATGTGGTCCGTCATGCACAAGCACAGTCCTGCTCCGTGTCTCTTTCGCTCAACAATGGGTTATGGATAGAGGTAATAGACGACGGTATTGGGCTTGTCAAAGAGCGTCACATTGGAGTTGGTCTTCTTGCCATGCGTGAGCGAACAGCTGAACTTGGAGGAACGTGCGTCATCGAGTCGTTGTCATCCAGAGGGACACATATTCAGGCGTACCTCCCGCTTTCACAGGAGTAAATGATGGATGTATTACAGGTGCTCATCGTCGATGACCATCCCATCTTTCGCAGTGGCTTGCGTGCTCTCCTCTCCTCGGTGTCAGGAATAGAGGTCGTAGGGGAAGCGACTTCAGAAGACGAAGCGGTCGCACAAGTTGAACAACTGCAACCCGATATTGTGTTAATGGATCTTGAGATGCCGGAAGGTACTGGGATTACAGCCATCCGGCGCATTCTGCAGAGCAGCCCACATATTCATGTTCTGGTCGTCACGATGTTTGAAGATGACGAACGGGTCTTTGCGGCTTTGCGAGTCGGGGCACGCGGCTATATCCTTAAAGGAGCCAAACCAGCCGAGATCGTGCGGGCTGTTCAGGCTGTGGGGAGTGGTGAAGCCATCTTTAGCCCGTCTATTGCTCAGAGGCTCATTGACTTTTTTTCTGCACCAGAGGTAGTCTCTCCTATACAGTTCCTCTTTCCTGACCTGACCGAACGTGAGCGGTGCATTCTGGACTTGATGATACAGGGTTACACTAACGAGCAGATTGCCACTCAGCTTGTGATTAGCCTGAAAACAGTGCGTAACAATGCGTCGAATATCTTCAGCAAGTTGCAAGTTGCTGATCGCGCACACGCTATTCTTCATGCTCAACAGGCTGGTTGGAAGCAAGATCACGAGATATGAAAGAGATAGCTTTCTCCTGAATTGGAGCGAGATGGAAGTCGTAGTTCATAGTGTAGAAGGGTACGTCCATTTTCTTGCCATCCGGGGCAATTCCAGGCTCGTGATGCTCAAAATCCGTGATGAGAGAACTTCTCACTCCGAAAACTGCATCCGAGTTGAGATACTGATCATGATTCTTGAAGATGTGAGTCGTAAGCGTTTTGTATCCGGGCACTGTAATCATGAAGTGAACATGAGCTGGACGCATGGGGCTACGATTCGCCGCATGGAGCAGTTCTCCCACAGGCCCATCTTCTGGAATTGGATAGGCTTCCGGTCTCACCGACCAGAAGTAGTAGTATCCTTCGCTATCGGAGGAGAGATGCCCACGTCCGTATACTTGGTAGGAGCCTTTGGACTGCACGTCATAGAAGCCTTGGTCATCAGCCTGCCATATTTCGATATGTGCCCCTGGTAGCGGCTCACCCGTAGTGGATAGCACACGACCTTTCATGAAGCAAGGCTCACCAGAAGCACCATTGCCGATATCGTCGCCATTGCTGAAACTCGGCGACCCTTCAAAAAAGAAGGGACCAAAAACGGTAGAAGCTGTTGCCTCGGGGTATTGCTTGTTGTTTATATCTATCACTAACATTGAAACGCCCAGAACATCGGAGAGTAAGACGAATTCCTGGCGTTTATCGTCGGTGATGTGACCAGTACGAGTCAGATAGTCTATGCCCTTGAACCACTCGTCTTCGGTCAAGTCAACATCCTTTACAAAGGCGTGCATATGTTTGACGAGACTCAGCATAACCTCCTTGAACCGTTCAGATTGAGAGTTTTTGAAACTCTCAAGGACTGCTTGCGTAAGACTCTCATCAGCGAGATTGTAATTTCCATGTGCCAACGACTGCGTTTCGTCCTGGTTCATCTTTTTCTCCTAGATTAGCCAATACATGATTACCCAGCTTTACAATACTAATATCTATACATGCCAGTAAGGTAAAGTTCTAAACACAACAAGTGTAACTCATTTACTATACCTAATCTTCTTTCATATGTCCAATGCAAGGAACAAAAAAGAGGTTGAAGCTTATTTGCTTCAACCTCTTTCTGAAAATTCGACGTTAGCGGCTCGCAAAACGCTTTGAAGTAGTGGCCCGACGTGGACCGCCTGTTGGTGTTACACCCCTAGGCTTGCTTCTACCATTCTGACGTTGTGGCTCTCTTGTTGAGAACGAAGATGCATCATTATGTCTTCGTGTGATTCTCCCAACGCGTGACTGTCTGTCGGCATCTCTCCTACCACCATTTGTCTGCTCCGAATACTCGCGTTCTGGCTTGAAAAAGCTTTCAGCTTGTTCAGCAGATATACGTCGCGTGGGTGTTTCACTAGGAAAACGTTCCGGCCGTCGTCTTTCCGTGTTGGGTCTAGCATAGCTGTCACGCGTTGGTTGTGCATCTCTGCTATAGCCACGCTCACGACTTGGCGAGAATTGCGTACTACTACCACGCTCACGACTTGGCGAGAATTGTGGACGGTCACGCATCGTGCGCTGCTCACGCACTTGTCTGTGCTCCTGTATCTCCACAACTTCTGGCTGCACGGCTGGTCGTATATTCATAGCCTCTTGATTAAGAGTAAGATGCTGGAAGATGACCTCTTGCCCTAACGTACGCGCCATACGCCGCCATTTAGCGACTTCTGCTGGTGCCAGGAGTGTAATAGCTTTGCCAGCTTGTCCCATACGGCCTGTACGCCCAATGCGGTGTGTAAAAAGCTCACTCGACTCTGGAAGCTCATAGTTAATGACCTGATAAATGCCCTTAATGTCCAGTCCGCGCGCGGCTACGTTTGTGGCAAGCAGGGTATGTATGCGGCCCTGACGGAATGCTGTGAGCACTGCTTCACGCGCACTCTGGCTCTTGTTGCCATGAAGTGTTCCTACGGTGAAGCCGAGCGCGTTAAGCTGTTTCCCTAGCTTCTCGACTCCATATTTCGTCCTGCCGAATACGAGACTACTTTCGCCTTCCGAGGAGTTCAGGAGAGTACATAGTGCTACAATTTTCTGTGCTTGTGGCACCTGATAGGCAATCTGCTCAATTGTGCTGTCCGCTCCTGTTGCTTGCGCAATGGTTACATTGACCGGATTTTTGAGGAACTTCTTTTTGAGTTTCTCAACCCAGTCTGGCATGGTTGCTGAGAAGAGTGCCATCTGTCGTGTGTCCGGCGTCGTCTCTAGTATCTCTTCAATAGCTGGTGCAAACCCGCTATCGAGCATCTGGTCTGCTTCGTCCAATATGCATACCCGTATTTGGGTCAACACAAGACTGCCTCGGTCAAGATGGTCCTTGACACGCCCTGGTGTGCCGACGATAATTTGTGATCCATAGCGTAGTGCTGAAAGTTGGTTGCTATAGGGTCGTCCTCCGACTAATAAAGCAGTCGTGAGTCTTTTGCTGCTTGCTAGCTTGCTGATTACCTCGTTGACCTGAACCGCTAGTTCGCGTGTTGGCACAAGAATTAGTGCCTGTGCTACACGTTCTTTGGATAGTCTTTCTACCAGTGGGATACCATAGGCCAGGGTCTTGCCGGAGCCAGTAGGTGCTTGTCCTACCACATCGCTACCAGCGAGTAGTGCTGGAATTGCCTCGGCCTGAATAGGCGTAGGCTCTGTAATCTGCATATTTGCTAACACTGCGCGTGTTGTTTGTTGTAATGTGAAATCGTTAAAAGAAGGCATGCAAAATCCTTTTGGTCAATGCGCTCCATTGTGGGCGCGGTACGAATGCCTGAAGGCACGATGCCATCAGGGAGTACCAGGAGCAGACCGTAGAGGTACGGAAGCAATGCTGCTAGCTGATATAGGGACGAACATGTATGCAGGAGAGAGTTTATCTATAGAGGATTGCTCAAAGCTCTTTAGCGTCTTTGTCGAGGAACAGGATAGTGGCCTGGTCCATGTCATGCAAACAGTTAGAACTCTTTGAGTATATCACTTTAGAGATGTATAGTCAAGCATTGCACGAAAGTACCAAGCTATTCTAGCTGCTTTTCATACAGAATCACTTCGAGGTTTTGATAGACGGCTCTGCCAACTTCGTGAAAGCCGTTTTTCTCGTAGAGTTTCTGCGCTGGCACTTGTAAGACGGAGGTATCCAGATGCAGCGTTTTGTAGTTCAAGGCGCGAGCACGAGCGACAAGTTCGGTGAGGATACTCTGACCAAAGCCGCGTCCCTGATAGTCAGGATGGACGCGCATACGTTTGATTTCGGCGCGTTCACTGCTAGTATGGTGCAACGCACCCATAGCGACAAAGCTGCCATTCTCTTCGCCAACTAGAAATTCTCCTTGATTGTTAAGATATGCCTTTTCGATCTCGTACATGTCATTATCCCAGGGACCGCGACCCAGATAGGCTCCTGCCTGTTGAATGGCATACACATGCAGATATTCGACAGCTTCCTTGTCAGATGGCTGATAACGACGCAAGGTAAACATCGAATCTTTCCTCACATTTCTCACATTTTTATGGCTATGCTTGTGGCAAGACCTTGCCTAACTCTTCCAGAATAATCTCTTGAGGAACCATAAGCGGTGATGGATAACGTTCTGGTTCGTGTAAGACTGTAACATTACATTCTTTGAGAAAAGCAATACTTTTAGGAAAGACAAGGTGGCGCACAAGGTCCATCTTGAGACAAGGGACTGCAATAATTGGTGTTGTACCCCTTCCCAATGCTTCACAAAGAATACTGACGGCTAACGTATCACCAATGCCTCCCGCCCATTTGTTCAACGTATTGAAGGTAGCAGGCATTACAAGGAGTGCATCCGCTTTGGGCAAAGCATCGATCTCTCCTGGTAGTTTGTAGTCACTACGTACTGGATGGCCTGTAAGCGAGGCGAGGCGAGGTGCATCGAGAAAACGTGTTGCTTGTGGTGTCGCAATGACACACACGTCCCATCCCATGTGCTGTATAGGTGCAACAAAATCATGAGTATTTTGTGCTGGTGGTGCCGCGCAAACAATGAGGTAGAGGACTGGTGTGTTCATATGATCGCTTTCTAGGAAGTGGCTGTGATCAATGTATTTTTAATTTTCTCATCTAATTCTTTGACCATCGAAGTTGCTGACCAGTGTTTCATATCTCGTTGTACTGCCTGTATACGGTCTAATACTAGTACTGATTTCGTTTCATTTGTTAATTCTAGTGCTTGCCCTGCAATCTTACATGCAACATCAATATTTCCAAGCTGCAAATAGGCTGCTGATTGATCTGTTAAGATAGTCGAACGCCGACGCTTCGCCGATGTGTCACAAAGGCTAATAGCATTCTCCAATGCTACAAGTGCTTGTTTAGGTGAGTGCAGATGAATATAGCAAACACCTATATAGCTTTCTAACCTAGCAGTATTAAAGCCTACCAAGTAACGATCTTCATCTTGCGAGGCAATTTCAAGATTTCGTACAGTGTCGATGTTTTGAAAGCAAAAAATACTTTGTTGCATACGTGCATATATTTCTGCTTCTACTACTACAAGCCAACAACGTACCTTATAGAGCAACTCTTCTGTGGGAAGAAACAGTACAGCACATGCAGTATTAAGTA
>CAXUIS010000040.1:0-15853 GCA_964250915.1 uncultured Ktedonobacteraceae bacterium | reverse complement strand
TTATAGAGCAACTCTTCTGTGGGAAGAAACAGTACAGCACATGCAGTATTAAGTATTGCTTGTAAAAATGAGCGCCGATCAGCAATGTCTTGCGAAAAAACTGCTGGAAGGCTATTCTTCGAGTTGATTACCAATGTATCTTGATGAGTTTGTAATATATCGGTAGTATCGTCATCTACCAACCCCAGTTCTTCCGCAGACAATCCGTAAGCGGCACAAACGAGATCGAGTGAGGTACCGCGTGGTCTTTGTTCTCCGTTCTCCCAACGTGCGATGCTAGTTTTGCTGACACCGATTTTCTCGGCGGCAACCTCCATTGACCAGTGCTTTTTGGCACGTGCCGCTCGCAATTTGGCATTTTTCATATCTTCTTTCCTAACATGCAGAATGCATTTTTATTGTATATACTCCTTCACATATAGGTCAAGCGAAAATACTTGTTTTCGATGATTAGATACGAAGCGACAACAAAACGATAACAGAGCGACAGGCAACGCTGATGTATAAGAAATGATTCTACTATATCATTTTTTGTGGAATAAAAGCGTAAATAGCAGTAAAAACAGAAGTAATTTGTTCTTACTGTACGTTCTATTTAGTAGGAATGTCGAAAGTATGCAAATCATCAAGTACCTGTATCGCGCCAAATTCGAGTGGTTCGATGTAGCAAACGGTCCAATTTTTAGTTATCCCTTTTATGCTGCGACGTCAGAAGAAACCAAAGTCGCTGTGCAAAAAATCGCGCAGAGTCGGGCGCGTGGCCTGGATTATATAGGGGTAGAACGGCTTCCCTTTGGCCTTGTGATTTCATCGTGTAGTGCTCCCTATACACCCACCATTATGGTAGATGTTGAACCGATAAAGGAATGAGTTGCTATGCAAGAGTACAAAAGCGATGTCGCACGTATCCGCGTCCTCATAGAATTAGAGTGTCAGGCGATTCGGCGTGTGTTCGAGGAACCCGCGATAGTTGCCTCTCATGCTGCTATTGACGCACGCTACAGAAATCTCGGTACCCATCAAGAAGCCTTGGAGCAACACGTTGGAGAGCAAGAGGCACGCGAAACCATCGTTGATATCTACCAAAAGGTGGTGGGATAGGCTTGTAATTTCCACAAAAGCTACGTATACTTAAGAGCAAGCAAACATCCTCTGCTTGCTCTTTCTCCTTCCCTAGTCTCCTATACATTCTCTCACGAAGAAAGGCTCCCCACATGGTTCGTTCACTTGATACCGCGCTTACTGCTGCCCTGAATAGCACAACACGTCGCCCCGCAATTACGCTTACTGTCGAAGATCATGTTGCTCATTATGCATCATATCAAACTCCTGGTACGGCTGACGCTCTCAATGATGCATGCGTTGCAAGTGACAATAGTATTATTCGTGTGCAAGTGACACGCAACGGCATTGCCTCTAACTTTCAAGTACAACGTATTACCGATCCCACGAGTGCGACACAATGGTCTTCCTGGACGACACTACCAGGAGCATCAGGCACAATGTTTCAAGATGGAGGCTGTGCTGTGTCTAATTCGCATGGCACACTACGAGCGTTTGCGCAACGTGGTACTGGAGGCAATAACATCTTTGTCTGGACCTCGACAAACAATGGTGGAACATGGACAGGTCCCGTGACAGTCCTTACACCGTCAGGGAGTGCACTACTCAAAGGTATTGGCAGTGCGGGCAACAACGATGTATTCTTCATCTATGACGTTAGTGGTGGCGAGGCTATTGGGTGTTCCTTTTATACTGGTAGCACATGGTCGTCGCTGACTACCTGGACACTCACAACTCTATCGAATGGTGCGGGCCTTGCTGTTGTCTGGACTGGAACATCGTATACACTTGTATATTCTGATGGCTATACACTTGCAACATGTACGTTTACACCTGCCACAACAACCTGGAATAGCGGTGTTCTTATTGCTTCAGCGACGGGTACCGCTATTGGTCGCGTGGCTCCACGTCTCTCTTTCGCAAATAGTATCTACACGCTCATATGTATCGAGTTCGATTCGGGTCTGCTCACAGGCTCAGTCTATAGCTATCCACGTATGCGCCAGTCGGTTGACCTGATGCATTGGTCAAATGGCATGATTATGCACGATTTACCTTCGAGCTATGGTATTGTCCTCATCTCGTTGCCGACACCAATGAGCGGTAATGCTGGTCCTCGTACTTATCTCGCCTCGCTCTCAACTGTGTATAGTGCAAGTATGTTTCAAGCAGCCAATACTGCACAGTCACTGGACCTCTCTAATGCAATCCTATCGTACCAACGCGTTGAGCAGCCTGGGAAGCCTGCTCGCCTCGAAGTGATAATAGATAACGCACAAGGTGTCTTAAATAGTTTTGTGACTACTCCGACTACCTATCGACCTATAGGCTTGAATGCCTCGCTTGTACTGAGTGAGGGCTATAAAGTTGGGACACCACCGAACATCAATGATGCTGTCAAAGTAGGTATCTACCATATTGAGCATATTCGTTTTGTACGCTCACCCTTGGAAAATTCTCTGCTTTTGATTGGGCAAGACCTATCACATAATCTCGATCTCGTCGCTCGTTACCAGAATGTCTACAGTAATCAAACACTTGGTTTTCTCATTACAGAGGTATGCGCGTGTGCAGGATTATTGTCCGTTACACTACCCACAACCTCACAAGTTAGTCAACTTGTATCATCGTTTGTGTTACAAGCGGGATCGTCATATCGTAGTGCGCTAAATGAATTATGTACAACATATGGTCTCTCATACTTTTTGGACTCAAGTGAGGTCATGCAATTCCGTGAACTGTCTGTAGGCGACGTGTCTGTATGGAGTTATCAACCTGAGATTGAAGCCGTAAGCTTTGGTAGCGATGACCAACGCGCAAACCACATCGTAGTAAGTGGCAAACCTCCGCTTGCTGGACTGCTGGGAGCACTAACGACCGCGGAAGCATTCGATGATGCACATCTACATATGATTGGTATCGAACGCTTGTTACATCACGTTGACCCAAAGTTGACGACCACCACACAATGTAGTCAAAAAGCTGCGTTTCTTATGGCACAAGAGGTGCGTTCCAGCATTATGCATACAGTAACTGTTCCACTTAATCCAGCCTTGCAACTTCTTGATTGCATCGCATTGACAGACAGCATTGCACCAAGGGGTAGTGGACAACAAGCTACGTGTCGTGTCATTCATATAGCCACAAACTACAATGCGCAAAAATGTATTGATGAAATGCAATTAACATTGGAGGGTTTGTAAAAAAGAGGTCTCCGGTGAACCAGGGCATCCCCTTGCGAATGCCCTGGTTCCTCAATCAGTGCTTACGTTAACGCCTATGGGGTAGCCCCTCGTGGGCGTCCGTTCATACGCGTTCAACTGCTACGTTTACGTGAACAATGTGCTCGTTACAGTTTTCTAGTTTCTTATGCTTTCCCAGCCTTACGACGCCGTGCTGATGCAGCTTTCTGGCGTCGATCACGTCGCTTCTGTGCATAGATTGTACGTTCCTCTGGCGTCATATCATCTATGATTACCGCTTGTGCACTGCTACTACTGCTAATATGTCCATTTCCATTCGTGCTTATCTGTGCTCCATGTGCTGCAAGGGCACGCCGACGTTGCATATTGGTGAAGCCCTGATAGACTACATAACCTGCAAGTAAACCGGAGGCAAGCAGCAGTATCACAAAAAAGGGTAGAATGATTCCATTTAAGCTTGAAGGCAACACTTTATAGCTGATACCAATATTTAGCAGAAAAACAAGTGCTAGCAGAATATATTCTATTCCTGTCAATATGGCGACTTGCTTATACCAGGGAACACGTACTCCTTGTAACCCTTCGCGTTGCTGTCTTCTGCGTGCTATGAGAATGTTAAATATGCCCAACGCGATGAACATAATACAAAATAAAGCTATGAGTTGTGGTGGAATACCTTTCATATATGTCATCTCCTGGGCATCTGTGCTTAATTTACCTATTCTATCTTTTTATGATTGAGATAGGAACAACATGCAGACTACCCTTCATTATAAAACATATTCACATTCATCTGGTATGGTCCACAATTATACTGCTATCAGTAGACGAAGGTTTGATTATATGTTATACATCTATTGAGGACAGTGCTAGCTTTACTGGTAGTATCACCTGCCCCTGATCCACAACTGTGAAAACAATTTTGCCTGTATATGGTTGTCGAGGAAGGCTGCTTATAAGTCCCTGTGTGATAACACTTACATGAATCTTGTCCATTTGGCCTGCTTCTAATTGACCACTTGTTTTCCCATTCGTAAGTAAGAGCCAGCCAGCTTGATTGTCACTAATAGCGATAGCACTCCATTGAATGGCTGTATTGCTTGTGTTTGTAATGCTCACTATCTGCTCATGTGGGTTACGACCAACGATTGAGGCAAATGCCAGTGAATGAGTCGAAAACTTCAATACGTTGGTAATAGCAGATGTTGTTGTTTGAATATCTAGAAAAGCATGTTGTCCAGTATGATTGTCCTGTGCTTGTACCACATACTCACCCGCTAATTGTGCTGACGGAATAGGTAGTGAAGCATCGAAAATTCCTTGATCGTTGCTTTGTGCTGAAGTCGGCTTTCCATTTGTGCCTTTAAGCTGAGTTTCACCCAGGAAAAAGATAATAGTGTCGTCAGCCCCAAAGTGTTCTCCATGTACCTGTATAGCTTGACCAGCAGCAACCGATATTGTTTTCGCCGCAGACATTGTTGTTTTTGTCGTTTTCATACTAAGTGTTGGATCAGCATTGGTGTTTAACGATGCAGCAGCTATGCCACCTAATCCACTAGAATATGTCGAGAAAACGTATATACCGAGTACACCAATGAGACAAACAAGTAGAGCGGCAGGGAGCCAGGACTTCAAACGAGAATTCTTTCCATCGTCTCTATTTTTGGGCAGAATAATCGCGCGCATTCTCGCGAAGCTATGTTGCATTACTAATAGTGGCTCTGGTACCAATGCTTGACCGCGTGAGACGCCAGTGGCAGGGCCTGCTTCGTCATGTTGACGATCAAGCCAACTCTGACGCCAATGTTGTGCTGCTTTACTCGTAGCTTCAAGGCTCTCCACATTAACAGGTGTATCTGGTAGTGCCCCCAGTCCCCATTGTAATGGCTCAAATGCAGCCTTTACAGGCGAGTATTGTTGATTTGGTGGTGTTGAGGTATGCATTATCTGCTCTGGTGTATACCCTGCCCCTTGATTTGGTCGTTCCCGTACCTGTCCTTGCGGAGTAACTGGTAATTGTTGTACCCAGTTAGAAGGGCCTTGTGGAGTAACTGGCACTGCAGGACGTGATAGATGCATATTCTGCTGGAAGCCTTGACTCGCTATATTTCCTTGTTGCGGAGTCGGAAGAGGTGGTGTCATCGGCACCTGCATCAGTTGCTGCGAACCATTGTTTCTTTGTTGTACAATGCTTTCCTGTGGACGCGGTGCATTTAGTGGTGTTGATGTACGTACAGGCACTTGCGGTACAAATGGCGCGGCACCAGGAAAGTTCTGCTGAGGACTTGGTATATTTGCATGAGGTTGTGGTTGAGCAGCAGGCTGTTGTGGGACGTGCTTATATTGTGGCTGTATCGTACCCGTTGGTGGTTGCTGTGTTCCTTGTTGCGTTTGTTGAGGTGGTACTTGCCGTTGCACTCCTTGCACAGGAGGTGACATAGACGCGATACGTGCGTTTGTCTGATTGAAACCGCAACTCTTACAAAAGCGGGCATCCGCTGGAAGTTCAACATGGCACTTCGGACAACGATACATAGATACTACCTTTTTCTTATGAAAATTTATGAGAGCTTTCTGCCAACAATGCTGGTACCTGCTTCTGTGCAGTCAAATATGTAACGTGTTAGTACATTGATATTCACGGATTGTACCCGTTTGTCCTAGTTGAAGAGGCTCTACGGGCGCGTTGTGGAGAGAGTAAGCGCATAGGATGTTCTACAAGTGAGACCATCAGCCGAGCTTGTACCACAGGAGGTATGTTCCATTCTTCCGTTCACCCTATGCGCCATAAAGATGTTTCGGGTGAAGCAAATGAGTAGGGTGTTCACCTGATATTCGCTCAATTCTAATCTTGACATCAAAAAGCCTTGACTATCTCTAAAAAAACGCTAAAATCTCTATAGAATATTTATTATGCTATAGATTTATGAGGTTTGCATGCATATCGTCGTTGTTGGAGTGGATCATACTACTGCATCTATTGCGCTACGCGAGCGTCTCACATGCTCATCCCGTCAAGTACCGCATCTTCTTGATATTGCAAAAGTGAGTGTCCAAGAGTGTGTTCTGCTTTCCACATGCAACCGAATAGAGTTGTACGCCGTTTGTACAGAAGTACATTCTGAACGCGAACACCTGTTACGTATTCTGAGCGAGGAAAAAGAGGTTACACTCGAAGAACTTGTGGCACATTGTTACACTCTTGTTGATGAACAAGCTGTGTCTCATCTTCTCGGTGTCGCATGCGGTCTTTATTCTCTCGTGCCGGGAGAACCGCAGATACAAGGACAAGTAGCGGAGGCGTTAGAAATTGCACAAAGTGGAGGCTTTGCTGGCCCTATTACATCGGCACTTTTCCGTGCTGCACTTGTTACAGGCAAGCGAGCGCGCAACGAAACAGCAATAAGTCGCAACGCGGCCTCAGTAAGTCACGTCGCGGTGCAACTGGCACATCATCTTTTCCCAGACTTCCATAAAGCCCATGTCTTGCTGGTCGGGTCGGGACAGATGAGTGAAGTTGCCGCTCGTAACTTGCTCGACAACGGCGCACAGGAGCTTGTGATTATTAACCGCACGCATGCAAATGCGGTTGATCTGGCACAGACGCTTGGTGCTACACATCGTAGCTTCTCTGATCTTTCGGACGCACTTGTAGATGCGGATGTCGTCATTAGCTCAACAAAAGCTCCTCATGCTCTTATTACACCCGAACGTATGCAGCCAGTGCTTGAGAAACGTAATGGGCGTTCTCTACTTCTTATAGATATAGCATTGCCACGTGACGTTGATCCAGAGGTTGGCGCACTACCACATGTTCATCTCTATAATCTCGATGATTTGCAAGCTCAGGTTGAGCGTGGCATCTCGCTGCGCTTACAAGAGGTTGAGCATGTGCATGCAATTATCTCTGAAGAGGTTGTGGTGTTTGAGCGTTGGTTGTCTTCTCTGAGTGTTACAGGAACGATAAGCGATTTACGTCAAGCCATTGAGGTACTACGTCAACAAGAACTGGCGCGAGCTATGCGTTCTCTGGCACCAACTCTTTCTGAACGGGAAGCCGTCGTAGTACAAGAACTTACGACACGTCTGGTAAACAAAATACTTCATGCTCCTACACTACGGCTTAAAGAAGCTGCAGCTGACGGTCAGGGGCATACGTATGCGGAAGCACTACGCTATCTTTTTAATTTGGAAGAAAATCATGAAGCGAATAACGATAGGAACGCGAGCGAGCAAACTCGCCATGACACAAACACAGTGGGTCGCCGAACGATTACATCAGCTGTGGCCCAACCTTGATATAAGCATTGCGCAAATTCGCACAATGGGCGACCGTGTGACACAAGTACCCCTCTCACAAATAGGTGGAGACGGTGTATTTGTGCTCGAAATCGAACGTGCATTACAGGAACGCCGTATCGATCTCGCTGTACATAGTCTCAAGGACCTTCCAACGCTGCAACCGGATGGTTTGCGTCTTGTTGTAGCGGGTCCTCGTGAGGATGTACGCGATGTGCTTATTACGAATACTGCCCTTCACCTTCATCAAGACGAGTTGCAAGCGATGTACCGGAAAACGAAAACATCGTTGCGTATTGGAACAAGTAGCCTGCGCCGTACAGCGCAGTTACGTGAGTTTTACCCCAATGCCAACATTTCTTCGATCCGCGGTAATGTCGATACGCGTTTGAGGAAGCTTGATGCTGGCGAGTACGATGCTATTGTGCTTGCGGCGGCTGGTCTGCATCGGCTACATTTGGAGGAGGGACTCGTTAGTCGCATGACCTATCTTCCCGCCGAAATAATGATGCCAGCCCCCGGACAGGGCGCGTTGGCGTTAGAGATACGCGATGAGCCAGAGCTACGCGATCTGCTAGCACCGCTTCATGACGCAAAAGCGCAGGCAGAAACAACTGCTGAACGTATGTTTATGCGTCGTCTGGGCGCGGGTTGTTATCTGCCTGTTGCTGCACATGGTAGAATTTCAGATGAAGTGTTTATGTTACGTGCCCTCGTGATAAGCTTAGATGGGCAACGCCGTATTGCTGTACAGCAGAGTGTTCCTTGGACAAAAGAAATGACGGATGTACACGCTGAGCAACTCGGTGTGAGTCTCGCGGAAGAAGCGTTAGCGCAAGGCGCGTATGCAATTGTACATGAGATAGATACCATACGAGAACAGGAGCAACTGCATGTCTGAACCGCCAGTTGCTACACTTCCACTGCAAGGAAGACGTGTTCTCGTGACACGTACTCGTGAACAAGCGAGCGTACTAAGTGAAGGTCTGCGAGCGTTAGGGGCACTACCTGTAGAATTTCCTACCATTCGCATTGTACCGCCATCAGATTGGGCACAGTTAGATAGTGCTTTGAAGCGACTCTATCTCTCTGACTCTGACACGCAAGCAAGTAACACTTGCTATAAATATGATTGGTTAGTGTTTACGAGCGCGAATGGCGTACATATCTGTCTACAGCGTCTACAACAACTTGGCTATGATACGCATACATTGCAAAACGTTCGTATAGCTACAATTGGCCCAGCAACTGCCGAGGCTCTTACTACGTACGGTCTAACTGCTGATATCATTCCCGATGCCTATGTTGCTGAAGGTGTTGCCGAGGCAATTATCGAAGACGCACAGCGACATGGTATAGTGCTTAATGGACAACATATTCTGCTTGCACGCGCTGCAGAGGCACGAAAAGTCCTGGCAGTCATGTTGAGGAAGGCTGGGGCAATTGTTGACGATGTGCCTGCATATTATACTCTCACCGCCGCCACTGATGATGAACGAGGTCGCAGTTTGTGGAATGTGTTGCAGCAACGACAGCTTTCTATTATCACCTTTGCTAGTTCTTCCACCGTACGCAACTTTATGGCATGGGTGAAGCAGTGTGAGGAGGCAACAGGTGCAACACTTGTACCCGCCTCACTTCCTACTATCGCGTGTATAGGTCCTATTACCTCACAAACCGCGCGTGAACTTGGTCTGACCGTGGCTGTTGAAGCCAAAGAGTTCACGATTGATGGTCTGCTTGAGGCAATTGTAAAATATGAGGAAAAATTATCATGACAGAACAGATTATCGTAAACCAGAACGAAGTCACACATCTTGAGCCATCGCCAGCACCTGTAAAGCCAAAGGCAAAGCAACCGCGTCAATTAGTACGTTTCACATTTTATAAGCTTGACCCGCAATGGCAACTGCTTCCCCTTGATGTTCGCAATCGTGGCAAAGAGGAGGTAAAGCGACTCTTTGACGCACATGCAGAAAACGCGCTTATTCGTAGCTTCGGTCTATACGGCATACGTTCCGACTGCGATTTCATGCTCTGGCAAGCAACATATGACATTGAGGACTTGCGTTCTTTGAGTAGCCAAATTCGTCGGAGCGCAATGGGACCCTATCTACGCGAGGCGCAAGCCTTCCTGTCGATGACCAAGCGTTCAGTCTATGTTGGTAAAAACGCACGTGGCGCGCATGATCCACGCCTCGTGATTGCTCCCGAAGACAAAAAATATCTCTTTGTCTATCCTTTCGTCAAGACGCGTGCGTGGTATGCCTTGCCTGCTGAGGACCGCAAACGCATGATGAATGAGCATATCCGCGTTGGCTTAACCTATCCTACTGTGTCGCTTAATACAACCTATTCGTTTGGTATTGATGACCAGGAATTTGTGGTAGCCTTCGAGACGGATAACCTTGCAGACTTCCTTGATCTTGTACAAGAACTCCGCGAGACCGAAGCCAGTATGTACACGCTGCGTGACACTCCCATGTTTACCTGCGTTGCCCAACCGCTAGATAGTATTCTGGACGCGATTGGAGCGTAGTCTGTCAAATGTCATTTGGTAGGGCAAGGGCACCCGCAAGGGGATGCCCTCCCATACATGAATACGTTTGAGCAATCTCGTCATATGGGAGGGGCATCCCCTTGCGGGTGCCCATACGCATCAGGATAAGAACTGTTGAGACTACTATGAGGGAAAAACGAGTTGTCGTTGGCATGACAGGGGCAAGCCCTGTCACTCCTATACACGGTTTCGCGTGGCAAAGCCACGCCGTGGTGGTCAGTATGGTAGTGACAGGGCTTGTCCCTGTCATGCTGCCCACGGCTTGGTACACGATTATAAGTACAGCAGTTCTTATCCTGATGCCAATGGGCATCCCCTTGCGGGTGCCCTTGTTATTAGTCTAACCAAATATATCAGGGTAATAT
The DNA here is from genome assembly GCA_964250915.1 of uncultured Ktedonobacteraceae bacterium. GTDB lineage: Bacteria > Chloroflexota > Ktedonobacteria > Ktedonobacterales > Ktedonobacteraceae > JBBQVS01. The sequence continues at coordinate 5,363 of CAXUIS010000040.1, read as the reverse complement.
AAGTAATGAGTAACTCAGCATACACGGAAAGCAACTTGACGCTTTCTCGCTCACATACACTTTTTGCGGAGGCCCAAACACTCCTTCCTGGTGGGGTCAATAGCCCTGTACGTGCCTTTCGTGGTGTTGGTGGAGAACCTGTCTTCATCGACTCTGCACAAGGGCCATATCTCTATGACGTTGATGGCAACAGATATCTTGATTATGTGCAATCATGGGGACCAATGATTCTAGGCCACACCTATCCTACAGTCGTAGACGCGGTGGTACAAGCAAGTCAGCGTGGTTTCAGCTTTGGGGCACCAACACAGGCCGAAAGCGAACTGGCGAAACTTGTTATACACAATGTGCCCTCAGTTGAAATGTTACGTTTTGTCAACTCTGGCACCGAAGCGACCATGAGTGCCTTGCGTCTTGCACGTGCCTATACGGGACGTGACAAGATTATTAAATTCGCGGGCTGCTATCATGGACATGCTGACATGCTGCTGGTGCAGGCTGGCTCTGGTGTCGCTACCATGGGTCTACCTGATAGTCCAGGTGTTCCAACCGAGGCAACAAAAAATACGCTGACCGTTCCATATAACGATAGTGCCGCTGTTGAGCAACTGTTTCAAACATATCCCGACTCAATCGCTGCCATCATCGTCGAACCTGTTGCGGCAAACATGGGTTTAGTCTTGCCTCAGCCCGGCTATCTGGAAACGTTACGTAGCTTAACGCAAAAATATGGTGCACTGTTGATCTTTGACGAGGTGATGACAGGCTTCCGTTTAGCACCAGGAGGTATGCAGCAGCGAGCAGGGATCACACCAGATATCACCTGCTTTGGTAAAATCATTGGTGGTGGTCTACCTGTCGGAGCTTATGGTGGACGACGCGACATTATGCAGCAGGTCGCGCCCCTTGGCTCGATGTATCAGGCTGGTACACTGTCAGGCAATCCGCTTGCAATGGCGGCTGGCATTGCCACTCTGACTGAGCTGAGTAAGCCAGGACAGTATGAACGACTTGAGCAAAAGAGTGAACTCCTTGGCGAAGGAATCACCAAAGCAATTGCCGATACAAAAGCTGATGTACAACTGGTGCGCATTGGAGCGATGTTCTGTCTGTACTTTACAAAGGACCCTGTAACCGATTATGCTAGTGCGAAGAGGTCCGACACTGCTCGTTTCGCGCATTTCTTCTGGCATATGCTTGAACGCGGTATCTATCTGCCACCATCGCAATTTGAAGCATGTTTTATCTCGCTTGCATTTGATGATGCCATGCTCAATGAAACCGTGAAACAAATTGAACAAACATTGCGGCAGGTCGCGTAAGAAAGGGTTTCTCATGGCAAGTTTTCCAACAATACGTATGCGACGCACACGCCAGAACGAGAGGTTACGTGGCCTCGTTCGTGAAACGCATCTGAGTGTGGATCAGTTGATCTATCCATTGTTTATCGCGGAAAGTTTACAGGAGCCACGCGAGATTGCCTCTATGCCAGGCATCATGCAGTGGCCTGTAGAGCATGTCGGACGTGAAGTTGAGCGTATCGCTAGTCTTGGTATTCCTGCTGTACTCCTGTTCGGTATTCCCTCCGAAAAAGACGAGGTAGGCTCACAGGCATATGCTACACAGGGTATTATTCAGCAAGGCATACAGCGTATCAAAGCAGAAGCACCCGATACGCTTGTGATAACTGATGTGTGCTTGTGTGAATACACCAGTCACGGACATTGTGGTGTGATTCGCAACGGCGATGTGCATAATGACGAGTCGTTGAGCCTTCTTTCGCGTATGGCACTCTCACATGTCGAAGCTGGAGCAGATATCGTCGCACCTTCTGACATGATGGATGGACGCATCGGCACTATTCGCCATGCATTAGATGAGCACGGCTTCAGTCAAACGCCAGTTATGGCCTACTCAGCCAAATTCGCATCGGGCTTCTATGGTCCCTTCCGTGAAGCCGCCGACTCTACACCACAGTTTGGTGATCGTCGCTCCTACCAAATGGACCCAGCAAACGCACGCGAAGCCCTACGTGAAGTTGACCTTGATATCGCTGAGGGAGCTGATATCGTGATGGTGAAACCCGCGATGCCCTATCTCGACATCATTCGCCAAGTGCGCGACTCCTGCGATCTACCAATCGCAGCCTACAACGTGAGTGGCGAGTTCTCCATGATCAAAGCCGCCGCCCAAAACGGCTGGATCGACGAAAAACGCGTCGTGATGGAGGTGCTGACGGGTATCAGGCGAGCAGGTGCGGACATGATAATAACGTACTTTGCGCCTGATGTGGCGAAGTGGTTGAGGGAAGAATAAGCCTCTCTTTTGGCCTCTCAAGAGGGTTAAAGGGAATGTGCATAACAGTATCTGTTGTGCTTATTCCCTCTTTTTCTCTGCTTGGCGCGAAGTGAGTGGTCGCTCCTTGAAAAGATTTCTGCATTCCGTAACCTTCATTTTATATGTTGTGTTCCGAAAGCATACTATCTTATCTCGTTTAGGCGTTATTTTTATTTAATCATTTTCATCAAGCCCATCGTATACTGCTTCGTAAAATATATCCGTTGCTTGTTGTTGATAAAGCTCATCTTCGGAAAGATGTTGTAATTCGTAGGCAAACTGTGCCTTTTCACGCAAATCGTCCAGTTCACGTTTTAAATCATTTGCTTTTCCTTCTCTATCTATTGAGTTCTCCAAAGAGTTTATTAATCTCCTGTATTCTCTTCTGATAACTTTTGCAGAAAGCTCTTCATTATCATCGGGATACAACATAATTATGAGTTGGAATGCTGCCTCTTCATTCTGATTGCTGATCTTAGCTTTTAAAAGTAAATTTGTAAGCTCTTCAACTTCATCGAGTGTCAAAAATTTTTCTATTCCATATAATCTATCAATCAATCGTTGGCTAATGCTTTTGGAAAGGTTAAAAAAATACGGCGTTTAATTAGTTGAACATCATCGCTAGGATAGTGTTCTAAATCAGCTGCTTTGAAGAATGTTAAAAGGTAGCTATCTATGGTGCTACCAGTTCCTTCTTTGATAATTTTAATAAAGCTATTTGCTGTTTTTCTTTTGATTTCAACTGAAACATTTTCATAGATTTCACGAAAGCATATTCCTATTGATGATAGTGCTGAACCTACAGGCTCATCTAAGTTCCATAGATAGAAATATCTTTGAGGCAAAATCTCACTTAAGAGGCGAAATTTTTCATGATCGTTTGTGTTGGTAAGTAGACCGCTTAATACAGATATTGCTGCACTATCAGTCACAATTTTATCTGCTATTTGCTCTGCTGTATATCCATAGCTTACTTGCTTAGCAACTGTTATTTCTCTAATAACCATATTTACAAGTGCGGATGCTACAGTAGCTCCCTCCTTATCAACGGTCATTTGCTCTCTAATAACTTTTCCTGGATGAATTAAGTTTCTATACTCGTTGACTACTAGAGATAGTTGCTTTGTTTTATCGGTGATGATGCCTAAACCACTACATGTAATAATTAAATAATTTAGGCCCTTTGATAATATGTTGTCGGGTGGTTCCCCATTGTATGCAGAAGTAATTAGGTGATCAGCTAGTAATGCTTCAATGATGCTTCCAGCTAATACATGAGTAGCTTTCCAAGCTCCTACTTCCATCGCCAAATTCATTTCTCGATAATCTGCTTCGAGTGAAGAACGAAAATCTTCTCCCTGGATGAAATCAAAATTTGTCATTATACTACCTCTCCACTTATATTTATTAGTTGAACCAATTTATTAGTTGAACCAATAAAACTATTATACTCCCTCGTTTGAGATATGCCCTCTATTGAACTTGAGACGGCTTATGTTTAAGGAGGATGTTGACGCTTGGTCCTAGAGGGTCAGTTCAATTACAAGCTATGCCACTTTTCTGCTAATAAGGAAGAAGAGTTAATAGTGATAGAATATCTACTATCATATAGGAAAGTGGAACTTTATGAATAAGCAGATGTTAGAAGAGTACTTTCTTGAAATGGATGAAGCGTTATGTACGGCGTTTCCCAGTTCAGAACCGATGAGCGTCATTGTGGTTGGGGGAGCATTCCTTATCCTAACTGATATGATTAGTCGGCAGACAGATGACGTTGATGTGATTATTACCAGCTTGGAAGGTATGGAAGAGGCGTCTTTGGTCTATGAACTTAATCAGACAACACGGCGTGTTCGACGTGTTATCGAGACCATTGGGAAGAATCATGGGTTAAGAGGAAGTAAACGTATGTGGTTTAACGATGATTGTTCCATGTTTTTGCAAGACATGGGACCTCTACCAGCAGTCCGTCTCTTCCGATCGTACCGCAAATTGCATCTATATGTTCCCATTGATGCAGGGTATATCCTTGCTTGTAAATTGATGGCAGGACGTGCTAACAAAGATTATGGTGATATTGCTATATTATGTACACAACTTGATGTGAAAACTCGCTTACAAGCACAAGCAACTGTAGACCGCTTTTTCCCTCTCAAAGAAAAACAAGACTTTCATGAACTTTCTAAAACGCTGGATACTATCTTTGGAAATAATGGATAGTCAGAAGGTAAAAAATATGTTATGCTAGAAAAACAATCAAGAGGAGAAAGAAGCTTCTCAGAGAGGAAAAGAGCATGAGTACAGACCTTCAGACACTTGCACGTGCTTATCAGGAATTGTGTGTAGGGGAAGAGTTTCGTATTGCTTTTGGAAACTTTATGAATGAGTTCTTTCTCTATAATACACGAAATCGTCAGGCTCTTCTTGATGCCCCACTACAGATACCAGAGAACCCCACTGACGACCAATCTCGATGGGCTGCTTTTTGTGCTGGTGCAGCTGAATATCTCGCCAAGCGATATCGGCTTCAGTGTCCACTATGGGCATACAACTCTACCTATATCTTGTCCTCTCCCTGGTATATGACAGGCCCTTTTGATAATCCTGTCATGCGTGCCTCGTTACAAAAGGATGCTCCTGAACCTTGGAGAAGGCGCAATGTCTTCTGTAGCCCAAACATTTTTACCAATCAGCATCGTTCATCACGAGAGCCTAAAAACCAGAAAGACCTCTTGCGCCATCGTCAAGCAATGCTTAATAAGATGAGTTCAGAAGAACGTAATGCTTACGTTGCTGAGTATAATGCGCGTGTTCCTCGGTGGCTGCGTATTCCAGCGTAACGGTCTTTAATGCATAGAAGTGCTTTTGCACGACTCCTCATTTTGAATTACTATGTAATAAAGGCGACCTTATTCTCAAGATCGCCTTTTTCCCCGAACTCATTCTAAACCGCACATATTACAGAAAGTGGTACCTAACGACCAAAGCGTCCCGCGAGAAATCGACATAAGCCCGCGAAGAGTAGT
>CAXUIS010000039.1:0-26741 GCA_964250915.1 uncultured Ktedonobacteraceae bacterium | reverse complement strand
GCCATCGCATAGATATCTGATTGCGGACCTGTATGTCCTGTATATTGCTCAATCGGACTAAAGCCTGGTGAGACGGCTCGTCCTAACGACTGCGTTCCATTGCTACGTGGGTCATACAGCTTGGTCAGGCCGAAATCGACGAGGACAGTTGTTGAATTTGGCGTAAGAATAATATTTGCTGGCTTGATGTCGCGATGAACAACGGCTGGCTTGCGACTATGCAGTTCCTGCAATATATCCATGATGGGCAGCATCCACGCCAACACCTCTTGCTCGCTGCATGGTCCCTGTGACGCTTGATGAGGCTCCTGCTCTCCTACGTCCGCCATACGACGAATAGCTACCCGGTCTTTGAGTAGTTGTAGTAGGTCTTGCCCTTCAATAAGTTGCATGACGAGATAAAAGCGACCATTAGCCTCTAACGCATCATAGACCTGCGGTAAATTTTCGCTTCTGACGGTGAAAAGAACGCTTGCCTCCATCAATGCTTGACGACGTGCGACTGGTGTCACATCATAAGTCTCTTTTATGGCACAAGGACGATTGCCCTCACTCTGGTCGATGGCGCGATAAACCGCACCAAAGCCGCCACTATTGATGAGTGACCCAATGACGTAGTTATTTCCGATTACCGTCCCCGGCGTCAATGCAACTGGTAAGCTCATATATGAGCGCATCCTTCTTTCTGATCCATCTTATCTACCTATACAGACGTAATTACGTTTCGGATGTAAAGAATGTTGTGGGCATGCAGCAGATGTAGATGTTATCTTGCAAAAAGATTACGTCTACTTGACTCTCTCGTAGCGGAAGAGTGTAGAACAATTGGAGGCAGGCGAGGCCAAATTTGGCCTCACCTGCCTCCAATTGTTCTACTGTATGAGAAAACTAGCGAGAAAAGATATTTTGCCGACGTATGTATATAGACAAAGAAAATTATGCGTATCTACAGAGAGGAAATAAAGTTGTTATAACTGTTTGTTAGAACTCTATACAAACGAAAGACAACATGCTAGTTGCAATCATCCACTCGTATGATACAATAAGCCAAGACTGAACAATCTACGTATGTGTTGCAGAAGAAGAGAGCAAGCACTTGGAACGAAATGTGATGTTTGATGCAGACCGTGACCGTGACAAGGCGATTGACTCAGAACGCGATACGATACAGGACGCTGATCTGAGTAACCTGGCGCAAAGCGACAGTCTACGCCTTTACCTACGTGAGATTTCACGCATTCCTCTCCTCAATGCGTCCAACGAATCGCGTCTTGCTGAACGAGCCGAGAACGGTGAGAAGGAAGCCAGAGATCACCTGATTGAGGCGAACCTGAGACTCGTGGTGAGCATCGCCAAGAAATATGTTGGTCAAGGATTATCCCTCGAAGACCTGATCGGTGAGGGCAATATAGGTCTTATCCGCGCCGTCACGAAGTTTGATTATAAGAAAGGCTTTCGTTTCTCTACCTACGCTACCTGGTGGATCAAACAAGCCATTACGCGCTCTATTCTTGAAGGAACGCGTGTCGTTCGCCTTCCTGTCTATATTATGGAAGAGGTGATGCGCGTGAAGCGCACTACGCGTCAACTCTATCAAGAGATGGGACGCGAACCAACGCCAGATGATATCGGCGAGCGGTTGAATATGACGCCAGAACGCGTAAGCGAGTTATTGATCTGGGCTGAGAAGGTTTTCTCGCTTGACGCTCCTCTTTCTGAAGAGGAAGAGAACACGCTGGGAGACATTATTGAAGATGTACGCGAGCGTGGGCCAAGTGAGATAACGGACCAGCATCTCTTGCGCGAAGAGATTCGCAAGGTGCTAGGACAACTAACGTTGAGAGAACGACAGGTTATCGAGTTACGCTTTGGTCTGGTGGACGACCATGACCACACCCTAGAAGAAGTCGGTAAGAAGCTCAAGGTGACACGTGAACGTGTGCGTCAAATCGAGGAGCGAGCGATTCGTAAACTACGGCATCCGCAAGCGAGCCGCATTCTGAAAGATTATCTCGACTAACGATGTGGTAGTAGCTATGCTGAAAGTATAGAACATGCCACGTTGTAGGGCGCAATGAATTGCGCCCTACAACGTGGCATGTTCTATTTTCTGCCTAAATTTGCAGTACATTAGGGTCACATACACTATTAGCGTAGTTGTTGTACGTTTATCCAGTAAGAAGTTTGAGGATGTAGTATGTTGTTACCGTGGGATAGAAACTTGAGGATGTATAGACATGAATGAATTGGCTGGTCAGAGCCTTGGTGGGTACCAGTTAGAAGAAGAGATTGGGCATGGCTCTATGGGCGTTGTGTATCGGGGAAAACAGATCGCACTTGGGCGCGAAGTTGCCATCAAAGTCTTGCCGATGGGACTTGCACGCGATGTCTCCTATATAGCACGTTTTATCCGTGAGGCACAAATCATTGCGGGTCTGAACCATCCCAATATTGTACATATTTATGATGCTGGACAGCAAAACAAACTTCTTTATTTTGTCATGGAATACATACAAGGTCCCACACTCTCCAACCTGCTTTACCTCGATGGCACTATTCCTCAGCATCTTGCACTCGAATATGGAGCACAGATTGCCGATGCTCTTGACGCAGCATACAAAGAGCGCGATGTTATTCATCGTGATATCAAGCCCGAAAATTTGATGCTGAATCGTTGGGGAAAAATTAAGGTGATGGATTTTGGCCTTGCACGAGCGACAGGCCATCAACCAATTACCGTTGCAAAAACGCTTGTTGGTAGTATCTATTATGCATCACCAGAGCAGGTATGGGGCAATACATTGGACAACCGAAGCGATGTCTATGCATTGGGTGTTGTCTTATATGAGATGGTGACGGGTCAACGCCCATTTACTGGACGCTCTATGCCTGAGTTGACTCAGGCAATTATTACAGGTTCAGCACATTCACCAACTATATTAAACCATGAAATAACACCAGAGTTAGAACACATCATTCTTACCGCGATGGCAAGAGATCGAGAGGAGCGTTACGAAGACGCAGGACTTATGGCTCGTGACTTACGAGCATTACTGGTGCCTTCCCCAGCAATGCCTCTATCATCTCAACCATCAGGTAGCGTTCCAACAAGTCAGGGACTACGTGAACGTATAGTGATACAGCTACCAAAACGTCCAAGCGCACAACGTCCTGCTTATGAAGATATTATCGTTTCTGCATCACCATCATCAGAGAATGCAAGTATATCTTCTTTGCCGACTTCTGTACCAGAAAACCATGCACTACGTGAGCCTGAACGACCAACACTACCAGTGGTTATTTCCACAAATCCACTTCCTCTTGAGCAACGGGATACCATTAAAACGTCGTCAACGCCACTTGAGCACACAAAGCATACATTCTGGAGCCAATTACAGCGTCTCTTTAAGGTTTCTTCACGCTAATGTAGTTGCATACGACTGCCTGAAGCTCTATACTATACCAGAGTACGAGTTCTCAGGAGTTAGAGCGAACATGAATTCCTCACAGATAAATATAGGTGTTGCCTTTGTAGCGGGGCTAGTATCATTTCTTTCCCCTTGCGTTTTGCCACTAGTGCCGATTTATTTAGCACAACTAGTTGGACAGAGCGTCTATCAATCGGAAGGAGAGAAACAATTCTCATCTGCACGTCTTGTCACGTTTTTGCATGCAGCTCTCTTTGTGCTTGGCTTTACACTCGCGTTTGTCGCGTTAGGAGCTACAGCAAGCACACTAGGAAGTTTTTTACGTACGCAGCAATTTCTCCTGCGGCAAATTGGGGGAGTCTTGCTTGTTCTTGTTGGACTTCACTTAACTGGACTCCTCAAGATACCGTTGCTATATTGGCAGAAACGCTTTGAGTTTCGTCCGACGCGCCCAAGTTATGCCGCGTCTATCTTAACGGGTATCGTCTTCGCTATCGGCTGGAGTCCGTGTGTAGGTCCAATTCTTGGTGTCATTCTAGCACTTGCAGGGCAAGCTGCAACGCTAAAGCAAGGAGTAGTCTTACTATTAGTATACTCGCTTGGACTGGGTGTACCATTTCTACTGCTTGGTTTGGGGCTTAATCAGGTGAGCAAAATCCTGAAGTGGTTCAAGCCGCATCTTGCGAAAATTGAAATAGGGACTGGCGTATTGATGATCGTGGCAGGAGTGGCTATATTTTTTAATATGCTGCTTCAGTTCAGTGCACTCTTCCATTTTGGAACACTTTTATGAACATACAACATATAGCACAATTCAATCAGGAGAAGCGACCAATACGATGGTTAGCAGTTGGAATAGTGGCATTCGCACTTACTCTTCTTGCGACCCTACTCTTTTTTCCAGGGGCATCGGTACTTAATCGGATGAGTTGGCTTGATAGTGGTATATGCGCCCAATTCGCATCGCATTCGTTTTATCCAGGAGGCGAAAGGCTTCCATTGTGCGCACGCAACACCGGCATCTATCTTGGCTTTCTTGTCACGCTCACTACCCTCTATGGAAAAGGACGAGGACGCGCACAGCACCTTCCACGTTGGCCTCTTCTTGTGGTACTTGTTGGAGGAGTGATAGCACTTGCTGTTGACGGCTTCAATTCTTTTTTACTCGATGTAGGTCTACAGCATCTTTATCAACCAAATAATTTGCTACGACTCGCAACAGGACTTGTGACAGGATTAGCAATGGCTTTGCTACTGTTGCCGATGCTGAACCGCTTGTTGTGGCGCGGTTACAACGCGATGCGTAGTGTAGCATCCTGGCAAGAATTGCTTCACTACATCCCACTGCTCATTATCTGTTTCTTTGTCGTCGCTTCGCAGAACGCGCTCATCTTGTATCCTATTGCGCTCTTAAGTACAGGTGGTGTTCTCATGGCATTAGGAAGTCTAAACCTTCTTGTCTTTGTAGGTGTAACAAGACGCGACGAGACATTCGAGCGGTTTAGCGAATTGTTGCCATTCTTGGGCGTTACGTTCGTCTTCGCAGTGGGGGAGATGCTTCTACTAGCACAATTGAAGCTAACGCTTCTCCACACCCTTGGTCTTTAAACCAACGGCAGGAAAAGCGTTAGCGGTCCTCAAGCTCCACGCGCATTTCCGTCTCGAACTCAGTGTCGATTACAATGGTGCCAGTGCGTGATGCATGAAGTAAATGCAGTACTCTCTCTCGTAAGTGATCGGGTGCACGCTCAACTGCACACCGCTCATGAATGAGTCGCTTAATGCTGATATCAAAATGGAAGCGGCAGTCACATTGCTGACACTGCTCAAGGTGTTGCTGCACAATAACAATTTCTTCATCGCTTAGCTCTCTATCTATATAAAGATGCAAGCGAGCGACGGTCTCAACACAATCCATACAGTCATCCATAAAACTTTCTCCTACATAGATGCATCATCCTCTCTGCACATTCTAACATATTTCGGGCAGGATTCTATTCCCTTTCATTTTCTCAGAGACTTTCATTCTTGATGCGAGTGCGATATACTAAGAAGAGTACTTTCTCTGAGAGAAAGGGCAGATGTCATAGGGGCATCTGGCAAGAGGAGCGCGTGATGCCGGAACAGTCAGCATTTGAAGAGAGACCCTTAACCGTACAATCTTCAGCAACAAATACAACTCAACAGAACGTAAGTGCGACAAAAGATATACAGGAGCCAGTGCCATCACAGGAACAACAAGAAGAAGAGAAAAACACAAGCGTACAGTCTCCACCACCATCCGAAGACTTTGAAGCGGGCGTTCTCGCCCAGTTAGATAGTCTTTATCGTACAGCTTTACGTATGACGAATAATCGACAAGAGGCGGAAGACCTCGTGCAAGAGACGATGTTGAAAGCCTTTCGTTTTGCACACACCTATCAACCTGGAACGAATCTGCGTGCATGGCTTTTCCGTATCTTGAACACGTCCGCGATCAATCGCTATCGTAAGCAAGCAGCACATCCAACACCATCACCATTACCGGATGGAGAGGAATTTTATCTCTATAACCAGATTAGAGATTTAAATGGGCAGGAACTTAGTGCAGGTGCGGAAGAAGAGGTACTGAGTAAATACCTGGACGAGGATGTATTCAAAGCGTTAAACGACTTGCCGCCCAACTTTCGTATGGCTGTAGTTCTGGCTGATATTGAGGGACTTTCGTATAAAGAGATTGCGGAGGCACTACAAATCCCTATTGGTACAGTGATGAGCCGTATCTCACGTGCACGCCGTCAGTTACAGCAGTCGTTATGGAAATATGCCCAGGACAAAGGATATGTTAAGGCAGAAGCGTCGTGAGCAACTCCTGTGCCTCGCATTATATTGTGATAGAGGAAATAGAGCGCAAGCAAAACTTCGACAAGGGAGAAAGCTTGCGCTTGCTTTTTACGCTCTCTGTTGCTGAGCGTGATGAAGAATAGAAGTGCCTGCGTGCGTGATGCGTACATTGACGCAGCGCCGATCCATCATGTCGATTGAACGCGTTACCAATCCTTTGCGTTCCAGACGTACAATCGCTTTTGTCGCAGCTGCCGAACTAATTCCCAATGTCGAAGCAACTTCACCCACAGACCAATGGTCTCTTGTTGCTAGAAACGTTAATACCTCTGCCTGACGAGGAGTAACACTAATAGTCTCTCCCTGTACAATAGTCATTATGTAATCTCCTACCAACTGTTCTATACTCGCATACAGACGAAATATATGCTTTCCAGAAAAAGACGTTAAGAGAAGAGAAGTCGGGTATAGCTAACCCGTGGTGCTTGTACACTTTATGCTAGTGCAGAGAGATTGTGTTGCTCTCGCGTTTGTATCTGCGATGACGCGAGTCGTAGCGTAAAAAAGAAGAAGCTTCCTTCACCTGTTTGTCCAGTACTTTGCACCCAGATCGTTCCACCCATTGCCTCAATCAGCTGCCTACAGATATAAAGGCCCAGACCGGCTCCCCGTGTGGGACTGTTCATATCGCGCTCAAGGCGTACAAAACGCTCAAAAAGCCGATTTTGCTCCTCAAGTGGAACTCCTGAACCATAATCACGAACGCAGACGGTTGCATATTTAGTATCGGCCTCAGCTGAAATTTCTATCGGTGTCTCATGTGGCGAATACTTAAGCGCGTTACTTACAAGGTTGAGTAGCACCTGACGTAAGCGCATAGCATCTGCCATGACAAAGAGCGTTGGAGAGACAGTAATCGAAATAGTGCGTTGTTCGCGCGTTGCTATAGACTCAATAATCTCCACAATATGAGTGACTGACTCGTGCAATGAAACATCGGTGATTTTTGTGTTATCGACATCTGCCTGGACACGGTTCGCATCCATAATGTTGTTTACCATCAGTGTCAGTTCATCACATCCACGATGTGCCTTGGCGATGAAATCTCCACGTGTATCGGCATTGAGTGTTCCATTATATTCTTCCAAAAGTTCAATGTAACCGAGAACTGCCGTCAAAGGAGTGCGTAGCTCGTGAGAAGCAGTCATGATAAATTGGTCCTTCAAAATATCCAGTTCTTTCTGGCGTTCATACGCTGCACGCAGTTCTATAGTGATGCGTGTATTCTCTATGGTAGTGGCGCACTGCTCGGCAAACATTTCCAGGACACGTATCTCTTCCTCAAAAAAAAGATGTGCACGCGAATAGGTAAGAATAAGTATGCCAAGCTGCTTTTCACCTTTCCTCAAAGGAAGCCAAGCAAATGGGAGGTATGGCTTTTGGGGTAAACAAGGTGGAGTACTCGTAGAACCACTAATTTGCGGATATGTTCTTTGTCCCGCATAGTAATATGACAACCAGTCGTCTGACGTTGCTTGAACAGCTTTGGACAAAAGCCAGTGGGACTCGACACCAACGCGGGCTGTTGGCTGTAGTAATTTCTCTTTTTCGTTATATAAACATATTTCAACGCTTGCAGTCGTAGCATCAGCCGCAATTTTTGCAAAGGCAGAGACGACATTTTCGAGGTCTGGCGACTCTCCAGTTGTTATAGTACCTGTCTTATAGAGATCGTTAAGCAAGGCTGCATGCTGCCGTGAGCGCTCTTGTAGACGTGCAGTATTTAAAAGAGAGGAGTAGCGTGTAAGTAACAGTTCTACGATCTCAAAATCTGGACCAGCATATGACTGTTGATCGGCACGTTCGCCGAGCACAAGCAGGGCAATCATCTTACCCTGCGAACGTACAGGCGTAACGAGAGGATCGTTTTGCTCATCCGGCGAAGAGGATGTCAAATAGCGACTCAAGCCAGTGGGCATATCCTCTTCTGCTCGCGTAACTTCATGCAGGAGAAGAGGTCGGCGCGTGTTTGCAAGGCGTTTCTCGACGCTCTCCTGTAACACTAACACGTCTATAGCAGTGGATGATGTCGTTGTTGAAAGCGATGAAGCAAGGCGTGATGCGAGAATACGACGAGGCTCATCATGTTGTGCGTCCTGCAAATGTGGAAATATATGGTAACAGCCTGTGTCTTCAGCAAGAACAAAAAGACCAACCTGCGGCGTTTTAAATGTTTGCAGAACTGCTTCATCAATAAGTTGTCCCACATTTTCTAAGTCGAGGGCTTCGCTTCCTACCTTGATCGGCCGGTCTATGAGCTGCCGATAGTGCAATGACTCTTTGAAAAGCACACGTTCCGTCAATATCCTTGCTAACCACCATGTCGTAGGAGCAAGCACAACTGCCACAATGATAACAATAGCCGCAGTTACAAAGGGAGAAAGCACAGTTCTTACTAATAAAGTATATAGAAGATACACAACATATGCCAGTATTGCAAGGAAAAGAGAGCCAATAATTCCATTAACTGTTAGGCGGATATAGCTATCAAAAACAAGGATTTGGTAGCGCAGAATGGAGTACCCAAGTGATATAGGAAGCAAGATGACAGTGAGTGTTGTGATTTGCGGATCAATGGCATGTGGAGCCAGGAAGCTAACTGTTTGAGGAATTATAGTTAGTAGCAAAAGTGGAGTCAAAGCCAGAATAACTCCACTCACAAAAAATCGTAGCTGCTCACGCTCTCGAATGCTCGATTTGCGAAAAGAGATAATAATGGTTATCAAACATCCTGATAAAGTAAAGACAACAGATAGTGATGCACTTATATCTAGCCAGCTAGGTACACTTTTAGGATAGTCTAAGCCAACAAGAACATTATCAACTTGCGCCAAAAGAAAGAGAAAAAAGAGAAAAATAATGTACCAACGAGTAGGAGAGTACCATAGAGATAGTAAAATGCTACGTACTTGTTTTTGAGAACGCGTCGATTTTGATAGAAGATGATTCTTTGGAAAAATAAGCAATAATACAGCAAAAAGGAAAAAAGATAGTGATGTTGCGATACTAGACAAAGTATTCAAAGATTGATTACCTATTAGCGAGATCGAAGTAGCTGTTTCTAGTTCAAATACCACCATTGTAGAGCAAGAAAATAAAAACAGTAGGAAGGATACACGACGATCTTGAGAATAGAACCAAATAAGCGAACCAACGACAAGAAAAATAAGTGCAACAGAAAGTGAAAAACCGAAGGACAACCATAGAGGCAAAACAAAAGAGCGACCGCTTGTCACATATGAGAATGTTTGTTTGACATCTATAAAAGCCAAAATAATGTATATTAGTACAACACCTACAATAACTAGTAAGCGATTTGCACGCATACGCATCCAGAAGTTGCGTTTCATAAGACGTTTTCTCATTCCTACAGTTATATCTTTTATCAATGCAATTAAGCAAAGCCCAGCAAAAGACGTAAAGCATGAGAAATAGGACGCTGAGCTTCTATTTGTTGCAATTGCTCATAGGCATGTTCACGATAGAGTAAGCTAATACCCCTTGTTGTCATTATACCCTCATGTAAAACATCGACCCATACTCTCTGCTCCTTCAGCTTTGATATGGAAGCAGATTGTCGAAGTACAGAGATTGCGTGTGCAGCAAGGACCACAGGAAGAGTTTTCTTTTGACGAGCAACATCCGTTTTTACAGTTCCTGATTGTTCATTCGTTTGCTGGTAGCGAAGTATATCATACATATCACGACTATCGTTGTCAAGTTGATGTGCTATACCTAATAGTCTACCTAATTCAGAAAATTGAGATACAATTTCATCACTAGCACCAGCATATAATGCTCCCATGAGGCATGCCAAACGGATAAGCGAACCAGCTTTGCCTTCGCTGATTTCTATACATTCTTCAGTGGTAAAACTTTCTGCTGTTCGTTGCTCAGCGAGAATATCACGATGTTGTGCTTCAACAGCAGTGATAAGAGAAGTTTGTATTGTGTTTATGAGGTGTACTACCTGTTCCTGGGGAAAACCTGCTTGAGTAAGAGTAAGTAGTAGATGATTAGTCAAAGCAAGGAGAGCTGTAGATACATTAAGGATACGAGCAACACCAATCTCTTTTACAATCGCGGTCTGATCCTCGTCTTCAACATCGTCCAGAAGATCAAGAGCACAAATAAAGCATTCAACAGAAACTGCTACGATAGCTGCTTGTCGTTTATCTACATTAGGATCAACGTATTGAGCTACTAAGAATGGAAGCAATGACCACATACCAGCGGGGGGTGTTGAATTTAGTGGAGCGACAGGCGAAAGAAGTTTTCCAGGTTCTCCTAAAGCACGTATAACATCTTTTCTTATTAAAGGGTGTAAAGTGCTTAGAAAGGTATTAAGCTGTTCGCGTAATAAAAGCTGATATTCGCCAAACAGCTTAACATTTACAAGCTCGAAGCTATTCATCAATACATCATGCTTCCGAGATAGTTACGGCTTATAGTTATCTCCACCAACTATAGCTATCGTCATCATTCTTAATTATAGCAAAATGGGGCACGAGTCGCATAAGCACTTGGGCCACTCTAGGCGAAAAACTTTCGCGCTCGATGACGCCCTGAGGATTGCTTGCTAGTTCGGTGCGAAGCGTTTCTTCTGTGGAAACACGATGAACGAAATCTCGAATCTGCTGCTCTTCCATGATGTGTTCGGTCCTTTCTGTGACGAAAGTGGGATGAAACCTTGTAACAGGTGACGTGTACACTATAACGAGTAAATACAAGGACATTCAGTACTACTACACACGACGTACACTTCGTGAAAATGCATCGTGTGCAGTAGTAATGATACACGGATGTTGTACAAGAATGCAAGGGTTTTGTGTGAATATTGTGTGATTTTTTTGGGTAAAACGAAAAATTCAATGCTTTGAATGCACATAATATATGGGCTATAGAGATTGACGGATACGCTTAATCTCTGTAGAATCAGGAGGTCAGCTAGAAAAGGCTGCTTATATTCGTCTATATTATTAGATGTACACACAATTTTATGAGACATTACTCTTAAGATAAGTAGAAATGATAATTCATCTATGCAATTTCAAACGCTACAACAACTTCTTGCGGAGGTAGAGCAACCACCAATTTCGATACCAACTCAGCTTGATACCTCAATTGCCATTCAGGGAATTACCTACGACTCACGAAGAGTCGAGGAAGGATGGCTCTTTGTGGCGGTTCCAGGAGTTCATACGGATGGTCGCCGCTTTATTACCGATGCAGCAAGACGTGGAGCCGTGGTAGCACTAGGAGAGCCACTTACAGGGCATCTTCCTATTCCGTATATTGAAGTCTCGGACGTACGAACTGCATTAGCCGAGCTTGCCTGCGCCTTCTATTCTTATCCGGCGCAACAGCTTTGCACAATTGGCGTTACTGGCACCGATGGCAAGACCACAACGAGCAATTTGATCACCACCATTTTTGAGGCTGCCGGACTTCGTACAGGTTTGATGACAACTGCGAACTTTAAGATGCCTGGACAGGAATGGGAAAATACAACGCGACAAAGCACGCTTGAGGCGGTAGAAATACAGCAATTGCTGCGCCAGATGGTGGACGCCAAGGTAACGCATGCAATCATTGAGGCAACGTCACATGGGCTAGTATTGCAACGCGTACACGGTTGTGCGTTTGATGTAGGCGTTGTCACAAACATCACACAGGAGCATCTGGATTTTCACAAAACGCTTGACGCATACCGACGTGCCAAAGCACGGCTGTTTGAGATGCTGGACCCTACCCGCGATAAAGGACTTGGAAGTCACCCTGTAGCCATTTTGAATCGAGATGACGTAAGTTACGAGATACTTAAACCATACTGCCACGTTCCCATTCTTGACTACGGCCTTGACACACCAGCATCAGTACGTGCCGTCGATGTGCAGTTACAAGCTCACAGCACCCGTTTCCGTGTTCTCCTACCGGATGCAGAGCAGCTTATAGAGACGCAGCTTGTGGGACGTTTTAATGTCAGTAATTGTCTTGCTGCAATTGCTACGGCATACAGCCAAGGTGTATCACTCGATGCTATTGCAGATGGTTTAGCATCAGTCAAGGGTGTTACTGGACGCATGGAAAGCATACAAGAGGGGCAACCATTTACAGTCATTGTTGACTATGCACACACTGCCGATAGCTTAGCAAAGGTATTAGCGACTCTGCGGCCCCTGACAACGGGAAAGCTAATGGTTGTATTCGGCTCTGCGGGTGAACGTGATGTACAAAAACGTCCTGTTATGGGACGAATTGCTGCACAGATGGCCGATTTTTTCGTTATTACAGATGAAGACCCTCGTGAAGAGAACAGAGAAAAGATTTTGCGTGAGATAGCGGTTGGCGCAGAGGCTGAAGGCAAACGACAAGAACAGGACTTTCTTTGCATTGCGGACCGTACAGAAGCTATTCGCACTGCAATAGCTCACGCGAATGCAGGTGATACACTTGTATTGGCTGGAAAAGGCCATGAGCAGAGTATTATTGTTGGACGTGAGAAGATTCCGTGGGATGATCGAAAAATTGCACGAGACCTGCTAAAAGCGAGCTTTTAGTAAGCAACAAAAAGGTGTACAATATATGTAGTACACATACCTCTAAATAATAAAATATCTATACGTTAGCGTCTATTCATAATTATCGCGTTAGAGTATGTGACATGTCTAGGCTATAACTTTTTTGGGAGAACATATGATTCCAATAACACTGGTATGGTTGTTGATCGTTTTTGTGACCTGCGCGGTAGCAAGTCTGATATTTTGTGGCCTAGCTGGTAGGTTGTTTCCTAAGTTTCGTAGCGGTGAGCATAAGCCTGGCATGCACCGACTTGATTTACCAGTTGGTGCACGTGAGGTAAAGACGATTGAGCTTCCTCTTGTCGGCGGACCAGCATTTACGCTTGCTATGGTGTGTGCTGGTATTGGTGCTGGCTACTTACTCGATTTTAAGCAAGACCAGTGGACTTTACTTTTTATTGGTCTTGGTGCAACTGTTGGTTTTATGGTCGTTGGGTTTACTGATGACTGGAATAAAGTATATAGTAAAGAAGGGCTTTCAGAACGCACAAAGTTTGCAGGCGTCTTTCTCGTATCGGTTGCGGCTGCCGCTCTCTACTTCTTTCTTCTCCCAGGCGGCAGAGAGTCCTATAGTCCCTATAAAGACCTACCTTTACTTGGGGCATTGGTATGTAACAATAGACATCTTGCAAACGTTGACCTACCCTGTCCAGTTCTTCCTGGACAGGTTGCATATATTGGTTGGTTCATCTTCTTCATGCTATTGACAGGTGTTATTGGCAGTATTACTTCGTTGTCTGTTGACTTCAGTGATGGTCTCGACGGTCTAGCAGGTGGTCTTGTCTTTAGTGCTGCACTTGCGTTTGGCATTATTATCACAGGTATCATTGACCCACAACATTCAGGGGGCATTGTATTAGAAGTACTATCTCTGCTTTGTGCGGCGGGCGTACTTGGCTATCTACCCTGGAACTGGCCTTCGTCGTGGGCTGCCCGTCGAAAAGGAACAGCGAAGCGTCGCTCGTCTATCATTATGGGTGACAGTGGAGCACTAGCCCTCGGTGGTATTCTTGCGATGATCGCGGTCTTTTCACGTCAGGAAAGCAGTTTATACTTAATTGGCGGTGCATTCGTTCTCGAAGGTCTTTCAGCACTCGTTCAGTCACGCCTGATGACCCGCTTCTTTCGCCGTAAGCTGAAAGTGTTACGCTTTGCAAGCACCTCTACATTTGTACCACACACCGAGTTTCCACTTCCTTTTCTTGCAACGCCACTTCATTGCCATTTCGATCTGCTGGGTTGGGATAGACGCCGCTTGGTTTACGGAGCATGGGCATTAGGCGCATGCTTTGCATTACTCGGCGTTATGGCAGGTTTGGCACCGCTCTCATGGGAACGCTACCTGGGCCGTATTCTCGCCCTTATGCTAGCGTGGATTATCTGGTCTAGCGGTTCGTGGTCGAAGCGCTACTTTGTAGGCAAGCATCCAGCAGAACGAACACGTCGTCGGAGACTTGCGTTATACTATGGGTATCCTTACCGTATCATGGGAGTAAATCTCTATCATCTTGTCGAGATTATCGAAGCAAGTGAAGACGTTATTGAGACGCCAGCCGAAGAGCTTGTGTTATGGCAACGTATGAACATTTTTGACGCACGATCCATGCTCGGTCTCTGTTGTTATCGCGCTGGATACTACCCAGCTGCACTTGCTCAATGGACACGTATACCCGAAAGCAACCGCGCGCTGCGGCCTGAGATTTCTCGACTTCTTACCGAAGTTGATACACGCATCGCACTTGAGAAGCAGGAGACACAGCCGATGCGACGCGACCAGATTATGCGTGAGCAGGAGCCAGTGCTTACAGGAAATCTACCACCGGCGGATTTGCCTAATCCGCACGAGCCAGTACGCAACGAGGAAAAGATCGATGAACACGCTGGAGAGTGGACACCTCTCGGAGTTCAACAAACGTTTCCCTATGACACTCCCACAGATAACGATGTGGAGGAACAGCAAGTGACAGCACCTCTTAGCAACGAGCAAAGAATGGTGTCCTCTTCCTCAAATGGAAGAAGCACAACACTTGGGTATGTAGCCCAAACAGGTTCTCTTGTCTCGTTATCTCCTGATTCATCAGCATCCTCTTCACGTTGGGGATGGCTCACGCGTTTGTTGCGTCATTCATCTACAAAATAATGCTAAGCGGTCTATACTCTCGGTTTGCACTAAAACGTCGGGATTGTAGACCGCTTACACGTCTTCTTGTTAAAATGTCTATAAATCGCTGTCTACCTTGAGTTTCTCTAGAATAGTAGACAGAAAAAATGGCACTTACCCGTCTTGTCGAAATCGAACATCTTCTGACATAATAGGTAAAACAGATTATGCCTACACTAAAGATAGGATGCTCCTACATATGTCAATGACTCCTACATCGCAGCAAGCCTCCGAAACAAAAACGCCTAGAAAAGGTATACAAACGTTTCGCGCTTTACGCTATCGTAATTTCACACTCTTATGGATTAGTTTAATAGTCTCATCTATTGGAACATGGCTTCAAATAGTCTCCCAAAGTCTCCTTGTGCTTAAAATTACTCACAATTCACCTATTGCCCTTGGAATAGTCTCACTAGCACAAGCAGCATCGTTCTTCTTATTCGCTTTTATTGGTGGCAGCATCGCCGACCGATCAGATAAACGGCGTTTCCTGCTGATTACACAGAGTCTATCGCTACTGCTTGCCTTTTTACTTGGCGTGCTCACTATTACTGGTACTATTCAAGTCTGGATGATTGTTGTACTGGCCTTTTGTTCTGGCACAGTACTAAGCTTTGATCAACCAGCCCGCTCTTCACTTGTCCCAATACTCGTCCCACGTGAAGACCTGATGAATGCTGTCACGTTACAGTCGGTAGTTTTCAATGGTGCCGCCTTCATTGGCCCAACTCTGGGTGCCCTCACGCTCGCATTATTCACGACTTTGGGTCAACGCTTTGACTTTGGAGGGAATCTGGTAGGGTACGCAGGAAATTTCTTCCTGAATGCCATCAGCTTTCTCGGCGTTCTGGTCGTGCTCTATATACTTAAAGTTCCGAGCGAAGCCGCTCAAGAGAGCAGAGATCGCCGTGGACCAATGCTCGAGTCTGTTCGTGAGTCATTGAGATTTGTAAGAAAAGACCCAGCACTTCCGTGGATATTATCAGGATATGCAGCACTGTTATTCTTTGGTCCATCCACTTCGTTAATTCTACCCATTTTCGCAACACAAATCCTTCATCTTCAGCCATTTCAGCTTGGTCTGCTTTTTTCCGCATCAGGATTGGGCGTCATACTAGGGGCGTTGGTAGTAGCATCGCTGGGTGACTTCAAGCACAAAGGGCTTTTGCTTTTAATTTCATTTCTCATATGGGCAACAGCGTTGATTGCATTTGGAGTGAGTAGAAATTTCTGGCTTTCAATGTTCGTGCTTATCATTTTAGGCGTTGGACAAAATGGGGTAGGTTCTTCAACAATCACACTACTACAAACACGAGTTCCACCTTATATGCGGGGACGTATCATGAGTCTGAATACGCTTTGTATTATGGGCATTCGCCCTCTAGGTGATTTCCCAGCGAGTGCGTTGATTGCATTGGCAGGTGGTCCTTTGACCGTAGTGGTTTGTGCTTCCATCGTTGGTATTTACTCGCTGTGTCTACTCATTGGACGACCTGTTATACGTTCACTGTAGACATTTGTTTCTGATGTAGGGACCGATGTATCGCGTCCTTGTCAGCATGTCAATCGTAACAAGGACGCGATACATCGGTCCCTACTAGTCTGTCAATCTTGATGTGGCTGGGGCAAGGGCGCCCGCAAGGGGACGCCCCTCCCATATGCGAACGCGCATGAGGAGCCATGTCATATGGGAGGGGCGTCCCCTTGCGGGCGCCCTGGTTTCGGTCCCAAATGTACTTTGACAGACTACTACTAGTCTTCGCATCCTAGGTTATATTGCTTGCAATAGGTGGTGTATGCTTCTTCCAGGTGATGTTCTTTGACCATGCTCTCAACACGCAACTGTAGTTCCTTCCGTGTTGGATGTCCTAATCGCACATCAAGAGCAAGAGCATGAACAAAGCTGTCAAGAGCATTGGGAAAGCGTCCTTGTATCTGATAAAGGAGTCCCTGGCGACCGAGAACGGCACATTGCTCAGTAGGTGTGTCAAGCTCGGTAGCAATGGTAAAAGCGGTGGTGTAGTGATGCTCGGCATCGTCAAGTTGCTGTAATGCTCGTGCAACATCACCTAAGCCACTCAGGGCACGTCCCTCTATTTGCTTCGCATCTTGCTCATGGGCAATCGTATATGCTTGCTCATAACGCTCTTGTGCGGCAAGGTAGTCAGCTTCGTCAAAAGAGATTGCACCTAGCGCATTGAGAACATGAGCAAGGTCTGCACGATTGCCCAGAGCAGTGAAGAGTGTTTCAGCTTCAGTATAATACACACGTGCTTTTTCTAGTTCATGACTATCTCGCATAATGTCGCCAATCGCACGCAATGCCCACGCTTCACCACGCCGTATTCCTTGCTCACGGAAAATCGTAATTGCCTCCACACATATTTTCTCTGCTTCATCTAATTTGCCTTGCTGAGTGGAGATCACACTTTTATCGGCTAAGACCCATGCTTGGCTGGCCCGTAACCCTAGTTCATTAAATAGATGCAACGCGTCTTCATAATCGGTTGATGCGTCCGCATATTTGCCAATTGCCTCATAGACGGTGCCTCGGTCTCGTAATGTTGACGCAATACCTTCTTTGTTGTGTAGTGCAATAAAACTTGTTAACGCTTGATCAAAATGTCCAAGCGCATCGTAGTATGCACCACAACCACGTCGTATTTCGCCAAGCACCATCTGCATCCACGCCGTGCCTTTATCATCACTTATCTCACGGAACAACATCAGTGCTTCTTGTGCATAGACAGTCGCTTGCCGAAAATTTCCTTCTTCACGACACAGCATCGCTAGTTCATATAACGCCCATCCAGCTTCATCACGTGTTTGTTGTTCTTTGTGAAACTCTAAACTACTTCTTAAGCACCCCTCGGCCTCAGCGTATTGCCCTAACTGGCGTAGAATTGCACCGAGACAGCACTGAATTTGTCCTTCACCTGTTTTATCTCCTAAGCGAGAGGCATGTACATTAGCACGTCGAAGCATACTAAGCAGTTCCTGCGCATGACCACGCCCGCCAAGTGCCCACGATGCTCGCACAGCAACCTGTACGGCCTCCTGCAAATCCTGAGACTCGCCTGCGTTTTCCAAGTGTTCTACGGCAGCAAGCCATTCTTCAGGACTAGGTTGAGGCAAGGTAGAATAATATGTTGCAACTAAACGATGCACACGTCGCCGCTCTTCTAAAGGCAAGTGAGAGATCGCAAAATGGCGCACTTGAGGATGTATTGTGTAGACACGCCCATCAAATTGAATGAATGACGCCTGCACCAACTCATCGCGTGCCCCACGCCAATTTCCTGCAAGTTCGGATGGAAAAATTTCTTCCATCGCAGCGACTGATCCACGAGACGCATCTTGTTGCCGAATCAGTCGCACAGCTTCCCCTGTACTTGCCGAAGTCTCTGGTGCGACGAGCATAATAATTTGTTCACGACTGAACGGTAGTTTAAAGGCCGAAAGGTATGCGAGGAGCAGTCGTGCGAGCAGCGAGAGGCGTCGATAGGAGACATCTAGGACGGCAAGGATACCCGCGAGTGGCGTATTATGAAGTTCATCACGTATCTCTTCCAAAGAGCGTGTAGCCGCCTCTGGCGCAAACATCTTTCCGTCAATAGAACGTGTCGCCCCAAAAATAAGCTCTGCCCCAAGCGGATAACCATCAAGCAATGTACATATCTCTTGTAAAATTGCTTGCTGTTTGGGATCATCAAGGTGAATGTATTGGTCAAGGCCGTTGGACGAGGCAAGGTCTAGGAACAATTTTAACAGGTCTACAGCCTTCATTTTGTCTACGTGGTACTCATACCAACGACAATTATTGCCATCCACAACTGTCATGGCCTCAGGATTTGAACGGGATGTGACGAGAACAACAACTTCTGGTGGGAAGGCACACAAAAAATGCAGCCATTGCTCTAACTCGGTAGCATCTTTCACCTCATCAAAACGATCCAATAAGAAAAGACAAGGCAATTCTCGACTCGCTAACGAACGTAAAGTGTTTAGCACTAACCGTGTACGATGTGTTAGATCGGCAGTTGGCCCTGATTTCAGAGGAACATGCAAATGGTGCAAAATTTCGATGAGTGCATCACCAAAAGACTTGCCCCCTTGTAGTGAGATACCAACAATACCACCAGGAAATTTTTCTCGGTTACGCACTATAGCTTCACATGCAAGAGCACTTTTGCCAATACCAGGGGAGCCAGTCAAGGCAATGTGGTGCGTACCAGGACGCATTTTTACAGAAGTTTTCACAGAAGTCGCGCGTCCATCTTGAGTTGCTAAGGAGAGCATTTCACTAAGGTCACGTAGTTCTTGCTCACGCCCTATATATGTTGTAGGAGCATCCAGATGCTCAAGAGGATGATCGTGTTCTTCCGGTGTGTCCTCATCCTCATTCGCTATAAGCGCAACAGGCCCTTCTTTGCCCTCAACAACATGTCGATAAAGAACAGGAATGAACCAGCTTCTTTGATGCGTTGGAAGCAATGCCTGACGTGCACGCGAGAGAGCTTCCTCCAGAGTACGACCATCGGCAACTGCTTCGTAAAAATGATAGATGAATGTTGGGCTGATGTCGTCTTGAAGAGAGAAAGGCATGGCAACAACAGCAGGTACTTGTGCCATGACAAGCGCGGTTGCAAGTGTTGCATCAACAGCTGTTTTTCGTTGCTTGTGTGATTGCACAGTACTCACTGTCGCAGTCTCGCATGCAGAAAACACAGCGAGACGTACATCACCGCTGAGGAAGAGATCACGCAACGACTGCGTATCAATATAACGATTACACCCTGTTTCTGTACAAAAGCATAAGTAGGTTTGTGGCTTGATACGTTTGAGTGATGCTCCACAATCAATACACTTCTGAGCTGAGGCATCATTCAGTTTTTCACATGCATTCTTTGTACAGAGACGGCCATAGGCTCCATGCCCATCAAAGTGCACAACATAGCATGGTGCCACCGTCTCGCTATCGTTTAGCGTGCTTACTCCTCCATAGGAGTTGAGGTAGCGTACTAGCTCATCAAACGTCGCTGGCTCTAATTTGTCTACCTGCACCTGACCACTCTCAATAAGGGGAGCGAGGCCGTTATTGAGTGCCTGAAAACTGCGTTCCGTCTCTAACGACACACAATCAGAGGGAGTAGAGCCGATATACAACACGCGCATAGGTAAGTGGATGGGAAGTTCACAGCCCGCAGGATCGTCTGGTTGTAACAATGCTCTGGATAACGTGAAAATACCCGAAGCGAGTAAAAAATGATCGCCGTTGTGCAGAAGTTCCCAGGGATATTGAACAAACTCGCCACACTCTGGCTCAAAACAAAAGGTTAAAGCAACTGTACCACGTCGTCTTAATGTCCGTTGAATAACACTACGTAAGACAGCTTGAACCGATTGCTCAGATACCTCGTGCTGTCCTACGCTAGAGTCTTCGTTGCCACATAATGCAGAAAAGAGATGCTGACCGATAACGCGTAATTCTTGATCGTCACTCTTCAGGCCCGTAAGTTTTTTTTGTAAAGCATTTACTTGCTTCCCTGTATATGGAGGTGTGAAGTTACCAATGACAGTGCGACCAGACCAGCTTTCCCTTACTTGTACTTCATATGCATGCTCTTTATGTTTCCGAAACAGAAGAGTAAGTGTTTCTCCCATATATCAGCGCGACCTGCATTCTACGGCATGAACGATAAATACCGGTTTGACTAAATGGTACATACTACAGTAGCATCAGTATATCACAATTCTTACATTTAATGCGTAGCCTTATGTATGAGATGCTAATGAATATAGGAAAAATCTTGTAGGGACCGATGATGTAGATTAACAAATTACTTTGGGAAACTCACGGACGCCCACAAGGGCTAACCCTACTATAGACGGTGTGCGGAGCACGCAAGAGCATCATACAGTAGGATTAGCCCCTTGTGGGCGTCCATGGGTTTATTACATTCCGTTTACTCGCCCCACAGCAGTTCGGTTTTGCCAAAACGCACAACATCACCAACCTGTACGCCTGCCGCTTCCAACTCCTGAGTAACGCCCATCTTCTCCAGCGTAAGTTGTAGACGGTCCATACCTTCTTCGTTGTCAAGTTTGGTCATGCTCACAGCGCGTTCCACTCGCTTGCCACGGACAACATACACGCCTTTTTCTTTTGTCACAACAAAAGCATCGTCTGGTTGTGGACGTAGTACGGGGCCTGCCATATCCGCAACCGCTTGAACCTCGGCGCGTTCTGCCTCTTCTTGCTGTATCTCGCCTAGACGCTTTGAGGTGAACTGCATAAGTTCCTCGGTCCCTTGGTGAGACGCGGCAGAGATAGCAAAGACGGGATAGCCTGCCGCTTCAGCTTTTGCCTTGAGTTCGGGCCACTGCTCCTGAGTCTCCGGTAAGTCCATCTTATTCAGCACTACTACTTGCGGACGTGTGGAAAGACGCTCGTCATACTCATGTAGTTCGCGGTTGATTGCCTGAAAATCTTCCCATGGATCGCGATCAGGAGATGAGCCATCGAGGATATGTAGCAAAAGACGTGTACGCTGAATATGGCGGAGAAATTCGTGTCCTAACCCAACGCCTTGTGCCGCACCCTCAATAAGACCAGGGATATCGGCAAGGACAAAGCCGTAGCCGTCCCCAAATTGTGGCTGTCCAACTTCGACAACGCCGAGATTTGGCGAGAGTGTGGTAAATGGATAATCAGCGATCTTTGGTCGTGCTGCTGTGACAACGGAAAGCAACGTAGACTTACCGGCGTTTGGATAACCAACAAGTCCGACATCAGCGATCAAGCGCAATTCAAGCGTTATCCAGAGTTCTTGTCCAGGCTCACCCTTTTGTGCTTCTTTAGGAGCCTGATTCGTGGATGTAACAAAGTGCGTATTGCCAAGCCCTCCGCGCCCCCCGCGTGCAATCATGACCCGTTGTCCATCTTCAACCAGATCAGCGATTGTTTCCTGCGTATCAGCGTTGCGAATGATTGTCCCTTGTGGCACAAGCAACACAACCTCTTCACCCTTAGCTCCGTGCATTTTCTGGCGCATACCATCTTCGCCGGAACCGGCCTTAAAGCTGTGACGATAGCGGTAGTCGATGAGCGTATTGATATTATGAGTGGCTTCAAAGTAGACACTACCACCGCGCCCACCGTCACCACCATCAGGTCCTCCATAGGGAGCAAATTTTTCGTGGCGGAAGTGCGACGAGCCATCACCGCCATCTCCTGCTTTTATAAGAATTTTTGTATGATCGTAGAGCATAACCTGTCCTCGTTTACCGCCTGTGCGTGAATAGATAAGGGATACTTTATATAGCGGGATGCATTATATCATAGTTAAGGGGTGAAGTGCTATCTTTCCTTACAAACAAATCACGGGAGTCTGCGTTCCGTATGGAATGCAGACTCCCGTGATTTGTTTGTCTTATTGTAAAGCAGCTACGCCTTCGCGTTTCCGTCTGTGTTATCAACAATTGGAGTATTGACTAGATGCTGAGAGACGAACCAGACCTGCAACTCATGCATTGGAAGAACTCGTGAACTCAAAAGATCGTTCGTCGCATAATCTTTGTTGTCATCGGTCTGCTCAATACCTTCACGGATCGTCTTGATGACAGTTGCATGAGCATTGACGGTACGTGCTAGCATCGCGGGAATATCTTCTTCACCTGTAGGTGGACGCTCGATCTTGGTCATCTCAGCAACCTCAAACGGCATACCAGTTGTAACTCCACCAAGTGTCTGAATACGCTCAGCAATTGTATCAACCGTCTCCAATACTTCATCAGCATGCTTGTCGAGAAGCAAATGAAGCTGATAAAAGGTGGGACCTGTCACCTGCCAGTGGTGCTTTTTGTACAGATTATAAAGCGTGATAGAGTCGGCAAGTAGTTGGTTTAGCATTCCAACGTTCTGCTTCAGGGTCTCTTCTGGCATACCCAATGGTACGGCATGAATTGCTCCATACTTCTGAAGCTCATATGATTTAGGGTGGTAATTTGGCTGTGCACCCGTTTGTGTTCCGTTAGTTGTTTTATTCGCCGTGGTTGTCATTATATTTCCTTGTATCTTTGTTTTCTAGCGTACTCTTACTGTTACAATCGTCTGTAGTGATTACATCAAACCGCCGCCACCGCCACCACCAAGAAGTTGCTTAGCAGCGAAGGCTGCGATACCTGCTACAGCAAGCTTTGCGCCAGTGCTTCCTAAAGGACCGCCAGGACCCATGATTTGATGGAGAATATCAGGATTTTGCTGTTGCGCATAGCCTGTAAGACGTGCAGCATCTTGCGGTGACATATTTTGCGGATTGTTGATATTCTGAGCACCCGATTGCTGGGGGTTAAAACCTTGACCGGTCAAACTACCAATAAGTCCTTGCATAAGGTTCCCACGCTGCTGCTGAGGCATTTGCTCATAATATTGTTGATGCGCTTGTTCAACCATTTGTGGTGGCGCATTTTGAACGAACTGCTGGTAGTTTTGACGAGTTTGCTGTTCGGGAAGTTGCGAGTAAGTGCCCTGATCCCACGAATTTGCATACTGTTGGTACATCTGCTGATTGTTTTGGTCGAAAGGATACATTTTACACTATCTCCTTTATTTTAAAAAACGTTGTGTTATTTTCAGCTCAACATAAACATGATTTTTCATGCTTCTTACTCTGGTAACACGCGCAATGGCGAAATGAAGTTTCAAATAGGGTTATATATTAAGAGGGAACTATCTATTAAGAAGAGGGAGGATTTGTAGACCATGTGCCATGTCCTTGCGTATTATTAGGCGATCCATCAGGGTTTGAGGCATAGTATATACCAGACATAGACCCATCTGCTCCTATTGTTCCAGTGAATAATAGAGGCAGAATAGCTGTTTCTTGAACAGTAAATTGTATTGTTTTGTTCGTAGACACTGTACCAGTAAAATTGCCACTTCCTAGTAGATCGTGTCCTGGAGCGATGTCTAAGTGTCCACTAATATTTGCATTATTTTGAGCAACATTACTGATAGTGATAGGAGCACTTTCATTTGGTGTGACAAGTTTGTTCGTCAATTGGCCCCCATAGGTTTTTCCCAACGTTGGATAAACGGAGAGAGCTTGTGTTGGTTGCTGTATTGTACCAGCAGTTGCAGTAGGCGGTACAGTGGTTGGCACAGCTGTTGGGTTCGTGGTCGGCGTCGCTGTTGGGTTCATGGTCGGTGTTGCTGTTACTACAGATGTTGTATGGGTTGCTGTTTGCTTAGGGTTTGTAGTAGCGGTCACACTAACAGTTTGTCCAAAGTGTTGTCCCTTAAACCAGCCTGTACCAAAGACCACGCCTGCAATCAGCGCGAGGAGAGCGAGTAAAGCAAAGAGGGCTGGCAATACGCCTCGTCGTCTTTCACGAGCTACCTCTGTAGAGTGTGCAAGCGTTGCATAGGAAGGAATGTTACGTGTCGGCGGAAAAATCTTTGTTGGAATATCTTCCACCCGTTTTGACGTTGCAACAGGCACTATAGTTACACTTGGTTGCACAACTGGTTGCGCATTCAACGCTTGCCGGAACTCTTCAACAGTTGCAAAACGTTCGTTGCTATTGATCGCCATCGCACGATGTAGAGCATCAGCGATATGTGTAGGTATATTGGGTGCAAGCTGTTGTACAGGCTCAAGGGGATCAGTGCTCCTACTGCCCATTTGGGTGAGACGGTAGAGCGCATCGGTAGGTACAACTCCTGTAAGTATTGCGTATAATGTTGCAGCAAGTCCATAAATATCAGTACGCAAATTTGTGCCGTGAGCGTATTGTTCTGGTGCGCCGTATCCAGGAGAACAACGACGGACGGCGGTTGTGGTGGAGTCCTGTTCATACTCTTTCGCAATACCAAAATCGACGAGCACAGAATCATTCTCTCCATGAGGAACAATAATATTGGCAGGTTTGATATCACGATGAATAATCGGCGGTTGCTGTGCATGTAAATAACTCACAGCGTCCATGATAGGGTTCATGATATTCATAGCGTGAGATAAGGAGAAACGCTTTTCAGGTTGTTGCTGACGAAGTGTCTCCAGGTTTGGACCCGCGACATAATCCATCAGCATGTAGACGCGAATATTTTTGTTGTCTTCAAAGACACGATACACACGAGGAAGTGCTGAATTATCAAGGCGTGTAAGCACTTCGCATTCAAAGGCGAAACGCTCGCGTTCCTCTTTATTCGGGTCAATGACCTCTTTGAGGGCAAACAGGTTTCCTTTGACGCGCTGATCTCGCACACGATAGACGGCACCAAAGCCGCCTTTGCCCAGCAGGTCCTCAACAATATAGCGATCCTTTACAACGCTTCCAATAGAAAGCGTTGCATGTACGTCTTGCACCATTCACCTCGTAGCAGAATTTGTGATATCTCAAGATTATAGGCATAGCAAACAAGCAATGACAAGCTCAGGTGCTAGACTAATTCTTTTTCAGAGGACGTATAAGCCGTTTGAGCAATTGGTAACGTAGTTGGCACAACGTCTTGTACAATCAGACGAGCACCGCGTTGAAACGTAAGATAGGCCCACGCCCACTGAAACAAAACCAGGAAACGATTACGAAAGCCGATCAGGAAGAAGATATGGACTGCGAGCCAGAAGGCCCATCCCACAAATCCGGTCAAGCGAACCAAACCAAAATCAGCAAGACCATAGGCACGTCCAACAGTCGCAAGATTCCCTTTATTTGCATAGCGAAAAGGTTTTCTTTTCTCTTTTCCTACTATACTGTCTGCAATCACAGAAGCAGCATACGTTCCCTCTTGCATAGCAACAGGTGCAACACCTGGAAGAGGTTTTCCGTTCTGGAATACGCTTGCCGTATCGCCAATCACAAACACATTTGTGTATCCTGGAATCGTCAAATCTTCTTGCACTTTGACGCGACCCGCGCGGTCTACCTCCGCATTCAGCCACTTGCCAGCAGATGATGCTACAACACCAGCAGTCCAGATCACCGTTTTTGCATTTAGATGTGTGTCGCCAAGGAAAACGCCTTCGTCGTCGATGTTTGTCACGGCTGTGTGTGTTTTTACCTCTACATGCAACTTTTCAAGTGCTTTTTGCGCTTTCATTGCCAGCTTTTCTGGAAACGCGATAAGCATTCTTGGGCCTGCTTCAATAAGAAGAATACGTGCTAGTTTAGGATCCATATGGCGAAAATCGCTCGCTAACGCTTTATGTGCGAGTTCCGCAATAGCACCTGCCATTTCGACACCTGTTGGACCAGCACCGACAAGCACAAAGGTAAGAAGTGCCTGAAGTTTCGCAGGATCGGTTTCCATTTCAGCCGCCTCGAATGCCAGCAAAACCTTCCGACGAATAGCTGTTGCATCAGCAATAGTTTTGAGTCCAGGAGCAAAACGCTCCCATTCATCATGCCCAAAGTAGCTATGAGTGGCACCGGTAGCAATAATCAGGTAGTCATAATGGAGGGAACGCTGCGACATATGTACATACTGATGCGCAAGGTCAACACCCGTCACCTCTGCCATCATCACATTCGTGTTACGTTGCTTTCTAAGAATGTGACGAATGGGGCCAGAGATGTCAGCTGGCGAGAGTTCGGCAGTGGCAACTTGATATAAAAGTGGTTGGAATACGTGATGATTGTTACGATCAATCAAGGTGATATCCACTAGCGCATTCTGAAGTGCAT
>CAXUIS010000038.1:24898-27045 GCA_964250915.1 uncultured Ktedonobacteraceae bacterium | reverse complement strand
ACGCTTCCCACTACATCACGTTGTATGGGAGGGGCGTCCCCTTGCGGGCGCCCTGTTTCCCAAAGCACTCTATCAACGAGCAGGAGCAACACGAAGGCGACAACGAACCATGCCGCGAAGTTTACTAATGGTACAGCATAATAGTTGACGCGTCCAGGAGCTAGCCACTCCCAGTAGTGTTCTAAGTGCGCGGCAACAGGCTCAATCTCTAAATCCAAAAGTGTTGCGAGTGCTGCACCCAATAACGCTCCCGATATACCAATAGGTCGCTTCTCCGCACGCACCCAGCCGTATGCCCCGAACACAATCAGCACCCACGCGAACATTACCGCCATTGGCACTCCCCCAAGCAGTTTGGGGAAGAGTATATCGGTGTAGCGATAGATGCCAAAGGGAAAGCCTGTTCCCACTCCCAACGCTTCTATCAGATATGAAAGCGTGATCACAATCAATCCTGCCCACACACCGCGCAACCAGCCATAACGTAAGCTTGCTGCCACAATGAGCAGCATTCCTTCGAGAAAGAGCAAGGCACTACCAGCCCACGCGAGTGAAAAGGGGGGATGCACATCAAAGGCAACACCAGTTACAGCAATAGGATAGGCGACACAAAATATGCCGAAAAGCACGAGAAAAAGACGTTGCCCCCATACGAGTAGAGCAGAAGGTTGCTCAAATTTCATGCATCGCCACCTTGTACAACCGCGATCACTTGTGTATACATTGTTGTTTGTATAACGGTTGCAACCGCACCATTGCTCGTGTCCAATGCATAAAGCGTACCATCGGAGTAGAACGTCAACGTAGAAGCATTTATCCACGCTCCTAATTCAACAAAAAGGTCCGTTGAGTTTGCGAGCAATTGTGGCTTTCCCACCACAAACTGTCCACTAGAACTATTCGTGTGTACCATATACACTGCGTTGTGACGATCAAACGGTGTTTGTGCATCGCTCGAAAACACGATATATACAAGCGTGTGACCGTCAGGAGCAAATGTTGGCGTTGTCACCCAATGATAGTCTGCACTATTACTTAGATCGTGTTGTTCCGGCAGAATAACGTGCGTGCTTTGTAATACAGGATCGTGGTCATTACCCGAAGAAACACTTATACGCCCCACTGAGAGGCTGTTCGCGTAGTTCAACGCTGCAATATCAAGGGGAACGCTCAAATCATCAGTTGTGGGCACAATACCTTGATTGGTCGAATACACAAGCGTCATGCCATCAGAAGAAAGCGCAAGTGGTCCTTGCAGTGCGTCGCTAGGAAGGAGCTGCTGCGGGTCTTCGAGAGGTGTATCAGCGAGGTTCAGACTCCACAGTCCATAATGCACAGCGCGATGATCACCTCGATCATCAGTAAGTAATACTGTTGAGTTCGCTCGTAACCCGCTGTGCTGCAAAAACGCAAAGACACGATAGCATGGACAGTCCGTCGCGTCATGCTGGTAGACGGGTACAGATTTTTCTAAAGGGCCAGCATACAACATATTGTTGCCAGTGCCATTCGCAGGTTCGGTACTCCATGCAACGGTTGTACCATCACTACTGAGTACCATAGAAGTAATAACTTGACCTGCGGGAAGTGTCGCAATTTGTTTGGGCATGTCATCAAATATATCAGTTAGCCATAAACCATTACCACTGTAAAGCAATTGACCCGATGGTGTTATGCGCGGTGGCACCGCGAGATTGTAGATGTAGCCAGGAGTTGTTAATACGGTTGCAAGTCCACCTGCGAGTGGAACAATAGAAATATTTTTTTGTTGCTCATACACAACATATTTCCCTGTGGGTAGGGTTAGTTGTGGTGCGTTTGCTTGTCCTGGCGGCAACAAAGGTCCAACATCTTTATTTTGATTAACAGTAGGCGTTGGGCGCGGAGTTGTACTCGTTCTACGCACCACCACTTGTGACAAGTTCCAGAGTAGTTGGCCTGTGAAGAGCAAGAAAAGCATGCCAACAAGCACAAGTAGTGCGAGCATTCCCTTCTTGGAAACAGGTCTTGGTGGCTTTGGCAATGGGTCTGAAACCTGTTTTGATGGGGAAGAAGGATTACTTACTTGCTGTGTCACACTGCATTCACTTTCTTCATTATCACCTACTTGGGTGTGCTAAAGCAGACCCGTACAGGACTTTTATCAC